>CANBNK010000019.1 GCA_947371015.1 Acetobacteraceae bacterium | reverse complement strand
CAAAATGCGCGCGAAGCTTGAAGAAAGCGTTACGGTCGGCGCCACCAGCCGCACCTCCCCAACAATCCCGCCCCCCGCCGCCGCACCGGTTTGACGCGCCGCACCATGGGGGCGATGGTCAGGCATCAGAGCCTGGTCCGCGAAGCCGGAATCGCCCGAGCGGTGCATCAGTCTCCCAACCAACAGCTCCGGCGTGATCCATGGATGTGGGCCGCGCCGCAGGTCCAGTGAGTTCCCGGCTTGGCGCCCCGTCCCCCCGTACCCCTCAGCACCCATCTCGAAACCGCCGTCGTCGCCGTCATCGGCGGGGCCATCTTCGCGCTGCTGCACATCCCGCTGGCCTGGATGATCGGCGCCATGGTCGGCACCACCGCGCTGGGCTGGTTCCGCCCCACCGCCGTGCACAACCGCGGCCGGCCGATGGCCATGATGGTGCTGGGCACCGCCTTCGGCATGAGCTTTACCGGGCCGGTGCTCGGCGCCGTCACCGCGGCCGCGCCCTGGCTGGCGCTGGCCGGGCTGTTGACGCTGGCGACCGGCCTGTTGGTGGCCCGCATGTTCACCCGTATGGCCAAGGTGGATGCCCGCACCGGCTTCTTCTGCGGCGTGCCCGGGGGCGTCATCGTCATGGTGGTGCTGGCGCAGGAGGCCGGCGCCCAGGTCGCCCCGGTCACGCTCAGCCAGACCATGCGGGTGGTGACGGTGGTGCTGACCATCCCGCCCATCCTTGGCCTGATCGCCCCGCATGGCGAATACGGCGCCTACAGCGCCTTCGCCACCGCGGTGGATTGGCCGGGGCTGCTGGCCCTGCTGGCGGTGGCGCCCTTGGCGGCCTACCCCCTGATGCGCCTTGGCTTCGGCAACCCCTGGATGTTCGGCCCCTGCCTGCTGAACATCGCCATCGCCGCTTCCGGCTACGGGTTTACCGGCATGCCGTCCTGGCTGGTTTCACTGGCGCAGATCGTCATGGGCGCCACGCTGGGCGCGCGACTCACAAAAGGCTTCCTGATGTCGTCGCGCGGGCTGCTGGCGGCCTCGCTGCTGTCCTCGGTGGTGCTGGTGGTGGTGCTGTCCGCCATGGCGCTGCTGCTGGCCTGGGCGGCCGGGCTGCCCTGGCCGGCTGTCGTGCTGGGCATGGCGCCGGGCGGCATGCCGGAGATGTCGCTGACCGCCAAGGCGCTGGACCTGGCGGTGCCGCTGGTGCTGGGCTTCCACCTGGTGCGCAGCCTGCTGAGCAACGTGGTGGTCAAGCCGCTGTTCAACCTGGGGGTGCGCTGGAAGCTGCTGTAGCGGAGCGGCGCCCCTCGGCCAGGGCCGGGCCGAACCGCCCATCCGTCATGGCCGAGCCTGGCCCGGCCATCCACGCCTCACTCCCGCCGCAGCACCTTGTCCACCAGCAGGTCGGCCCAGGGCTTGCGCTGTACGCTGAAGAAGTCCGCGCGCAGCTTGGCCTCGTCATAATCCTCGCGCAGCCAGTCCAGGAACGGCTTCGGCGCCGCCGCCGCGTACAGCGCGAAGAAGGCGTCCAGGATGCCGGTCTTGCCCTGCTTCACATGGCCGAATTTCAGCGAGAGTTGCGCCGCCGCCTCCGCCACCGGCCGGCCCTGCACCAGCAGCCAGAGCCCGGCCGCCAGCCCGGCGCGGTCGGCGCCGGATTTGCAGTGCAGCAGCGCCGGCTCTGGCATATCCGCGAAAATCCCGGCCAGCCGCAAAATCCGGTCCTTGTGCGGCGCGCCGCGGCTTTCCAACGGGGCATCGATATAGGCCAGGCCCAGCCGCTGCGCCTCGCGCCGGCCCAGCGCGTCGCTGCCGCAGGCCACCCGGTGGCCGCGCAGGTTGATGACGGTGCGCAGCCCATGCCGCTGCGCCGCTTCCCGCAGTTGCCAGGGCAGCGGGTGGTTGCTGCGATACAGCCGCCCCGGCGCCACCACCCCCCAGTTGCGCCAGCCGACCCGCAGCATGGCGTGGTCCACCAGCAGGCTGTTCAGCCAGGCGGAGCGACCGGAGGGGGGAGTCGGGGCTGCGGACATGCGCGGGCATATGGCGGAAAGGGGCCGGGGGGAGAAGGGGGGCGCAGTCGCCGCCCCCACCATGGCGCTGGCCTTGCAACGATGTTCTTGATATGTTCCTTTCTCCCTTGAGCGTAGGAGCCCGCCATCCGCACCCCCGCCCCCTACTGCCGAACCACGCGCCCGGCGGGGAAAAGCTGGGGTTCGGCGCAACCACGCGGCTTTTCTCCGGCAAGCCCCGCCGGCCCTCGCCCGTGCGGCATTTGTCTGAAAGCTGCCCTGGCCACCGCCCGTGCGGCATTTGTCCGAAACCGGCCCTGGCCGTCGCCCGCGAGGCATTTTTCCGAAAGCAGCCCTGGCCACCGCCCGTGCGGCATTTGTCCGAAAGCGGCCCCGGCCATCGCCCGCGAGGCATTTGTCCGAAAGCAGCCCTGGCCACCGCCCGTGCGGCATTTGTCCGAAACCGGCCCTGGCCGTCGCCCGCGAGGCATTTGTCCGAAAGCGGCCCCGGCCACCGCCCCCGCGCACCATTCGCCCGAAACCCGCCGCGCTCCGCCTGCGGCGCAACCTTCCCACGCGGCGCCGGCCCTTCACGCGCGGCCCGGCCGGTGGCAAGCATGCCGCCTTCTGGCGAAGGAGACCCCCGATGGCGGCTTATGACCTGATCCTGCGCGGCGGCGCCTGCGTGCTGCCCTGGGGCATCGAGACCACGGATGTCGGCGTCCGCGCCGGCCGCATCGCCGCGCTGGGGGACCTGCGCACCGCGACGGCGCCGCAGGTGATCGACGCCGCCGGCCTGCACGTGCTGCCCGGCCTGATCGATGCGCATGTCCATCTGCGCGACCCCGGCGACCCCGCGGTGGAGAACCTCTCGGACGGCACCCGCGGCGCCATCCTGGGCGGCCTGACCACGGTGTTCGACATGCCGAACACCGCGCCCGCCATCACCGACAAGCCGCGGCTGGACTGGAAGCGCGACTACATCACCGGCACCGCCTTCTGCGATGTCGGCATGTATGTCGGCGCCAGCATGAAGAACATCCCGGAACTGGCTAGCCTGGAACTGGAAGACAACGTCTGCGCCGTGAAGGTCTTCGCGGGTTCCAGCACCGGGGACCTGCTGGTGGCCGATGACGAGAGCCTGGAGGCGGTGATGCGCTCCGGCCGCCGCCGCATCTGCTACCACTCGGAAGACGAGTACCGCCTGCAGGCCCGCAAGCCGGACTTCACCAGCGGCATGCCGCACCGGAACCACATGGTCTGGCGCGATGTCGAATGCGCCCTGCTCGGCACCCGCCGGCTGATGGCCATTGCCCGCAAGACCAGCCGCCCCGCCCATATCCTGCACGTCAGCACGGCCGAGGAACTGGAGTTCCTGGCGGACTACCGCGACATCTGCACCGTGGAAGTGCTGCTGAACCACCTGACCCAGACCGACGAGGCCTATGACCGCCTGGGTGGCTACGCGGTGATGAACCCGCCGATCCGCGACCAGCGCCACAAGGACGCCGCCTGGGCCGCGGTGCTGAACGGCACGGTGGATGTCATCGGCAGCGACCACGCCCCGCACAGCCGCGCGGCGAAGGAACGCCCCTGGCCGGATGGCGCGGCGGGCCTGACCGGCATCCAGACCATCGTGCCGATCATGCTGGACCACGTGAACGCCGGCCGCCTGCCGCTGACCCGCCTTGTGGACCTGATGTGCGCCGGCCCAGCGCGCGTGTACGGCGCGCTCAACAAGGGCCGCCTGGCCATGGGCTACGACGCCGACTTCACCCTGGTGGACATGAAGCAGCAGCGCACCATCGAGGAGAAGTGGATCGTCTCGCCCTGCGGCTGGACCCCGTTCGACGGCTACGCCTGCACCGGCTGGCCGAAGATGACGATCATCCGCGGCAACCTGGTGATGCGCGAGGACGAGGTCCTCGGCGCCCCGGTCGGCGCGGCGGTCAGCTTCCGCGGCTGATGCCGGGCCTGCCCAGCCCAGAGCCCTGCGACGGGGCCGGGTGGCTAGGTCGGGCGGTCCCCCGCGGCCGGCGCGAGCCGGACGGGGGCAGGGGCGGGCGCCGGGGCGGGCGCCGGACGGACGCTCTCGGGTGCCGGCGCGAGCGGAACGGGGGCAGCGGCCGGCGCCAGCCGGGCAGGGTCAGGCCCTGGCCGGACGGGCGCGGTAGCCGGCGCCAGCCGGACCGGTTCAGCCGCCGGCGCCAGTTGCGCGGGGACCTCGGCCGGCGCTTCGCCCAGCGGTTCGGCAACCGGCGCTGCGCGCAGGGGCTCGGCAACCGGCGCCACGCGCCTCGGCTCGGCGCTCCGCACCGGCTCGGCTTCCTCCATCAGCCGCGGCCAGGGCCGGGCCTGGCGTTCCACCGGCGGCATCGCCGGGGCATCCGCCAGCCCTCGATACGCCGGTGTGGCCTGCGGCGGCTGGCGCCAGCAATCCACGCTGCCGCGGCTGCGGGTGCAGAAGGGGGGCGGCTCCGGCGCGGCGGGTACCGCCCGGCAATAGGGCAGGCCGCGGTCCAGGTTCAGCACCGAACACTCCTGCCGCATCACCGCGGAGACCAGGTTGTCCGGCTTGGCGGCGGCACAGCCGAGCAGCGCCAGCGTCAGCGGCAGCAGGGCGAAAACGGGGGGAAGGGCGCGCATGGGCATATCAATCGCCCTTCGGGCTTAACGCCCCCCCAACAGGGGGCTATAGGTCGGCCGCCACCGAAGCTGCCGCCCGCCCGGGCGGGGCACCTGCTGGGGAATGCCGTGTCCGATATTTTCGATGAGGTCGATGAAGACCTTCGTGCCGACCGGGCCCAGCGCTTCCTGAAGCGCTATGGCACCTGGATCGGCGCGGCCATGCTGCTGGTGGTGGCCGGGGTCGCGGGGTTGCAGGGGTGGCGCTGGTACGAGGACCGCCAGGCGGTCAAGGCGGCCGACTCCTTCCTGGCCGCCAGCGCGGCCTCCGCCGTGCCGAATGCCGACGCCAAGGCCGTGGCCGCCCAGTTCAGCGCCGCCGCCGCCCAGGCCCCGGCCGGCTATCGCACCCTTGCCCGGCTGCGCGCCGCGGCGCTGCTGGTCGGCCCGGATACCTCCGCCGCCCTGGCGCAATACGACCAACTGGCCAAGGACACCGCGGTGGAGCCGCTGTACCGCGACCTGGCCACGCTGCTCTGGGGCCTGCACGGCCTGGGCAGCCTGGAGCCGGCGCAGGTTGAATCGCGGCTGGCGCCGCTTGCGGTTCCGGGCAACCCCTGGCATGCCTCGGTGCGGGAAGTGCGGGCGCTGGCCGCGCTGCAACGGGGTGACGCCGCGGCGGCACGCCAGGGGCTCGAAGCCCTGGCCAATGACCTGACCGCCCCCCAGGGCGTGCGTGAGCGCGCTGGCCGGTTGCTGACGGGCCTCGGTGGTTGAAGATCGGACAAGGACGGATATCGGCATGCACAACCTGACCCGCCGCGCCGCCCTGATGGGCGCCGCCGGCCTGCTCTCGGCCTGTCAGGCCACGGACGACCTGGCGAATTCCATCTTCGGCGACAGCAAGCCGCCGATTCCCGGAGACCGCCGCTCGGTGCTTTCGACCGACCGTCCGCTGGAAGTGGATGCCGGCCCGCGCGTGGCGGTGACGCTGCCGCCGCCGGTGGCCCGCGCCGACTGGCCGCAGGTTGGCGGTGGCCTTGGCCATGCCCCGGGCAACCCGGCCCTGGGCAGCCCGCTGGCCGAAGCGTGGCGCGCCTCGGTCGGCGCCAGCTCCAATTATCGTCGCCGCATGGTGGCCCAGCCGGTGTCGGACGGCACCAGCATCTTCACCGTCGATGCCGAAGGCGTGGTCATGGCGACCGAGGCAGCCTCCGGCCGCCGCGCCTGGCGCTTCGATACCACGCCGAAGGAAGACAGCGACGGCCAGCTGGGCGGCGGCTGCGCCCTGGCAGATGGCGTGCTGTACGTGGTCACCGGCCTGGCCGAGGCCATGGCGCTGAACCCGGCCGATGGCAGCGTCAAGTGGCGGGTCAAGCTGCCGGCCCCGGCGCGTGGCGCGCCGAGCGTCGCCGGCGGCCGCGTCTTCGTGCCGACCATCCAGAACCAGGTGGTGGCGCTGAAGACCGCGGATGGCGAGAAGCTGTGGACCTATGCCGGCTCCGCCGTGGTGGCCATGGCGCTGGGGCTGCCGGCCCCGGCAGTGGAAGGCGACATCGTCGTCTGTGGCCTGGCTTCGGGCGAGATCGCGGCGATTCGCGCGAGCGATGGCCGCCCGGTCTGGACGGAATCGCTGGGCAGCGGGTCGCGCGGCAACAGTCTGGCCGATATCGCCGGCGTGTCCGGCCTGCCGGTCATTGAGAATGGCCGGGTCTATGTCACGGCACAGTCGGGCAGCACCGTCGCGATCGACCTGCGGTCCGGCCGCCGGCTGTGGGAACGCGATGTGGCCAGCGCCGAGACCCCCTGGCCGGCGGGCGACTGGCTGTTCCTGCTGACCGCCAGCATGGAATTGGTCTGCCTGGGCAAGAATGACGGCCGGGTGCGCTGGCTGCGCGCCCTGCCGCGCTGGAAGGACGAGGCCCGCCGCCGCGACGCGATCACCTGGGGTGGCCCGGTGGTGGCCGGCGGCCGCGTGCTGATCACCGGCAACAACAGCGAGATGCTGGAACTGGCCGCCGCCGATGGCACGCCGATCAGCCGGCTGAAGCTGCCGGCGCCGACGTTGCTCTCGCCGATCATTTTCGGCGGCACCATGTACCTGGTGACCGAGGACGCGCAGCTGGTGGCGATCCGGGGCGCATAGCGCCGCTTTTTCGCCTCAGGCGGCGGAGCGGCCCTCCGGCCGCTCGCCTTGCGTGCCCATTGGGGCACGTCAGCCATTCGGCCTCTCAGCCCTTCGGGCTGCCTGACTCAGCTGGGAACTGCCCTCGCGTTCCCGCCGTTTGCCCGCCGGCCCGCCGCGAGCGCTTGCTCGCCGGCCCGCCGCAAGCGCCCACTCCCCGGCCCGCGCATTCCCGCCATGCATGTGGGGGCGCGCATCCTTGTGGATATCTGCTACAAGCCGCGCATGCTTCCCCTCGTCGCCATCCTCGGCCGGCCCAACGTCGGCAAATCCACGCTCTTCAACCGCCTGGTCGGGCGCAAGATCGCCATCGTCGCCGACACGCCCGGCGTGACCCGCGACCGCAAGGAGGCGGAGGCGAATATCGGCGGCCGCTCCGTCCGCCTGGTGGATACCGCCGGGCTGGAGGAAGCCGACCCCGACACCATCCCCGGCCGCATGCGCGCTTCCTCCGAGGAAGCCCTGCGCCAGGCCAGCCTGGCGATCTTCGTGGTGGATGTCCGCGCCGGGCTGACCGCCTCCGACCGCGCCTTCGCCAAGTGGCTGCGCCGGCAGAAGACCCCGGTGCTGCTGGTGGGCAACAAGGCGGAGGGCCGCGGCGGCGGCAACCTCAGCCTGGAACTGTATGAGCTCGGCCTCGGCGACCCGATCCCGCTTTCCGCCGAGCATGGCGAAGGCATCTCCATCCTGCATGCCGAGGTCGCCCAGGCCCTGGCCGACGAGCCGGAGCCGCCGCCCGAGCGCGACCCGGACGAGTTGAACGACGAAGGCGGCACCTGGGACCCCGACCGGCCGCTGCGCATCGCCATCGTCGGCCGCCCCAATGCCGGCAAGTCCACGCTGCTGAACGCGCTGCTGGGCGAGGACCGGATGATCACCGGCCCGGAACCCGGCCTGACCCGCGACGCGGTGGCGGTGGAATGGCGCGACCATACCGGCGGCATGGTGCGGCTGGTGGACACGGCGGGCATGCGCAAGAAGGCCCGGGTCGAGCAGAAGCTGGAAGTGATGAGCGTCGGCGCCAGCATCGCCGCGCTGAAGGAAGCCGAGGTCTGCATCCTGGTGGTGGACGCACTGCTGGGCATGGATGAGCAGGATCTGCGCATCGCCCGGCTGGGCGAACGCGAGGGCCGCGCCGTGGTGATTGCGCTGAACAAATGGGATGCGGTGGAGGATCGTGCCGCCGTGGGCCGCGCCGTCGGCGATACGCTGATGGCGTCGCTCGCGCAGATGCGCGGGATTTCCGTGGTGCCGCTTTCCGCCGCCACCGGCCGCGGCGTGGAAAAGCTGATGCCGATGGTGCGGCATGTCTATGGCCTGTGGAACCGCCGGGTGCCGACCGGCGAGCTGAACCGCTGGTTTGAACACGCGCGGGACAAGCATCCGCCACCGTTGGTGGAGGGCAAGCGCATCAAGCTGCGCTACGCCACCATGCCGAAGGCGCGGCCGCCGACCATCGCGGTGTTCGGCACGCGCGCCGAGATGATGCCGGAGGATTGGCGTCGCTACCTGGTCAACAGCTTCCGCGAGCAGTTCGACATGCCCGGCGTGCCGGTGCGGGTGAACTTCCGCGGCAGCGTGAACCCCTACGAAGACCAGGACTGATTGCGCCAAGCTTGATGGCGCCGGCCGCGGCACCCCGCGGTCAGGTCACGGCACCCGCTCCAGCAGCGGCGACAGGAACCAGACGCTGGCGTGGAAGCCATGCGCCGCGCCCGCGGCGGGCTCCACTTCCAGTTCCAGCGTCGCCGTGGCCTTGGTGCTGGCTGGCAGCGTCACCTGCCAGGGGCATTGCGCGCCCGGCACCAGGGTCAGGCTCGCCTCGACAAGCTGATCGGCCCCGGCCAGCAGGCGCAGGCGGCAGGCCATCGGCTCGCTGGCGTCCGGCAGCGCCAGGTCGCAGCTGAAGCGCAGCCCGCCCTCCGCAGGCAGCCCGTCGAAGGACAACCGCACCGGCGCTGCCCCCGGCGCGTTGGCGTGCAGCTTGAAGCCATTGGCCAGGTTTTCGCACCAGGCATTGCCGTGCCGCAGCACGACCCGCCGGGCCGAAAGGTGGGTCTCCTCGCGCTCCGCTGCGGTGCCGCCCGGCAGGCGCAGTGGCAAGGCGCCGGGCAGCTTCGGCCCGCCGTCGCCCAGGCCCGCGTGCAGCAGCGCCGGCGTGCTGCCCAGGAAGGCCATGCCGGTCTCGAAGGCGGCGAGCAGCCCGGCGCTGCGTTGGCCGAGATCGGCGGCGTTGCCCGGCGCCGCCAACACCTGGAACAGCGCCTCGGCCAGCGGCAATTGGGCGGGAGTTTCGGCGTGGTGGTGGCGCAGCGCCGGGTCGGCCGGTGCCGCGCCGGTTGGCGCCAGCCCCAGCGCTTGGGCCATGGCGGTGGCGCTGTCGGCGGGGTGGGCCAGCAAGGCGTCGTAGCGCACGGTCAGCAGCGGGCGGCCGGCCAGGTGGCGCAGTGCCTCGGCATGGTGGCGCAGCCACAGCGCCTCCCCCAGCACGGGCGGAATGCCGTCGCGGCGATGCAGCGAGGCCGCCACCTCCGCCGGGTGGCGCAGCGCCAGCACATGGCGTGGGGCCAGGCCCAACTCGGCGAAGATGTGTTGCCACAGCGGCAGCAGCAGGCAGGTCCGCGGGTCCTTGAAGGCGAATTGCCCACCGCGCGGCAGCGCCGCCAACTCGGCCAGCAGCAGGTCGGTCAGGCGGCGCCGGGCGTGGCGCGCCGCCGGGTGGTCCAGCCAGTTCGGCGGCATGGCCAGGGCGGCCTCGGGGCTGGCCAGCTCTCGCCCCAGCGCTGCCAGCAGGTCGCGCTGCGTGGCCATGATCCCGGGGTGTTCCCAGAAGCCGCGCCCATTGTCGAAGGCGGGGCGGCCGAGCGGTTCCGGCGGGCCCATCTGGGCGCCCAGGCCGGCGATGGTCTCGGCCAGCAGCGATGTGCCGCTGCGGTGCATGCCCAGGATGACGATGACAGCCATGACCAACCGAGTACCATGTCGGCGAACCGAGGACAGCCGCATGAACGACCTGATCCGCCTGAGTGCTACCGAAGCCGTGCGCCGCCTGGCCACGCGCGACATCTCCCCGCTCGACCTGGTGGAGGCCGCCGCCGCCCGCATCGCCGAGGTGGAGCCGGCGGTCAACGCCATTCCGACGCTCTGCCTGGACCGCGCCCGCGACCACGCGAAGGCGCTGATGGCCGGGCAGCGGTCCGAGGCCAAGGGCGAGCGCGGCTGGCTCGGCGGCCTGCCGCTGACCATCAAGGACCTGACCGATGTCGCGGGGGTGCGGACCACCTATGGCTCGCCGATCTTCCGCGACCATGTGCCGACCACGTCGCACCCGGTGGTGCAGCGGATCGAGCGGTTGGGCGGCATCGTGCTCGGCAAGTCCAACACGCCGGAATTCGGCGCCGGCGGGTCCACCTTCAACGAGGTGTTTGGCCGCACCCGCAACCCCTGGAATACGTCGCTGACCTGCGGCGGCAGCACCGGTGGTGGCGCGGTTTCCGTGGCGACGGGCGAAGCCTGGCTGGCCCAGGGCACCGACCATGGGGGAAGTCTCCGCCGCCCCGGCACCTATTGCAGCGTGGTGGGGCTGCGGCCCAGCCCTGGGCGGGTCACGCGCGGCACCGTCAACAACCTGTTCGCGCCCAGCTCCGTGCAGGGGCCGATGGCGCGCAACATCGCCGACCTGGCGCTGTTCCTCGACGTGCTGGCCGGCTGGGACCCGAACGACCCGATGACCTACGACGCCCCGGCGCGCAGCTACGCCGATGCCGTCGCCGCCTGCGAGGCCGAGAAGCCGCTGCGCATCGCCTATACCGCGGATTACGGCGGCGCCCTGCCGATCGACCGCGAGACGCGCGCGATTTGCGACAAGGCGGTGCGGCGGTTCGAGGAGGCCGGCTGCGTGGTGGAGGAGTTCCACCCCGACCTTGGTGAACTCGCCGAGGCCTTCCTGATCATCCGCAGCCAGATTTTCGTGGTGGACCGCGAGCTGCAACTGCGTGACCTGCGCGACCAACTGAAGCCCGACATCATCTGGAACACCGAACGCGGCCTGGGCGCCACGCCGAGCCAACTGGCCTGGGCGGACCGCGAGCGTGCCGCCTTCTTCCGCCGCATGGTGGCGCTGTACCAGCGCTTCGATGTCTTCGTGACGCCGAGCGCGCCGACCCCGGCCTTCGACGTGATGCTGCGGGCGCCGGAGACCATCGCAGGGCGCAAGCTGGCCAACTACATGGGCGGCAGCATGCACAACGCGGCCATGACCATGGCGGGCGGCGCCTCGGTAGCGGTGCCCTGCGGCTTCGACCAGTTCGGCCGGCCGGTGGGCTTGCAGGTGGCGGCGCCGCCGCGGCGGGATGAGCGGGCGTTGCAGGCGGCGGCGCTGTATGAGCGGATCAGCGGCCTGGACAAGCGCCTGCCGCTGGACCCGCGCGCCGGCGTGGTGCCGCCGGCGGAGGTTGAGGTTTAGGCCGCGATGGCCCGAGGCGAAGGCCGAAGGGCCTGAATCGCAGGCCCTAGACGGCCTCGCAGCGCAGCTCGAACCGGCATTCGCCATGCCCTTCGGCGGCGCAGGCCACTTCCCGGCACACCGGCGTGCCGGGGCGCCCGGCGTCCTCAAGCACGTAGCGCAGGCCGCCGGCAAAGCTGCCCTCGAAGATGGTGCAGACCGGCTTGCCCGCCTGCGGCCCCCAGCCCAGCGCGAAGGCGGAGTTACGCACCACCACGCTGGCGGTGCCGGCGCTGGCGTCCAGCGCGGTGATCTCGATCTGGCCGTAGCCGCGCTGGCCCAGGCGCTTCAGGTAGTGGCGGAAGGTCGCCGGTGCATCCAGCCCGTGGGTCTTTGCCTCCGCCCGGCACCATTGCAGCGCCGAGAGGTCGCTGCTGTCGTAGAACATCGCCCGGTACCCGGCGCTGCCGATGGCGGCTTCGACGCCCTTCAGCATGTTCACCAGGAAGTGCCGGGGCAGGTAGATCATCGGCAGCCCGTCGGTGCTCCAGATGCCGGTCTCGGCGTCCACCTCTATCGGTACCTGCGGCGTGGCCATCGAACTCTCCTTGGGAATTGCGCGGGCTGCGCCCTGTCCACTCTGGTGGACCCGACGCAGCCCACTGATCTTGCGACTGATTCACCGCGTCGGCCGCTTCGCGCCTGCGCGGATCAGGCGCTAGGCTGCGGCGGCAGCGTGCGGCGCGCAAGCGTCACCCTTGACGCATACGTCACCCCCATGCGCTGATGACGCCAGAACAAGGAAACGCCGCGCGTGAACAATGAGGGCCCCCAAGCAGGCATCGTTATCATCGGCGGCGGCCATGCCGGCGGCTCAGCCGCGGCCTTCCTGCGGCAATACGGCTACAAGGGCGCGCTGACGCTGGTCGGTACCGAGCCGCTGCTGCCCTATCAGCGCCCGCCACTGTCAAAAGCCTGGTTGAAGGGCGAGGCCACCGCCGAGAGCCTGGCGCTGCGCCCGGCGCGTTTCTACACCCAACAGAATGTCGAGACCCGGTTGGGCGTGACCGCCACGGCGCTGGACCGCGCAGCCCATACCGTGACGCTGAGCGACGGCACCACCTTGGCCTACACCAAGTTGATCCTGGCGCTCGGCTCCCGCGCGCGACCGTTGGCGCTGCCGGGGCGGGACCTCGGCGGGGTGATGGAGTTGCGCAGCGCGGCGGATGCCGACCGCCTGCAGGCGGCGCTGAAGCCCGGTGCGCGGCTGGCGGTGGTCGGCGGTGGGTTCATCGGGCTGGAGGTCACGGCCTCGGCCATTGCGCTCGGCGCTTCCGCCACGGTGATCGAGCGTGAGGCGCGGGTGCTGGCGCGCGTTGCCTGCCCGCCCCTGTCTGCCTTCGTGCAGGACTACCATCGCGGCAAGGGCGTGGATGTGCGGCTGGCCACCGGCGTGGAGGCGCTGGAGGGCGCCAGCGGCCAGGTGACGGGCGTGCGCCTGGCGGATGGCGGCCTGGTGCCCTGCGACGTCGCGCTGATCGGCGTCGGCGCGCTGTCCAACGACGCGCTGGCCCAGGCGGCGGGGCTCGATTGCGCCAACGGTATCGTCGTCGATATCGCCGCCCGCACGAGCGACCCGGATATCTATGCCGTGGGCGACTGCACCAATCGGCCGCTGCCGATGTATGGCCAGATGGTGCGGCTTGAATCCGTGCCCAACGCCATCGAACAGGCCAAGCAGGCCGCCGCCGATATCACCGGACGCGCGCCGCCGATGCCGGAGATACCGTGGTTCTGGTCGGACCAGTTCGACCTGCGGCTGCAGATGGCCGGGCTGCCCTTCGGTGCCACGCAGACCGTGCTGCGCGGCGTGCCGGACGTGGCCGGCTTCGCCATCTTCCACCTCGCCCCGGATGACACGGTGCTGGCGGTGGAGGCGATCAACGCGCCTGCCGACTTCATGGCCGGCCGCGTGCTGGTGACGAAGCAAAAACAGGTCGCGCCGGGGCTGCTGGCCGACCTATCCTCAGACATGAAGACCCTCGCCGCCTGAGAGGGCGGGGGCGAACAGGGAAACGCACTGCATGCCGACCATCACCTATATCGAGTTCAACGGCACCAGCCACAGCATCGAGGTGGAGAACGGGCTTTCCGTCATGGAAGGCGCGGTCAACAACAACGTGCCGGGCATCGACGCCGATTGCGGCGGCAGCTGCGCCTGCGCCACCTGTCACGTCTTCGTGGACGATGCCTGGCTGGCCAAGTGCGGCACGCCGGACACGCAGGAAAAGTCCATGCTGGGCTTTGCCGCCACCGCGCAGGAAAACTCCCGCCTGGCCTGCCAGATCACCGTCACCGATGCGTTGGACGGCCTTGTGGTGCGCATGCCGGAAGCCCAGCACTGACCGACTGAGACGAAAGCCGGGGCGGCGCCGAACGACTGCCCCGGCCAATCAACAAATGCCACAGCAGGAGGAGTTCAGGTCCATGAATGCCCCGGTGAACTACGATCCGTCCCACGAAGCCTGGACCATGCCGCTGGACCAGGTGGACCCGGCCAACCCGATGCGCTTCATCGCCGGCGCCGAACTGCCCTACCTGGCGCGGCTGCGGCGAGACGCACCGGTGCACTACACGCCGCAGAACTCCATGTTCGGGCCGTATTGGTCGGTGACCAAGTATAACGACATCATGCAGGTGGAGTTGAACACCGAGGTGTTCAGCAGCAGCTGGGCGCATGGCGGCATCAGCGTGCGCGACCGGCCGAAGGAACTGCGCATCCCCATGTTCATCGCCATGGACCCTCCGGTGCATGACGACCAGCGCAAGGTGGTGCAGCCGATCGTGGCGCCGTTCAACCTGCAGAAGTTCGAGGCGCTGATCCGCGAACGCACGGCGATGGTGCTGGACAGCCTGCCGCGCGGCGAGACCTTCGACTGGGTCGAGAAGGTCAGCATCCCGCTGACCACGATGATGCTGGCCAGCCTGTTCGATTTCCCGTTCGAGGATCGGCACCTGTTGAGCCACTGGTCGGATTGCTCGACCATGCCGGTGGAAGCCAACGGCTTCATCAAGTCCGAGCAACACCGCGAGGAGGTCTTCGGCGAACTGCTGGCCTACTTCACCAAGCTATGGAATGAGCGGGTGAACGAGCCGGTGCGGCCGGACCTGGTTTCCATGCTGGCGCATGGCGAGGCGACGAAGAACATGTCGCCGCGCGAATACCTCGGCAACCTGATTTTGCTGATCGTCGGCGGCAACGACACCACGCGCAATTCCATGAGCGGCGGCGTGCTGTTCATGCACCAGAACCCCGACGAGTTCGCCAAGCTGCGCGCCAACCCGAAGCTGGTCGACAGCGCGGTCAGCGAGATCATCCGCTACCAGACGCCGCTGGCGCATATGCGCCGTACCGCGACGCAAGACACCGAACTGGGCGGCCAGCAGATCAAGGCCGGCGACAAGGTGGTGATGTGGTACCTCTCGGCCAATAGAGATGACGCGGTGATCGAGAATCCGGACGCCTTCATCGTTGATCGCAAGCGGCCGCGGCAGCACATCAGTTTTGGATTTGGCATCCATCGCTGCGTCGGCAACCGGCTGGCGGAGCTTCAGCTGAAGGTGCTGTGGGAACAGATGCTGGCGCGCTTCCCGAAGGTGGAAGTGGTCGGCGAGCCGAAGCGCGTGTTCAGCTCCTTCGTGCGCGGCTACGCGAGCCTGCCGGTGCGTATTCCTGCCTGAAGCCGCAGGGCCGCTGCCGGCGACGGCGGCCGCCTGGAGCATGCTGCGTTCGCTTGCGCTCACGCAGCATGCTCCAGATTTTGAAGATCGCGGGATTCAACGTTTTCGGCGATGCCGCCTCAACGCATCGTGCTCTACGTCAGGTGTTCCAGCAGGCGGGGCATCAGCTCCACCAGGTTGCAGGGACGGTGGCGGCTGTCGAGCTGCCACTTGAGGATATCGTCCCAGCCATCCTTGCAGGCGCCGGTGCTGCCCGGCAGCGCGAACAGGTAGGTGCCGCCGGCCACGCCGCCGAGCGCGCGCGACTGCATCGTCGAGGTGCCGATCTTCTGGTAGCTCAACATGCGGAACAACTCGCCGAAGCCTTCTATTTTTTTCTCCAGCACGCGGTCGAAGGCTTCCGGCGTCACATCGCGCCCGGTGATGCCGGTGCCGCCGGTGGTGATGACGCAATCCACCGCGGTATCCGCGATCCAGCGGCGCAGGATTTCCTCGATCATGTCAGGCTCATCGCGCACGATCTCGCGTGCGACGCAGTGATGCCCGGCGGCTTCGACGCGCTCCACCAGCGTGGCGCCGGACTTGTCATCCGCCATGGTGCGCGTGTCTGACACGGTCAGCACCGCGATGTTCACGGGCAGGAAGGTGCGGCTCTCGTCAATCGGCATGACGTGCTCCTGGAGGGCAGCCCCGCCGCGGCATGGCTGGGGCTGGCGGCTTTAGCCGTTGTTGGAGAGACTGATCCACCGCTCCGGCGATTCCGCCTGCGCGGATCAGGCTCTGACGCGCCAAGCATGCCGCCAACCAGGCTGCCGCGGAAGCGCTGGAGTGGTCGCTCAAACAGCCAGACCGTGATCCACCGACGTGGATCACGCGTCAGTGCAGGCGGCGAGAGCGGTCGCGCAGCATGGCCGTCACTTCATCCGGCTGGGCGAAGCGCGGGAAGTTGCCGCTGGCCAACTGGTCCAGCGTCGGCGCCGGCAGGCCTAACCGGCTGGCGTAGATCCAGGAATAGGCCATCACCCGCTGGACGAAGTTGCGGGTCTCGTCGATCGGGATGCTCTCGATGAACAGGAACGGGTCGTCGCGGTGGCCGCTGGCCGGCAGCCACTTCTGCAGGTTGCCGATGCCGGCGTTATACGCCGCCAGCACGCGCACCAGGTTGCCCTCCACCGCCTCATGCCGCGCCAGCACGTGCATGTAGCGCTGGCCGACCTCCAGGCTGAAGGCGGGGTCGTGCAGGCGCTGGGCGCCGGCGCCGCGCAGGCTGGGGTCGTTCACCACATAGCTGGCGGTGGTGGGCATGATCTGCAACAGGCCGCGTGCCCCGGCGGGGGAGACCGCCCGGTTGTTGAAATTGCTTTCCTGCAAGGCCAGCGCATAGAGCAATGAGGGGTCCACGCGGAACCCACCCTGGGGCACCAGCTGCGGCACCGGGAAGCGGGCAAAGTCGCGCGGCCGGCCATCTGCTGTCTGCGAAGCGGCAGCCAGTTGCGCTGCCAGCTGGGTCAGCCCTGCTTGGTTGGCGACCACCAGCATGGCCTGCACCAGGCCGGGGTTGTTCTTCGCCTGGCCCCAGAGCTGGCGCAGTTCGGCCTCGGCGCGGGCGGTCTGGCCCACCTGCAGCAGTGCCAGGGCGCGCCAGCCGCCGGCAACCTCGGCCACGGCGGCGGCTTCGGCCTCACCGGCAAGGTCCTGTTCCCAGGCAAAGCCGCTGGGCAGCCCCAGCGCCCGGCGGGCGACCAGGCCGTAGAAGGTGCGCGGTTCCTGCGCCGCCTGGAGCATCCAGGAGACATAGAGCTGCGGCCTGCGGCTGCGGACCGCGGCGCGGGCGGTCCAGAAGGCGGCGGCGGCGCGCAGCGCCGGCGTGGCCTCGGCCCGGGCGGCGCGTTCGAAGAAGGGCAGGGCGGTCTCGTAGCGTTCCAGCCCCCAGGCGGCCAGTCCGGCCACGAAGGCGCCGGCGGCGCGGTTCTCGGTGCCGCGGGCCACCTCGGCAGCGGCGCGGAAGGCGGCGTCGTCATGCCCGGCCTGGAACAGCGCCTGGGCCAGTTCGGTCTTCAACCGCGCTGCATAGGCCGGCGAGAGGCGAGAGCGTTGGATCAGCGTGATGCCGCCAGCCAGGTCGCCGGCGCGGCCCTTGGCCCAGACCTGGCGGTCCAGTGCCGGGCTGCGGCTCAACGTCGGGGCGGCGGGGTCCTGGTCCTCGGGCGCCAGTTCGGTCTCAGGCGGCAAGGGCTCCGGCGCCGCGGGCGGCTCCGGCAGGGCGGCGCCGCGGGGCACCCGACGGGACAGCAGCGTGTGCAGCGCCGGGGCGTCGGGATGGTCCTGGTATTGCACCAGCCAGGCCTGCAGGAGTTCCGGGCTGGGGTCCGCCGCCGGGCGGACATAGCGGTCCGCCAGGACGTGGCCCATCAGCCGCCGGTCGTCCAGCCGCTCGGTTTCCCGGGCGGCGGCGCCCAGGTCCCCACGGGACTGGAGGTCGAAGACGCGTCTCAGCCGCGCAGCGTCGGACGGAGCCAACACTTGCGGCAAGCCCGGCACGGCACCGCTGGTGCTCGGCCGGGGAACGCTCATGGCGGTTTGGTCATCGGCCCGTTGCGCCTGGGCGGGGACCTGAGCCCCCAACCAAAGCGTCGCTCCCAGCATCATCCCACTGAGTAGCGGGCGAAGGGTACGCGGGGCCATGGGGCTTTCAGCTCGCATGGCGGTGCACGGCATAGCGGTGGAACCGCGCCCGATGCAACCCCTATTTTTCACGAGGCCGCAGGTAAACTCTGCTTCACCCCAGCAAATTTACTGCAACGCGGCGAAGTGCGGCGAAACAGTGGCAATGCCGGTGCCTTAATCGCCGTCCAATGTTCTGCGCAGCAGCAGCAGATCGGCCCAGGCGTCACGCTTCGCGGTGGGGTTTCGCAGCAGGTAGGCGGGATGTAGCGTTGCCAGGGCAGGAAGCGTTGACTCATCTTTAATCATTACTTTAAGCCAACGACCGCGCATCCTAGTGATGCCGTCCTTCGAGCGCAGCAGGGCCTTGGCGGAAACGCCGCCCAGCAGCATCAGCCGCTTTGGCTTGGCCAATTCGATGTGCCGCAGCACGAAGGGCAGGAACAGGCTGATCTCGCCATCGGTCGGCGTGCGGTTGCCGGGGGGGCGGAACGGCAGGATGTTGGTGATGTAACAACCGCTGTCACGGCTGAGCCCAATACTGCCGAGCATGCGGTCCAGCAGCTGCCCGGAAACCCCCACGAAGGGGCGGCCCAGGCGGTCCTCATCGGCGCCTGGCGCCTCGCCGATCAACATCAGCGGCGCGCCGGCGACGCCATCGGCGAAGACCAGGTTGGTGGCGGTCTCGCGCAGGGTGCTGCCGTCGAAGCCGGCCATCGCCGCCTGCAATTCCTCGAGCGTATTGGCGCTGGCGGCCAGTTCGGCGGCGCGCGAGGCGGCCGGTGGCGCCACCAGGGCAGGCCGGGCCGCGGCCGGGCGGGGCGGGGCCGGGTGGGGCGGGGCCGGGTGGGGTGGGGCCGCGGCTGCCTCAGGCCGGGCCGGCGCCATGGCGGGCGCAGCCAGGCGCGGCACGGTGCGGTCCAGCGGTGAGTCCAGCAGCGCCTCGTCGGCACCCCAGTCCAGTTGCAGCCGCAACGCCGCCAGCAGCAAGGCCCTTGTGTCGGGCACTTCGGTCATCACATCCGCCATGGCGCTGATATCAAGCCACAGCGGGGTTCCGCGCAACCCGCCCCTCCGCTACAGGGGGAAGGCGACAATAGGAGGGGCACCCCATGGCCGAGGACGAGATCCAGCGCGAAGCGATGGAATTCGATGTGTTGATCGTCGGCGGCGGCCCCTCCGGCCTGGCCGCCGCGATCCGGCTGAAGCAGCTGAACGCCGACCTGGCGGTCTGCCTGGTGGAGAAGGGCAGCGAGATCGGCGCCCATATCCTGTCCGGCGCGGTGCTGGAGCCGCGGGCGCTGGATGAACTGATCCCGGATTGGCGCGAAGACCCGCCGGCGCTGATGACGCCGGCGACGGATGACCGCTTCATGCTGCTGACCGAGACGAAGGCATACCGCATGCCGACGCCGCCGCAGATGAACAACCACGGCAACTACATCGTCTCGCTCGGCAACGTGGCGCGCTGGCTGGGCGCCAAGGCCGAGGCGCTGGGCGTGGAGATCTACCCGGGCTTCGCGGCGTCCGAGCCGATCATCGAGGATGGTCAGGTGAAGGGCGTCGTCGCCGGCGTCATGGGCATCGAGAAGTCGGGCGAGCAGGGGCCGAACTACCAGCCGGGCATGGAGCTGCGCGCGACCTACACGCTGTTCGCCGAGGGCTGCCGCGGCTCGCTCACCAAGCAGTTGCAGGACCGCTACAGCCTGCGCGACGGCGTGGCGCCGCAGACCTATGGCCTGGGCATGAAGGAGCTGTGGGAGATCCCGAAGGAGAACCACACCCCCGGCCTGATCTGGCACAGCACCGGCTGGCCGATGAAGTCCGACACCTATGGCGGTTCCTGGCTGTACATGCTGGGGGACAACCTGGTCAGCATCGGCTTCGTCGTCGGGCTGGACTACCCCAACCCCTGGCTCTCGCCCTTCGATGAATTCCAGCGCTTCAAGACGCACCCGGAGGTGCGCAAGATGCTGGAGGGCGGCAAGCGCATCAGCTACGGCGCCCGCGCGCTGAACGAGGGCGGCTTCCAGGCGATTCCGAAGCTGGTCTTCCCGGGCGGCATGCTGATCGGCGACACCGCTGGCTTCCTGAACGTGCCGAAGATCAAGGGCACGCATACCAGCATGAAGAGCGGCATGGTCGCGGCCGAGGCCGTGGCCGCGGCGCTGGCCGGCGAGGTGCGCCCGGCGGTGCTGGACAGCTACCCGGCGGCGCTGGAAGCCAGCTGGGTCTATGCGGAGCTGAAGGCGGTGCGGAACATCCGCCCGGCCTTCGCCAAGTGGGGCATGTGGGGCGGCCTGGTGAATGCCGCGCTGGACACCTACCTGTTCCGCGGCAAGGCGCCATGGACCATGACCCACCACGCCGACCACGAGAGCCTGAAGAAGGCGGCGGACTGCGAGAAGATCAGCTACCCCCGCCCGGACGGCAAGCTGACCTTCGACCGGCTGAGTAGCGTCTTCCTCAGCAACACCAACCATGAGGAAGACCAGCCCGCCCACCTGAAGCTGAAGGACCCTGCCAAGTGGAAGGCGGTGAACTACGACACCTTCGGCAGCCCGGAGAGCCGCTACTGCCCGGCCGGGGTGTACGAGGCCGTGGGCGCCGAGTTGGGCAATGGCGAGGGCGAGGTGCACCTGGTGATCAACGCGCAGAACTGCGTGCATTGCAAAACCTGCGACATCAAGGACCCGACGCAGAATATCGACTGGTGCACGCCGGAGGGCGGCGGCGGGCCGAACTACATCGGGGGGATGTGAGTGCGTAGCCGCCCGACCGCTTTGAGGTGGTTGGGCGGCGGTCACGGTGGACAACGCCGCCCCACCCCGCGACACTCCCGCCCCCAATCAAGGCGGGAGGAACCACCCCATGCTCAAGCTCATCGGTGTCGCGCGGTCCCGTAACTTCCGCTGCCTCTGGGCGGCCGAGGAAGCCGGCATCGCCTACGAGCATGTCCCGGTGCCCTTCACCGAGATCAAGGCTGCGCCCTTCCTGGCGCTGAATCCCAACGGCAAGCTGCCGGCCATGCAGGATGGCGATCTCGTCCTGTTCGAATCGCTCGCCATCAACCTGCACATCGCCGCCAAGGCCGGCGCCCCTCTGATGCCCGCCGGCGACGACCATGCCCGCGCCCTGCAATGGACGCTGTGGGCGGCGACGGAAGCCGAGCCCAACATCATGCAATGGGCGCAGCACAGCTTCATGAAGCCGCCGGCCGAGCGCGACCCGGCGCTGGCCGCCGCCGGCAAGGCGGCCTCGGACGCACGGCTGAAGGTGTTGGAAGGGCATCTCGCCGGCCAGCCCTACCTGCTGGGTGATACCTTCACCATCGCCGACCTGAACCTCTCGGGCATCTATTACGGCAGCTGGCTGAACGGCTTCGACTTCGGCGGCTTCCCCAAGGTGCTGGCCTGGCTGGACCGCTGCCTGACCCGCCCCGCCGCCCTGCACGCCCGCAAGCTGCGCGAAGACTGGACCGTCGATGCCGAGGGCTTCCGCCGCACCCTGGCTGCCGAGGGCTACACCGAGGTGGTGGAGCGCAGCCTGCCCGCCGGCATGAAGCTGGCCGAGCACACCCATGGCTGGGACGCCCGCGGCCTGGTGCTGGCCGGGGAGTTCCGCGTCATCAGCGCCGCCGCCGGCGACCAGGGCGGCGCCGCCGGTGCCGGCTTCGCCCTGGCGGCCAATACCCCGCACTACGAGACCACCGGCGCCGCCGGCGCGCGGGTGCTGATCGGCCGGCGCTACCTGTGAGCAAGGCGGTCCGCGCGGAACTCATCGCCGCGGCGCAGGCGCTGGACGCGCTGGGGTTCATGCCCAGCAAATCCGGCAATCTTTCGGTGCGGACCAAGCATGGCTTCCTGATCACGCCCTCGGCGCTGCCCTATGCCGAAACCGCGCCCGCCGACCTGGTGGAATGCGACACCGAGGGCGCGGTGCTGAAGGGCAAGCGCAAGCCCAGCAGCGAATGGCGCCTGCATGCCGAACTTTACAAGGCGCGGCCGGAAGCCCAGGCGGTGGTGCATACCCACAGCCCGCTGGCCACCGCGCTGTCCTGCGCGCGGCAGGGCCTGCCGCCCTTCCACTACATGATCGTGATGGGCGGTGGCGGCGACATCCGTTGCTCGCGCTACGCCACCTTCGGCACCCAGGCGCTGGCGGAGGCGGGGGTGGAGGCGCTGGCCGGGCGCAAGGCGGCGCTGCTGGCCAATCATGGCGTGCTGGCCTTCGGGCGCACGCTGGCCGGGGCCGTGGCCCTGGCGCGGGAAGTGGAAAACCTGGCGCGCGAATACCTGGCGTTGCTGGCGGCCGGGCTGGCGCCGGTGCTGCTGACGCCGGCGGAGTTGGAGGAGGTGGTCGCTCAGTTCGGCGGCTACGGCCGGCTGGGTTAAGGCCCCGCTTTCGCCGATGCGCCCTTTGCTGCGCCGCGGCGGCGCTGCTAGCTTGTTAACCATGCCCATGCACGCCCCCTTCCGGCGCCTTCCCCTGTTGGCGGTGGCGCTCCTTTCGGCCTGTGCCGCTGGCGGCGGTGACGGCGCCGGCCTGCAGATCGGTGGCGGAGCGCCGGTCAGCGGGGCGTTCGGCGCCTATCTGGCCGGGCGCTTCGCCGCCACCGAAACCGACACCACCATTGCCGCCGACAGCCTGCTGCAGGCCCTGCGGGTGGACCCCGACCAGCCGGAGCTGCGTACCCGCGCCTTCCTGGCGGCGCTGATGGATGGCCGCAGCGACGCGCTGCGCCTGGCCCGGCTGCTGCCGGACAACGTCATCGCCAACCTGCTGCTGGCCGGCAGCGACGTGCAGGGCGGCCGCTGGGAACGCGCCGAGCAGCGACTGCGCCAGCTCAACCGCGCCGGCCCGGTGCAGGTGCTGCAGCCGACCATGCTGGCCTGGGTGCTGCTGGGGCGGGGCCAGCCGGATGCCGCGCTGGCGCTGCTGCGCCCGCTGGTGGACGCCAACCGCCTGCGCGCGCTGAACGCGCTGCACGCGGCGCTGATTGCCGATGTCGCCGGGCGCCCGCGGGAAGCCGACCGGCTGGTCCGCCTGGCCCTGGCCGACCAGCCGGAACCCAGCCTGCGCCTGGCCACCCTGGCGTCCGGCGTGCTGGCCCGCGCCAGCCATGCCGCCGAAGCCCAGCGCCTGCTGGACGCCATCGGCCAGACCGGCGACGACGCCGCGCTGGCCGCCGCCGAGCCGAACCGCCGCGCCCTGCTGGCCGCCCGTGGCGTCACCACCCCGGCCGACGGCATGGCCGAGGCCTATGTCGCGCTGGCCGCCGCCATGCGCGCCCAGGCGCAGCAGGACATGGCGATGGTGCTGTCCCAGCTGGCGCTGCGGCTGCGCCCCGGTTTTGCTCCGGCGCTGATCCTCAGTGCCGACGTGCTGGCCGACCAGTCGCACGACGAAGCGGCGCTGCGGGCGCTGGACGGCATCGCCACCGACGACCCGCTGGCCGGCGTGGTGGTGCTGCGCCGCGCCGCCCTGCTGGACAAGCTGAACCGCGCCGATGAGGGCGTGGCCCTGCTGCGCCGCCTGGCCGAGGCCTATCCGGCGCAACCCCAGCCGATGGCACGCCTGGGCGACCTGCTGCGCCGGCGCGAACGCTATGCCGATGCCGCCGCGGCCTATGACCAGGCGGTGCGCCGCACCGGCACGCTGCGCGCGCGCGACTGGCCCTTGCTGTACGCGCGCGGCATTGCCCGCGAACGCTCGGAGAACTGGGCTGGGGCCGAGGCCGATCTGCTGAAGGCGCTGGACCTGGCGCCGGAGCAGCCGCTGGTGCTGAACTACCTGGGCTACTCCTGGGCCGAGCAGAACAAGAACCTGGACCGCGCCAAGGCCATGCTGCTGCGCGCCACCGAGCTGCGCCCGCAGGATGGCAACATCGCGGACAGCCTGGGCTGGGTGCTGTTCCGCCTGGGCGACCTGCGCGGCGCCATCACCTGGCTGGAAAAGGCGGTGGAGCTGGAGCCGCGCAACAGCGTGATCAACGACCATCTGGGCGATGCCTACTGGGCTTCCGGGCGCCAGCGCGAAGGCCGCTTCCAGTGGCGCCGCGCGTTGACGACGGACCCCGAGGCGGCGGAGGTGCCGAAGATCGAGGCCAAGCTGCGCGACGGCCTGCCCGGCTACCCCGCGAACAGCCAGGCGGCGCGCTGAGGCCATGGCCATTGTCGAGGCCGCGCCGGCCAAGGTGAACCTGTATCTGCACGTCACCGGCCGTCGCGCCGATGGCTATCACGTGTTGGACAGCCTCGCCGTCTTTGGCCCGGCGATGGATACCGTGCGGGCCGAGGCGGCCGACGGGCTTTCCCTGGCGCTGGATGGCGTGTTTGGCGCCGCCTTGCAGGCCGAGCCCGACAACCTGGTGCTGCGCGCCGCCCGCGCCCTGGCGGCGGTGGCCGGCGTGCCCGCCAATGCCGCGCTGGCGCTGACCAAGCGGCTGCCGGTGGCGTCCGGCATCGGCGGTGGTTCGGCCGATGCCGCCGCCGCGCTGCGCGCGCTGAACGCGCTGTGGCGCTGCGGCCTGGACGCGGCGGCGCTGGCCGCGATCGCCACGCCGCTGGGCGCCGATATTCCGGTCTGCGTCGCCAGCCGGCCGATGCGGATGCAGGGCGTCGGCGAGGTACTGCTGCCCGCCCCGCGCCTGCCGGCCTGCGGCCTGCTGCTGGTGAACCCCGGCGTGGCGCTGCCGACTCCGGCGGTGTTCAAGGCCCGGGCGCCCGGCTTCACGCCCGAGGCGGTGCTGCCTGACGCCTGGCCGGACGCCGCCAGCATGGCGCGCGACCTGGCCGCGCTGCGCAACGACCTGGAGCCACCGGCGATCGCGCTCTGCCCCGTGGTGGCGGAGGTGCTGGCGGCGCTGCGGGCGCTGCCTGGCTGCCTGCTGGCGCGCATGAGCGGCTCCGGCGCCACCTGCTTCGGCCTGTTCGCCGACCCCGCCGCTGCCCGCAGCGCGGCGGCGATATTGCCGGGGGCGTGGTGGCACGACGCTGGGGGGCTTTACGCGGCAGGGCGCTAGCCTCTATTCAGCGCCTTCGCCGATGCTGGTGGGGCGTCGCCAAGCGGTAAGGCAGCGGTTTTTGGTGCCGCCATTCCCAGGTTCGAATCCTGGCGCCCCAACCACTCGCGAAGTTAGCGAAGCAATTCCAGTGGGTTAGGCGGGTCCGTCCGACACGGAATCCGGAAGCCTGCTGGTGTCACACATAGCTGTCGCACAAAGCTGTACCACCGTACTGGTACTGAAACCCCTTCGACGCCGCCCGGCACCCCGCACGCCACATCTGATGTTGCGCCGGGGACGTTGGTATTGGCGTCGCCGGCTGTCGCTGGTGCCGCCAGGTAAGGCTCCGCGGACGGACGAAAAATTTGCAACCTGCGGTGGATTTGCCTTTCCCTCTTTACGGGTGAGCGGGTGCAGGCGCGGCAGCGGGCCGCCGAACTGGACGCCGTTTTCGAGAGGTGGAGCATGACCCAGTTCACAGCGGCGGCCGGGGCAAGCGCGGTGAGCGTGGCCGAGGTGATGACCAGGCTGCGCGACCACCTCGTCGCCGAGGCGGAGATCGCCCGGGCCGGCCGGCCGGCGGACATGCCGGCTCCTGCGCCAGGCTTCCAGCCGGTGCCGGTGCCAGCGGCGCTGGGAGAGGCGCTGGCGGCATTTGCCGAGGCGCATGAGCCGGATGATCAGGTCATGCTGCCGCCCGAGCTGGCGGCTGCCACCATCGCCGCGTTGGCCGCCGAGCCGCACCGCCAACCGGGGCGCGCCCGTCTCGATGGGGTTGCCACCGGTCGGGCCGCCGAAGCCACTGGCCGCGCACGGGTGCTGGACCAGGCCCATCGACTGAACGATCAGCAGGGAGCCGCCGGGGTGGTGCCACTCCTCGAGCAACTGGTGGCCGCACCGATGCCGGCGCCGTTGCACTCGTTGCTGCGTCGCGCCGCCCTGCAGGTGATGGCCGAGGTTGAGCGGGAGACCGCTCGGCGCGAGCGCGGCAGCTACCCCGACCGTGCCGTTGACCCCGCCATGGCGCTGGTGGTGGCGTCGCGCGAGGTGCCGCCGCCGCCCGCACTGGCACCGCCGGCAGCGGAAGCTTCGACACCACCGCCAGTCCCTCTGCTGGAGCCGGGGAAGCCGGTGTCGCAGCTGATGACGGCCTGGATCGACCATAGCAAGACGTCGCGGCGGGATGAGACTAGCGAGAAGACCCTGCTCGATCGGGCAGTGGCGCGCGACCTGTTCGTCGAGATCTGCGGGGATTTGCCGATCAATGAGGTCACGACCGCCGTCTGCGAGGACTTCGTCGAACAGCTGATGGCGGTGCCGGCCATGCATGGCCGCGGTGTCTTTGCCGGACTTTCGGCGCGCGAGGCGCTGGAGTTGGCCGACCGCATGGACCAGGAGGCCGAGCTGAAACGCGGCGCTGATGGCCGGGCGACGACGGAACGGCGCTTGGCTAAGGGCACTATCAACAAGCACCTCAGCTCGTTGGAGGGCGGTCTGGCAAAGCACATGGGTTTGCTGGCCGGAGCTAGCTCACCCTTCGTGCAGGCCCGCTTCGCCAAAAAGGAGGTTACGGCATCGCCCAGCTTTGTCCGGCGGATGCCGAACGATGGCCTGATGCGGGGCATGTTCCACGGCCCGCTATTCACCGGCCATGACGACAGCGCCAATCGTGGCGCGCCTGGTCGCCCTCGGGCCGTGGCGTGCATGTGCTGATGAGGCTGCACACCAGCGTGGTGCAGGAGCTCCGAAAGCTCCTCGGCGGGAAGTGGAAGCGCGAGTGGAAGGTGGCGGCGCTGGAAGGCCAGAAGCGCGCCGGCGCAGAACTCCACCTCGGCGGCGGCTACTTCACCGTCACCTTCGCGCCGCTGCCCAACGCCGCTGAATGTATCGACGAGGTGTCGCCGGAAACCCTACGCTGGCTTGTCCAGGAGGCCGGGCCCGCGTTCGCAGGCACCACCAGCCAGCCGGCCAAGCAGGGCGCGCCCGTGGCAAAGCCGGAAGCGCCGCGCGGGCCTGGCTTCCTCCGCATCAAGCCTTCTTCGCTTGAGGCCATCGCGCGCCATGACGAGATCGAGACGCAGTTAGCCCTGGCGTACGCGGCCGGCTCCGGTTCCCAGCAACGCGCCATCTGCCGCTCCGTCACGCCGCCCTGGTTGCAGAAGCTACCGGGCAGGAATCCCGCCAGCACCCGGGCCCAGCGCCACATCGTCGCCGCTCGCAAGGCGCTGGTTGCGGAAGGGCGGCTACGCCTGATGACTGAGGCCGAGCGCCCGAAGGGGCGTCCAGGCAAAGCCGCGGCCTTCGACCTGCCCTGGCTGCACGCCGAGAATGACGGCGGGCCGTCTCCGCGCCTTCGCTGGCCCCGCCTCGCGCTGCGGCGCCTGCTGCTGGAGTTGCGCCCGGCCGAGATGCGGCTGTTGGCCCTGCTGGTGTCCCGGCACGGCCTGGCCGGCGCCGAGCCCTTCGATCTGTCCGCCCATGCACTCGCCCGGGAATGGGAGGCGGGGGAGGCGCAGGTATCGGCCGCCGCTGACGGCTTGGTGCGCGCCGGCCTGCTGCTTGCCGAGACAGGACCAAAGCACGGCAAGGCGGGCCGATACCGCCTCGGCCCTTGGAATGGGGAAGGAGTAGGCTAAGAACCCCTCCCCTCTATATCCTCCCCTGGTATCACTGGCGTTCCCCTCCGGGGGAAGTTGCTGTTCCCCTTTGGGGGAAGTTGGCTGGTGAGGGGATCAAAATCACGGTTTGGCGACTGCCGACTGATGCCGCGGGCCAAGTATTTGCCGCCGGTCGTTCGCTGCGCCCGAAAATGCACCGCAGAGGTGGTATTGGCGTGGCCGCTCCGCCTGTTGGTTCACCCATTCGCCATCCTCCAAAAAGCGCCGAAAGAGGGCTGAACCCGAGGTATTCCCTCGACTTTCGGTAAGCAAAGGCTTTCGGCGGGGTCATACCGATGGGATGTGGCGTTTTCGCCAAATGTCTGGATAGGATGGAACACCGCAAACGGCCAGTTGGGCGACGCGACACTTGTCGATTTACTTCCCTGACTAGAAGTATCGGGACGCTCGGCTGCGCCAGGGAGTGCGCCATGGCTGATGACGAAGACTGGCCTGAACTGGCCTGGTGCCCACCGGGGCAGAACCCGCCACTCGCCGCGGTGCCGCTGCAACCGGGCGACCTGAAGGCGGGGCTGACGCACCGCCAGTACCGGGACCGGCTGGAGAGCCGGGTGCTGGCGATGGTGCAGTCGGATGAGGACCCGCAAGGGGCGGTGGCCAGCCTGGTAGCCGCACTGGAAGGCCGCGGCCTGTGGGAAGCCGGGGTGCCCGAAGCGAGTGATCCCGCATTCCAAGTGATGGCGCTGCTGGACGACAACCCGCTGTGGCCGGACTACCTGAACCTGCTGGTGGAGTTGCCGGCGGCGGACCCGATGCCGGTGCGGCACATGCCTGACATGGCGACTCTGATTCGTGAGACACCGCTGGACGATTGGTTGAGCTACGTCTGAGCCGCCGCCGCTACACTATGGCGCCCAGATCGCTGCGGCAGGAGACGTCACCGCATGCCTCCGAACGACTGTAGCCAGAGCCTGAAAGACACACCGAGAATCGGCCTTGAGTTGCGCTATCCACCTGGCTGACGCCGCAAAATCTTGTCTGCCACGAACCGATTCCAGTCATTGCGCTATTCCGGAAACTGTTGGCGGCATGCCATTTCGACAAGCCTCGCTGCGAAGTTGCTGGCGGAAGCACCAAGGTGTTCAAGCACGCACACGGCAAAGGTACTGGGCCGGCCGAGGTACCGCTCGTAAGCCAGGGTAGCGGCCACCCCAACGCTGAGGCCGATGCACACGCCGGCAAGTAGCGCGCGCATTTGCCCATTCTCACGCAGCGCTTCCATCCAAGACCGCATAGCGAGTTGCCTTCATTCCGACACCGGATGATGGCCGATGTCTCGATGGAACGCCATTGGTTCGATCCAAGGAAGGAAGTTCCGCGGCCGCTTGGCGATGGTAGGCGATCAGAGATCACGCCGTCAGAAATCACCACGGCTACGGCCGACATGGGACCCTTTTCGCCAGAAGCGCCCTACCCCGGGGGGGCATGGCCCGCATATTCCAGCGGAGGAATGCCGGCGGGGGTGCATTTTCACGACCCACTCCCCCCTCCATTCGATGCACCGGGGGGGGGTGCCCGCTTGGCCGCCGCGGTCCCGCCGGTGGCGCCGCGGCGGCTGCCTGCCCCCGCTTGTGCTACCGGGCCTGCACCCTGCCGGCTGCTGCCCTGCACCGGCTCCGGCCTGCTCACCTGGGCCTAGGGTGGCTGAAGAACAGGGGACAGCACCAAGCCAGCCGGGACCGCTGGCGAGGCCCCAGAGCGCGGCCCTGGGCGGGCTGGTGCGGCACTGGCGCCAGCACCTCGGCAGCCTGCCTGTCCGGCCTGCCGGTGGCGCGCTGCTGCTGGACCACGCCACACCCGCCGGCATGGAACACGACCGCCGGAACGCGCTATGATGTCTCCACTGCCCGAGGCCGCCATGCTCCCCACCCTTGCCCAGCACCGCGCCGAAATCGCCGCCCTCTGCCGCAGCTTCCACGTGCGACGGCTGGACCTGTTCGGCTCGGCCGCCCGCGGCGAGGCCTTCGACCCCGCGCGCTCGGACCTCGACCTGCTGGTGGAGTACGAGCCGAGCCACACCCCGCCGGCCCTGGCGGACTTCCTGGCGCTGCGCGCCGCGCTGGAGGCGCTGCTGGGGTATCGCGTGGACCTCGCCATGGCGTCGGCCATCCGCAACCCCTACCTGCGCGCCAGCATCGACGCCGCCCGCCTGCCGCTGCATGCCGCCTGATCCCCGCGCCTTTCTGTGGGATGCGCGGGAGGCCGCGGCGGCGCTGGCCAGCTTCATCGCCGGCCGCAGCCGAGAGGACTACCTGGCGGATCGGCTGCTGCGCTCGGCAGTGGAGCGCCAATGCGAGATCGTGGGCGAGGCGCTGAACCGCCTGTCCCGTAGCGCGCCCCACCTGGCGGCCCGCATCCCGGACCTGGCGCGGGCGGTGGCGTTCCGCAACCTGCTGATTCATGGCTATGCCACGGTGGACGACGCTACCGTGTGGCGCACCGTGACCGAGGATATGCCGGTGCTGGCCGGCCATGTCGGGCACCTACTGGCCGAACTGGGCGAGGCACCCTAGCCGGCGGGGCGGGCGTCTCTCCATCCCCAGCGCGGGAAGCATAGCCGCCCTATCGGTGTTCACTGGCAACAGCGGGGTGTCTCCAATGGTGGCGCCCATGCCGCATCCAACGGCCTGAACCGGCTGCCCTGTGCGTCCGCGGCCGCTACCCGCGCGCCAGCCATCCGCTGGCTGCTGGCGGCGATCCCGGGATGGAGTGGCCGCGAGGCTACCATCACCGCCAGCACCCTCCTGCCGGCCAGGGGGCTGGCCGCGGAGGAGCGGCAGAGCACTGTGCAGGCGCTACCGCCCGTTCTGGCGTTGAACGCACTGGCCGGCTGACGCGCGTATGGCGGAGGTTGAAGGGGCCGGGCCATGTGCTGGTCCCACCGATGCGAGTGAGTGCAAGCGCAGGAGGCAGCCAGAACGAGGCGCACCACGCGCCGTTCGCGGGAATGAACCGCCCGGATACACCCAGGGCCATAAGTCGATATTGGAGATGGGATTGGAGACGGGCCGGGGCGATTCCCCTAACCCATTGAAATGCCTGGCGTCCCCTACGGGATTCGAACCCGTGTCGCCGCCGTGAAAGGGCGGTGTCCTAGGCCTCTAGACGAAGGGGACGTGCCGAGGCAGGGCCGGGTCACTACACTGGGCGGTGCCGCTCGTCCAGCCTCTGGGCCGTATTTTTTCGCGGCTTCTGTCCTACCGCTCATTGCCACCGCACCCGCGGGCATGCCGGCCAAGCTGGGCCATGCCATCGCGCGGTGGTTGGCCCATCGCTTCCATCGCTGAGGACTGCGCCCGCGACGTCCAGGGGCGCCCAGCCAGGCCCCTCTCGGTATTTGCTGACGCAATCGCACCCTCGAGCGCGAGCAACATCGTCAGCCGCGGCCTCGCTCCAAGCGTCAGCCGTCCCGCGGTTCCAGCAAACCTGTCGGCCCAAATGTTCTTGAATTGTTCTTAATATCCGAGCAGTCTCACCCGCATGACGCATGGCGATGAAAACCCCGCGGCGCCGGCATGGTTGGCAGCAGGCACCTGGCTGGCCATGGCTTCGGCGCGGGACTCGGCGCTGGGCCGCGGACTGTCGTATGGCGCTGTCGCGGAAGCCGTGCGCAACATCCTGCTGGCCCGCCATCCGGCCCTGCCGGCCTGCCTGATCTCGGAAGCGGCCGAGGCGCTGGTGCCGCCGCGGCGTTGGCGCCGGCTGCCGAGGCGGGCGCCGCGCCTGCCGCCGGCGCCGACGCGGCCTTAGCGCATGCCTGATTCTGGGCGCCCAGGTTGCAGCAACCGCTTCAGTCTGACCCGATCCCGCGATAGCCTGCGGCAAAACGCCGGAGGACACCGCCCATGCATCGCCGCACCCTGCTTGCCGCCCCAGGCCTCGCGTTGGCCGGCCATGCCCGTGCCCAGGAAGCCTGGCCTGGCACCCGGCCGGTCAAGGTCATCTATCCCGGCTCCCCCGGCAGCCCCGCCGATGTCTATGTCCGGCTGCTGTGCGAGCATTTCGGCCGCGCCTTCGGCGTGCCCTTCGTGCTGGAAAACCGCGCCGGCGGCAGCGGCGCCATCGGCAGCGTGCTGGCCGCGAATGCCCCGGCCGATGGCTATACGCTGCTGTTCACGCCCAACAGCTTCCAGGTCGTGGCCCCCCTTGTCATCCGAAATGTCGGTTTCGACCCGGTCAAGGCCTTCACGCCCATCGCCAATACCTACCGCTACGGCATGCTGCTGATTGCGACCAACAAGGTGCCGGGCACCACCACGGCGGAATTCGTTGCCTGGGCCAAGGCGCAGCCCGGCCCGCTGAACATGGCCAGTGTGGGCATCGGCAGCGTCGGGCATCTGTTGGTGGACCGCTTCCGCCGCCGTGCCGGCATTCCCATCGTGCACATTCCCTACCGGCAGAACGTCATGCTGAGCATCGTCACCGGGGAATGCGACTTCATCATCGACAATATCGGCTCCTCCGGCCAGTTGATGCGCGAGGGCAAGGTGAAGCCGCTGGCGCTGACCGGGCCGGAGCGCAGCCCGCTATTCCCGCATCTGCCGCTGCTGTCCGAGGTTGGCTACCCCGGCTTCAACGAGGAAGTCTGGTTCGGTCTGTTCGCCCCCACCGGCACACCGCGCGGCATCGTGGAAAAGCTCAACGCCGAGACCAACAAGTGGCTGGCCCTGCCGGAGACCCAGCGCCGATTCCAGCAGGGCGCGCATACCGCGGTGCCCGGCACGCCCGAGGATATGGCCCGCTTCTGGGCGGCAGACCGCGAGCACTGGGCTCAGGTGGTGCGCGAAACCGGTATTACCGTGGAGAATTAGAGCCTGATCGCCTGAGACGGGTACGTCGAAAGGCGTAAATCAGCCGCTCAAACCACGGCTGCAGCGGGAACACCGCTTCAGCCAGCGGCGGCTAGGCTTTCGGCAGGGGCCCCGCCTTGCCGAACAGCCAGCCCTGGCCGTAGCCGATGCCCAACTGCTGCATCGCCGCGCATTCGGCTTCTGTCTCGATCCGCTCGGCCACCACCTGGGCGCCGACATTGCGCGCCAGTTCCACCATGGCTACCAGGAAGCCGCGGTCCTGCGCGCTGCGCATGGCGTGCTGCACGTACAGGCCATCGATCTTGACGTAGTCCACCTTGAAGCTGCGCAGGTAGCGGAAGGCCGCCGCGCCGGCGCCGAAATCGTCGATGCACAGCGGCATTTTCCGCGCCCGCAATGCCTCCACGGTAGCGACCGCTTCCGCCTCGTGCTCGATCTCGGCGGTCTCGGTGATCTCCACCAGCAGCTTCGGCACCAGGCTGGGCTCGGCGTCCAGCAGCGCCAGCAGACGGTCGCGGAAGGCCGGGGATTGCAGCGACAGGCCCGAGAGGTTGCAGGCGATCTGCACGTTGCCGGCGCCGCGGGCGGCTTCGCACACCAACTCCACCACCGCCCAGTCCAGTTCCTCGGAAAGGCCCACCGTCTCGGCGAAGGTCACGAAGTCCTGCGCCTGCGCCGTTGGCACACCCACGCTTGGGGTTGGCCGCAACAATGCCTCGTAGTGGTGGATCCGGCGGTCCATCAGGCTGACGATCGGCTGGAACGCCAACTTGAAGCGGCGTTCCGCGATGGCCTTGCGTAGCGCTTCCGCCTTGGCGCAGGCCTGGGCAACGAAGCCCGCCAGGCCGCCGGCGAAGCCCTCGCGCTCCAGCGCCGCACCACCGCCCTCGGTGAAGCTGGCCAGGGCGTAGCGCAGCGCCCGCGTGGCCTGTAGCGGCGACAGCCCTTCCTGTTCCAGCGCCACGCTACGGCTGGAAACCGACCCGGCCTCGCCGGCCTCTGCCAGCACCGCTTCAAGCCGCGCGCCGATGGCCGCCAGGTCGGTCGCGGTGGTGGAGAGCACGCCGTAGCGCCCGGCACCGAGTTCGCTGGCCAGGCTGTCGCCGCTCGCCTCGGTCAGCGCCGCGCCCAGGCGGGCCGCCAGTTCCGGCCTGGGGGTGAGCGGCCCGTTCGGCCCGGCCAGTTCCAGCAGGCCGAGCGAGGCGCCGGCGCCCGGCTGGCGCAGCCGCGCTTCCGCCGCCTGGGGCAGGCTGCCGGTATCGGCGCGGCAGTTCAGGCTGGCCACCGGCATGGCGGAGACGGTCAGGCAGAAGCTGTTGCCCTCGGGCTGCGGCAGCATCAGGCCGGCCACGGCAACCTGGGTGGCCGCGCGGTCCGCCAGGTGGAAGGTGCAGGGCGCCAGCCGGCCCCGCGCCGCCAGCAGGGCGAAGACGGTGTTGAAGCCGTCGCGTTCGGTGGCGCTGAACAGCGCGTGCATCGGCCGCCCGACGAAGGCTTCCGGCGGCTCGCCCAGGCGGTGCTGGAAGCTGCCGGCGGCGAAGGTGATGATGCCGCTGGCATCGGTTTCCACCAGCAACTCGGCCGCGGTGAAGGCGAAGGCGAGAAACCTCTCCCGGTCCGCCACGCGGCGCAACGGGTTCGGCAACGCTGAATTGAAACTGCCCTGCATGACGCCCTGCTTCCCGGCCGGTGGGCAACCTGCACCGGCCGGGTTAGCGCAGCCTTAATCCGCGCCTTCAGGCGGCGAGGGCGGCCTCGCCGTCCAAGGTTGCCGCTGTGGCATGGACAACCGCGGCAATCCGCACCGCGGCCTGCACCGCTTCCTTGGAAACGCCGTGTTGCAGCAGCGTCTTCTCATGGCTTTCCATGCACATGCCGCAGCCATTGATGGCTGAAACCGCAAGGGACCACAGCTCGAAGTCCACCTTCTCGACGCCCGGCTTGGCCATGATGTTCATGCGCAGCCGGGCCGGCATCTGGGCGTAGTCGCCGGCCACCAGGTGGGTGAAGCGGTAGTAGATGTTGTTCATGCCCATCACGCTGGCGGCGGCCTTGGCGGCAACCAGCGCTTCCGGCGCAAGCTGCGGGCCGAACTCGGCCACGATCTCGCGGATCACCTGCGGGTTGCGGCTGGCCAGCGCCGAGACCACGAAGGTACCGGCACGCTGCTGCTCGGTCAGGAGGGTTTCGGCCGCCAGGCTGCCGAGGTTCAGCTTCTGGTCCTTGGCATAGTCCGGCAGCGCATTGCGCAGGGCTTCGAGCGACATGGGAAGGCTCCTTCAATGCCCTTCCCAGCGACAGGGAAGGGTAGGCTCGGAACCCTCCCCCGCGCGCGGGGGAGGGCAGGGTGGGGGTGGCGTCAGGCGGCTTCGAACAGCTTGGCAGCGTCGAGCGTCTGCTTGCCCTTCTCCCAGTTGCACGGGCACAACTCGTCGGTCTGCAACGCGTCCAGCACGCGCAGCACCTCGGCGGGGTTGCGGCCCACGTTCAGCCCGTTGACCGAGGCCCACTGGATGGTGCCGTCGGGATCAACGATGAAGGTGGCGCGCAGCGGCACGCCGGCTTGCTTGTCCAGGATGCCCAGCGTGGCCGAAAGCTCGCGCTTGATGTCGGCCAGCATCGGGATCGGCAGGTTGCGCAGGTCGTCGTTGTGGATGCGCCAGTTCAGGTGGACGAACTCGCTATCCGTGCTGACGCCATAGACCACCGCGTCGCGGTCGCCGAACTCGCCGGCGAGCTTGCCGAAAGCAGCGATCTCGGTCGGGCAGACAAAAGTAAAGTCCTTCGGCCAGAAGAACACGATCTTCCACTTGTCGGCATCGCTGGCCGAGGAGATCTCGGTGAAGGACTTGCCGGGGCCGCCGAGGCCTTCGTCGCCGGCCTTGACGGCGGTGAGGCTGAACTGCGGGAACTTGTCGCCAACGGTAAGCATGCTGCTGATATCCCTGGGTTTCGGCGCCCGGCAGCGGCGTGCTGCCTGGCGCTTCGGTGATATCGCGCTGCGGGTACGTTCGATCCAACGAATAGTTTTTCGATTTTTGATCGTCTGGAACGATGGTGCCGGGCATGAAAAAGGCCGGCCCCGTCGCCAGGTCCGGCCTGTTCAAAACCAGCGGCACGAGGTTCAGCCTCGTGCCGGGGCGCCGACCGGCGCCCGCCGGTCGCGCGTTTCGCGCGCCTGCGGCGCGACCCGGCGTAGCCAAGGGCTGCGGACGCCGCCGCGTCGCGCCGAAGGCGTGCACAAGCACGGCGCGCTCGAGGGCATGACACAACCTGAACCAGGCGGCCGAAGCCGCCGGCTTCAGGCGAAGTCGGTGGCCAGCGCTGCCCGCACGGCTTCCGGCACAATCGCCATATGGCCGTAATTCGGGTGGGTCAGCCCCAGCACCACCTCGGCGCCCGGGGTGCGGAAGCGGGCGACCTGTTCGGGCGTGAACTTGAAGTGGACGAACTGCACGCTGCTGGCCTTGCCGTCGGCGCTGGTGCGGTCCTGGTCGGCTTCCGGCATCGCTGGCACCACTTCGCCGAAGACGCGGATGAAGGCGGTGTCCTCGATGCCGCCCAGCCGCCCCAGCACGTTCTTGCGGCGGATCGGGTCATCAATCTCGATCATGAAGGTCGCCACCAGCTCGTCGCCCTGCGGCACCAGTGGGTTGTACGCCATCAGTTCATCCGGGATCTGCGCCGGGCCGCCATTCTCGATCCAGCACATCTCCTGGATCTGGTGGCGCATGGTCTCCCAGCTCTCGAAGTAGAAGGTAACGTGCGGCCCCACCTCAATCCGGCGGTTGCGCTTCACGGCAGTCAGCCGGCGGCGTTCCTCCAGGCGCTTTTTCGCCCAGGTGTCGCGCGGCAGGATGTCTTCGGCGGTGATCTCGCGGCGGTTCATGTCTCAGCCCTCCAAGCCATAGGCGCGGGCGAGAAGCTGGATCGGGTGGGAGACCAGCTGCGGCGCCGCGCCACCTCCCAACTTGTCCACGCCCTGGTGAATGTGAAGCCCCGCCAGCGGACATTCGCTGGCCATCCAGCCCTTGCCCGCCTGCGCGACATTGCGCGCCACCGGCTTGCCGACCTTCAGCGCCACGTCGAAGTTCTCCTTCTTGTAGCCCCAGCTGCCGCCATGGCCGGAACAGCGCTCGATGACGTTGAGGTCGATCTCCGGGATCAACTTCAGCATCTCGGCGCCCTTCTGGCCGAAGTTCTGCGCCCGGCTGTGGCAGGCGATGTGGATCGAGACGCCGCCCTCCACCGGCTGCATCCCCGGCGCCACGCCTTCCTTGCGGGCGATATCGACGATGTATTCGCTCAGGTCGAAGGTCGCCTTGGCCAGCTTCGCCACCGCGGCGTTCTCAGGCACGATCAGCGGCCATTCGAACTTCAGCATCAGCGCGCAGGAGGGGACCAGCGCGATCACGTCCCAGCCCGCATCGACCCACTTGTTGAGTTCCTGCGCCACCTTGGCGGCGCTGGCGGCGACCGCGGGGATGTCGCCCTGCTCCAGCAGCGGCATGCCGCAGCAGCCGGGGTGTACCACCTGGGTCTCAACGCCGTTCTTGGCCAGCACGGCGCGTGCGGCCATGCCCATTTCCGGTTCGTTGAAGTTACCGAAGCAGGTGGCGTAGATCACCGCGCGGCGGCCGAAGGCGGGTGCTGCCTCGTTGACGGTCGGCGCATGGGTATGGGCCTGCAGCACGAAGGACTGGCCGGTGTATTTTGGCAGTTCGGCGTCGCGGTGCAGCCCGGCGGTCTTCTCCAGCAGCGGGCGCAGCGGCGAGCCGACTTCGGTCGCGAAATTCGCCACCGCCGGTGCGAAGCTGGCCAGCAGCCCGTTGCGGTCGGTCTTGGCCAGTTGCGCGTCGACGAAGGGCACGCCGTGCTTCTTCGCCTCAACCGCGCGGTAGCGCAGCATCAGGTGCGGGAAGTCCAGGTTGAAGCTGTGCGGCGGCACATAGGGGCACTTCGTCAGGAAGCACATGTCGCAGAGCGTGCAGGCTTCCACGATGGGCTTGAAATCGGCGCTATCGACGCTGTCCAGTTCGCCGGACTTGCTCTCATCCACCAGGTCGAACAGCCGGGGGAAGCTGTCGCACAGGTTGAAGCAACGGCGGCAGCCGTGACAGATGTCCAGCACCCGCCGCATCTCGGCGTCCAGCTTGGCCTCGTCGTAGAAATCCTCGTCGCGCCAGGCGATCGGGTGACGGGTCGGTGCTTCCAGGCTGCCTTCACGCATCGTCGAACTCTTCCCTGATCCACACACCAAAAAGGGGACGGCGTTACCCGTCCCCTTCGGTAGCTATCCCGAAGGACGGGCTAACTTACTTCAGTTCGTCCAGGGCGCGCTGGAAGCGGCCGGCGTGGCTGCGCTCGGCCTTGGCCAGCGTCTCCATCCATTCGGCGATTTCCTCGAAGCCTTCCTCACGCGCGGTGCGGGCCATGCCCGGGTACATGTCGGTGTACTCGTGCGTCTCGCCGGCCACGGCGGCCTTCAGGTTGTCGCCGGTCTTGCCGATCGGCAAGCCGGTCGCCGGGTCACCGACGGCCTCCAGGAACTCCAGGTGGCCATGGGCGTGGCCGGTCTCGCCTTCCGCGGTGGAGCGGAACACGGCGGCGACGTCGTTGTAGCCTTCAACGTCGGCCTTCTGCGCGAAGTACAGGTAGCGGCGGTTGGCCTGGCTTTCGCCGGCGAACGCGGCCTTCAGGTTCTCTTCGGTCTTGCTGCCCTTGAGCGCTGCCATGATGCCCCTCCTGGTGGCTGTGGAATGACCGGCAGGCAATGAAAGCCTGCCACGGTTGCGGGGTATGGCACGCAGCCCCGGGGCCGACTAATGAATAGTTTTTGCCGTATCCATCGAAGGCCTCGATGAACCTGCTGCCCAGCCCGCAACAGCTGCGCTACCTGATGGCGCTGGCCGACCACGGCCATTTCGGCCGGGCCGCCGCCGCCTGCGCCGTGACGCAGTCGACCCTGTCCGCCGGCATCATCGCGCTGGAACGCCAGCTGGACGCCGCCCTGCTGGAACGCAGCCAGGCCAAGCGGCCAATCTTCACTCCGCTGGGGCTGGAGGTGGTGGCCCGCGCCCGCGGTGCCCTGGCCAGCCTGGCCGCGGTGGCTGAGACGGTGGCGGCGGCACGAGACCCGCTGACCGGGCCGTTGCGGCTGGGCGTCATCCCCACCATCGGCCCCTTCCTGCTGCCGCAGCTGATGCCGACGCTGCGGGAACGCTTTCCACGGCTGAAGCTGTGGCTGCGGGAGGACCAGACCGAGCACCTGGTCGAAGGGCTTGAGTCGGGCCGGCTGGACCTGCTGCTGCTGGCGCTGCCCTGTGCCTGCGGCCATGCGGAGACCCTGCCCATCGCCGCCGACCCGTTCCTGGCCGCATTGCCGGCGGGGCACAGGCTGGCGGCGCTGGAGACGGTGCCGGTGGCGGCCCTGGTGGCCGAGACGCTGCTGCTGCTGGAGGATGGTCACTGCCTGCACGAACACGCGCTGGACGCCTGCGGCCTGCCCAAATCCATGGGGCCAGTGGGCGGCGCCTCGGGCGAGGAGTTCGCCGCCACCAGCCTGCACACCCTCGTACAAATGGTCGCCAGCGGCCTGGGCGTCACGCTGCTGCCGAAGCTGGCGGTGGCTAGCGGCGTGCTGAACGGCACCTCCGTGGTGGTGCGGCCGCTGGTCGGCGCCAATGGCACCACGCCGCCCGGCCGCACCCTTGCCCTGGCGTGGCGGGACCGCAGCCCGCGGGCGCCGGAATTCCGCGGCCTGGCCCCGGCTATTGCCGCCGCCATCGCTGGTGGTTAACTGCGGCTGTCACATTGCCGGGGAAACGAAGAGATGGACGGTTTGACCGCCGAGCAGCGCGCGCTGCGCGACCGGGCGCGCGAGTTGGCCCAGGAAGCCGCCGCCCAGGCCGCAGAGACTGACCGCACCGAGCAATATCCCTGGCCGATGGTCCGCCGCATGACGGAAGCCGGCTTCATGGGCATGACGCTGCCGAAGCAGTATGGCGGCCACGGCGCCAGCTATTTCGACGCGGTGCTGGTCATCGAGGAACTGGCAAAAGCCTGCGCCGTCTGCGGCCGAATCGCGGTGGAAGCCAATATGGGGGCGGTCGGCGCCGTCATGGCCTATGGCACCGAGGCGCAGAAGCGCCTCGCGGCCGACCTGGTGCTGGCCGGGGACAAGCCCGCCATCTGCATCACCGAACCCGAGGCCGGCAGCGCCGCGACGGACATGACCACCCGGGCGGTGAAGCGGGGTGACCACTATGTGCTGGACGGGGTGAAGCACTGGATCACCGGCGCCGGGGTTTCCAAACTGCACTTGGTGTTCGCCCGGGTGTTTGAGGACGGGGCAGCCAAGGGGATCGGCGGCTTCCTGGTGGTGCGGCATGAGGTGAATGACCCGCCTGGACTGGTGGTGCATCACCGCCACCGCGCCATGGGGCTGCGCGGCATTCCCGAAGCTCAGGTGCGGTTTGAGGGGCTGGCGGTCCCGGAGGCCATGGTGCTGCGTGGCAGCGGTGGCTGGCAGCGCGGCTTCGCCCAGTTGATGGACGCTTATAACGGCCAGCGTGTGGGCGCCGCCACGGTGGCGCTGGGCATCGCCGCCGGCGCCTATCAGCATGCACTGGACTACGCCCAGCGGCGCGAGCAATTCGGCCGACCGATTGCCGAATTCCAGGGCCTGCACTGGATGCTGGCGGATATGAGCATTAAGCTGGAAGCCGCCCGCGCCCTGGTGTGGAAGGCGGCGCGCAGCGCTGGCCCGGCCGGCTTCCCGGACCGGTTGTTTGCCGCGCAAGCAAAAGTACTGGCCGCCGATACCGCGGTGGAGGTAACCAACCAGGCGCTGCAAATCTGGGGCGCCGAGGGCTATTCCCGCGACAACCCGATGGAGCGCGCTGTGCGCGACGCTCGAATGTTCCCCATTGCCGGCGGCACCGCCCAGGTGCTGCGCACCCAGGTGGCGGAACAGATCCTGGGCCGCAAGCTGCCGCAGACCCGGGATGGTTTCGCCCGGCAGGCAGATAATCGCCGCCAGGCGGCTGAGTAGGCGAAGCGCCATATCCAGCGGGGCGGCCCTGCTTCGGCGGTGCTGCCTTACGTCAACAGCGCAACCCCGCTGGCCAGCAGCAGCAGGTTCACGATACGGGAAAACCCGGCTTCGGAAAGCTGACGGAACAGCCGTACGCCGAAGAAGGCGCCCAAAAGGGCGGGTGGGACATAGGCCAGCATCATGGGGTCCAGCGAAAAGCCGCCGGCCCGCGCCGGCCACATGATTTCGATGGCCAGGAGTGTCGCTGGCTGCATGATCAGGATGAACGGCTGGTAGACCGCGCGCTGTTCCTCCTTGCTCCAGCCCTGGAGACCGCACCAGACGGCCAAGGCCAGCGCGGGTGCGGCGATGAGGCCGCCGGTGATGCCGCCGGCCAGGCCGACCAGGACATGCATCCAGGCCTGGGCAGGGGCGTTCAACCGCAGCGGGGGACGGAACAGAGTGAATAGCGCATAGGCCAAAACGATGGCGCCAACCACGCTGGCATGGCCCTGCGCCGCACTTTTGGTCAGCAACCAGACCCCCACCGGTAGCCCGGCCAGGCTGCCAAGCAGCAGCGGCAACAACTGCCGCCAGGCTGGCCGTAACCGCAGCGCCCATACGCCATAGCCATAAATGGCGATGCTCGAGATGGCCAAGACCTGCACCATGCGCACCGCGTCAGGCTCTGCCAGGGTTAACATGGGCGCGCGGATGACCGAAAAGCCGAAGCCGGCCACGCTGCCTGCGGCCGCACCAACAAAGACAGCCAGTTGCCCGCCGGCAGGCAGGGCTTCTGCCGACAATGTGCCTGCCGCCTGGCCATAGGCCAGCACCAGGCAAACTGCTGCCAGCGGTGCGGCCGCTTGAACTACCGCACGACGCGTCATCGTTCAGTCCTTGCTCCCCGCAGCGCGCCGGCCCAGCACTACGCAGGCGCCACCCTGCCCGCAGCCAGGATCACTCTCCGGGCAGAACTCGTCGAACCCATGCGCGCACGCCTTGCGGGCCTGCGGCTGCACCAGCCACCTCGCAGCCTTCAGCGCATCATCACCCGTCAACGCAGTCGCCACCCCAGGCAGCGGCTTCCGCGGACACAGCGGCGCCTCGCAGTCCTTGTTCGCGCCAGGCGGGCAGATGCAGCCAAACGGCGGCGGCCAGTTCGTCACCAGCGGCGTCGGCGGCAGAGGCGCCACACCATACGGGGAACGCCACGGCGCCTTGCATTGGACCCAATCGCAATCCGCGCCGAAAAGCGAGCCACACGCGCACTTCGCAACAGAACCAGACATCAGGGGGATGCCTCTCTCACACAGCCCTGCACTTCGATCTGCCGGGGGGGGGGCGACCTGGCCCGATCGAGGTGGTCGCGGCCGCGGCTGCCGCTTGCCTCTGCCCTCCTCCTCCCCTGGCCGAGCGTGCCGAGCCTGGGCCAGGTAATGCCTTGTGCGCTCATGGATGGGCGGCCGCGAAGGCGGCAAGGATGAAGTGGGTACTGCGCGAAGCGGCAATCTCGGCTACGCCCGGTTGCGGGACGGCAAGCACACGCCCGGCCTGCCCAGGTATCGGCATCAGGGTGGCGCGCTCGTAGCCAATCTGCGGCATGTCCCAGCCATATCCGACGCCGAGATAGGCGACGCGCGTTACCTCCGCGCCGCGTTCTCGCAATTGGTGGGAAGCGGCAGCGCATTGGGCCGGGGTGTTGCTGGGGTCATCTGTGCCATGCAGCAGCAATAGCCGGGTGTCAGTCGGGGCAACGTCGGTCAGGCTGGCGCAGCCGGGGTAGAGCAGAACCCGAGCCGCAAACGGGTAGTCCGCGGCTGCCGCTGCCAGCCCGCCAGCGCCAAAGCCCAACACTGCTATCCGCGACGGGTCGGCCTGCAGGAGGCTGATCAGGGCTTGAGCCGCCAACTCGGGGGAAGGTGGCGGCTCGTCATCGGTCGGGAGGAGCGACAAGACCTGCACCCCGGCACGGATCAGGGCATCGATATAGAGGTCTTCCCGGCGGTCGGGTCCCATGCTGTCTGGTAGCATGATGACGACGCCGGCCGGGACAAAGGGAATGTCCGGCTGGATCAAAACTGCGGACAGGCCGTTGATTTGAAAAGCAGAATTTTGCTCAGCTCGGGCCGATATGCCGGAATTCCCAGAAGCTGGCATGAAAAAAAATGTTAAAAATAAGAAAATAGCCCTTTAAATTTATGAGTTTCGCCCCGTTTTTCTGATTTTATAAATTTTATCATTGGAGCAATTCCTCAAAGTATAACTACTTATCAAGCATTTATACTTATGGGTTAGTACGTAATTTGGCAACACGGCATGGGGTGCCTGCGATATCACTTTCTTGTGGGAAGGCAGTGATCGAGGCAGGCATAAAATTACGTCAGCCCCCCTTACCTTGTCGGAAATTGCGGGCTATAACGGCGCCAAGTAAGGAATCGCAGGAGGAACGCCGCCATGGGTAATTTCCCCACCACCCTGACCACCACCCCCAAGCCCAAGCCGGCGGATGACAGCCTGAGCTTCGGCAAGGTGCTGACGGACCACATGTTCGTCATGGAATACGCCGAGGGGAAGGGCTGGCACTCGCCGCGCATTCAACCGTACCAGCCCTTCAGCATGGACCCGGCGACGACCGTGCTGCATTACGGCCAGGCGATCTTCGACGGCCTGAAGGCGTTCCGCGGCGAGGATGGCAAGATCCGCCTGTTCCGCGCGGGGCGCCATGCCGAGCGGCTGAACATCTCGGCCAAGAAGATGTGCATCCCGGAGATGCCGGTGGACATCATCCGCCAGAGCTTCGACGCGCTGGTGGCGGTGGATGCCGACTGGGTGCCGCGCAAGGCGGGCACCGCGCTGTATCTGCGCCCCACCGTCATCGCCACCGACGTGATGCTGGGGGTGCACCCCGCGCACAACTACATCTACTTCCTGATCCTCTCCCCGGTGGGCAGCTACTACAAGGAAGGCGTGAAGCCGGTAAAAATCCTGGCGTCGGACAAGCATGTCCGCGCGGTGCAGGGCGGCCTGGGCGAGGCCAAGACCGCGGCCAACTACGCCGCCAGCCTCTCCGGCCAGGCCGAGGCCGAGGCCCAGGGCTATACCCAGGTGCTGTGGCTGGACGGCGTCCACCGCAAGTATATCGACGAAGTGGGCACCATGAACATCATGGTCCGCATCGGCGACGAGGTAATCACCCCGCCGCTGGCCGGCACCATCCTGAGCGGCGTGACCCGCGCTTCCTCGCTGCAACTGATGCGCGATTGGGGGCTGAAGGTCAGCGAGCGCGCCATCACCATCGACGAGGTGATGCAGGCCGGCCGCGACGGCACGCTGAAGGAGATGTGGGGCACCGGCACCGCCGCCGTGGTCAGCCCGGTCGGCACGCTGGGCTACAAGGGCGAGGACATCCTGATCAACGGCGGAGTCACCGGTGAGGTGACGCAGCGGCTGTATGACAGCATCGTCGGCCTGCAATACGGCAAGTCCAACGACGCGCATGGCTGGATGAGCGTGGTGCCGGTGTAGCTTCCGGCGCCCGCAGGCAGGGGCCGGGGGCAACCCGCCGGCGCCGTTCGCCGCCGCAACGCTTGCGGCTTGCAGAGGGGGGGGCGCTACGGGCGCCCCCTTCGTCGTTTCAGGCCTTGGGCGCCGGCGCCGGGTGGGTCGGGTCCACCCAGAACACCTGCTCCACCGCCTCGGCCGGCTCGATATCCAGGTTGATCGCCACCGCCTCGTTGTCGGAGCGCACCAGCACGCAGCGCAGCACCTCGTCGGCGCTGGCGTTGATTTCCTGGTGCGGCACCCAGGGCGGCACGAAGATGAAGTCGCCCGGCCCGGCTTCGGCGGTGAACTCCAGCTTCTCGCCCCAACGCATGCGGGCGCGGCCGCTGACGATGAAGATCACGCTCTCCAGGTGGCCGTGGTGGTGCGCGCCGGTCTTGGCATTGGCGTGGATATGCACGGTGCCGGCCCACAGCTTCTGCGCACCCACGCGGGCGGCGTTGATGGCGGCGGCGCGGTTCATGCCCGGGGTCTGCGCGGTGTTGCTGTCCAGCTGGTCGCTGGGGATCACGCGGACGCCGCTGTGCTTCCAGCCATCCGGCGGGGTGTCATGGCTGTGGTCGTGGCCGTCATGCGGCATGCTAGGCTGTCCTTGTACCGGAGAGCGCGTGTGACGCAGCCCGGGGCGGTTGACAATCCTGCCGGTGGACCGTAAACGCCGCGCCTCTCAACGGGTTCAGTAAGATGAAAATCCGCAATAGCCTCAAGAGTGCCAAGACGCGCGACAAGAACTGCGTGGTGGTTCGCCGCCGCGGCCGTATCTACGTGCTGAACAAGAAGAACCCGCGCCTGAAGGCCCGCCAGGGCTGAAGGTACGTCCCGGCCATCGTACCGGGACCAGGTTCGCTGAAATCGCCGCCATGGCCCAGCCATGGCGGCTTTTTCTGTATGGGCCATGTGCGGTCCGGCGCCGGTTGCGCGCGCCTGGACCGTGTTCGCTTCTGACTGAAGCGCTCACGCTCCAGGCTTGTTGTTGGAGAGACTGATTCACGGCTTACGGCGATTCCGCCTAAGCCGATCAGGCTCTAGTTGCGCGGGGTCAGCGTTTCCGTGCCCACGCCGGCGCCGATGGTCCAGTAGCCGCTGAGCTTGCCGTCGCGCTGCACTTCATAGGTGGCGACGCCGACCTGGCCGCTGGTGGAATAGCCCACCGCCATCACGCCGGACTGGATGACGCCAACGCCCTGGACGCCCAGGTTGCCGATCTGCCAGATCACCATCCAGGCATTGCCCTGGCCAACCCGCATTTCCAGAATGCCTTGGTAGGTGGTGCCGTCGGGGTTCTGCCCATCCACATCGTACAAGCCTTCCCGCAGCTGCGCCGCGGCGGGTAGCGGCACGGCGGCGGCCAGGCCGCAGGCGAGGAAGCAGGCGAGGAGGAGACGGCGCATGTTTGGGTTCCGTATTGAAATCCCTGGCAGCCTGCCGCGCCGGCGCGCTCGCGGCAACCGCTTCGTGCAGACACCGCTTGCCGAATGGGCGCCGCGGCCCGACATTCCCCCTCGTCCTATTGTTGGAGCCGCCCCGCCATGATCCCCCTTCCGGCCCCGAAGCCCGAGGTGCTTGCCCGCCGGGTGCAGATCGTGGCTGCGTTGCAGGCGATCATCCCCGGCGATGGCGTGATCAGCGAAGCGCTGCGGCTGAAGCCGTATGAGACCGACGGCCTGTCGGCGTATCGGCAGCCGCCTCTGGCGGTGGTGCTGCCGACCAGCACGGAGCAGGTGGCCGCGGTGCTGAAATACTGCAACGCCCATGGCGTGCGCGTGGTGCCGCGCGGCGCCGGCACCAGCCTTTCCGGTGGCGCGCTGCCGCTGGCCGATGCTGTCGTGATGGGGCTGATGCGGATGAACCACATCAAGACCGTCGATTACGAGAATCGCCTGGCGGTGGTGGAGGCTGGCGTGACCAACCTCGGCATCACCAAGCATGTCGAGGCCGATGGCTTCTTCTACGCGCCCGATCCCTCCAGCCAGCTGGCCTGCATGATCGGCGGCAACGTCATGATGAACTCGGGCGGCGCGCACTGCCTGAAGTATGGTGTCACCGCCAACAACCTGCTGGGCCTGACTTTCGTCACCATCGAGGGCGAGGTGGTGCAGATCGGTGGCACCTACCTGGACGCGCCTGGCTATGACTGGCTCGGCATCATCACCGGCAGCGAGGGGCAGCTCGGCGTCGTCACCGAAGTGACCGTCCGCATCCTGCGCGGCCCGGAAGGCGCGCGGGCCATGCTCGCCGCCTTCGATTCCATCGAGGTCGCCGGCCAGGCGGTGGACGCCATCATCGGCAGCGGCATCATCCCGGTGGCGCTGGAGTTCATGGACCGGCCCTGCATCCATGCCTGCGAGGCGTTTGCCCATGCCGGCTACCCGCTGGATGCCGAGGCGATGCTGATCATCGAGGTCGAGGGCAATGTCGAGGAGCAGGACCGGCTGCTCGGCTGGATCAAGGAAATCTGCAACCGCTTCAACCCGATCAGCCTGAAGGTGGCGGAGACGGCGGAGGAATCGCTGGCAATCTGGAAGGGCCGCAAGGGCGCCTTCGGGGCAGTCGGTCGCATCAGCCCGGACTACCTCTGCATGGACGGCACCATCCCGACCGGGGAGTTGCCCTTCGTGCTGAAGCGCATCGGCGAGATGAGCGCCAGCTACGGCCTGCAGGTGGCCAACGTGTTCCACGCCGGCGACGGCAACCTGCACCCGCTGATCATGTTCGACGCCAACAACGAAGCCAGCTTCCACGCGGCGGAAAACTTCGGCGCCGATATCCTGAAGCTCTGCGTCGAGGTCGGCGGCTGCCTGACCGGGGAGCACGGCGTTGGCATCGAGAAGCGCGACCTGATGCCGGTGCAGTTCAGCCCGCTGGAACTGGACCAGATGCGCGCCATCAAGGGCGCCTTCGACCCGCAATGGCTGCTGAACCCGGCAAAAGTCTTCCCGCTGGAGGGCAACCCGATCTTCGCCACCATCCCGGTGCTGAACGCGGCATGATCGCCACCGATTCACGCCTTCGAGCCATGCGGCCCTCCAGCGATCGGGGGCGGGCATGAGCCTCACCATGCTGTCCTCCACCATCGTGCCGAAGTCGGAAGACGCGGTCGCCAGCCTGGTCATCGCCGCGGCGGCGCAGGGCGAGAAGCTGGCCATCGAGGGCAATGGCAGCAAGCGCGCGCTGCTGCGCCCGGTGCAGGCCACCCGCAGCGTCAGCCTGCGCGGGCTGACCGGCATCACGCTGTACCACCCGACCGAGCTGATCATCTCCGCCCGCGCCGGCACGCCGTTGCCGGAGATCGAGGCGGCGCTTGCGGAGCATGGCCAGCACATCATCGCCGAGCCGCCGGACCTTTCGGCGCTGTTTGGTGCGTCCCGGCCGGCGACCATCGGCGGCATCGTCGCCACCAACCTATCCGGCCCGCGCCGCATCGCCTGGGGCGCCATGCGCGACCACGTCATGGGCATCCGGGCGGTGAACGGTAAGGGCGAAATCTTCCGCAGCGGCGGCCGCGTACTGAAGAACGTGACGGGGCTGGACCTGTGCAAGCTGCTCACCGGCAGCCACGGCACGCTCGGCGTCATCACCGAAGTCACGCTGAAGGTGCTGCCGGCGCCCAAGGCCACCGGCACGGTCAGCATTCGTGTCGCCACGTTGGAGCAGGGCATCGCCGCGCTCTCGGCTGGCCTCGGCAGCCCGTTCAGCGTCACCGGCGCGGCGCTGCTGCCGGAAGGCGAAGGCGCCACGGCGCATCTCCGCATCGAGGATTTTTCGGAGAGCGTTGCCTATCGCTGCGGCAAGCTGCGCGACGACATGGCTCGCTTCGGCGAGGCGACCATCGGCATGGACACGCAGGCGCTGTGGCAAGGCATCCGCGATGCGGAGCCGCTCGGCGCCACGGCGGAGGAAGCCATCTGGCGCGTCTCCGTCCAACCCAGCGCCGCACCTGGCGTGGTCGCCGCGCTGCGCGCTGTCGGCGGCGGCAAGTTCCTGCTGGACTGGGGCGGTGGTCTGGTCTGGGTCGCCGCCCATGCCAGCGAGGCCGCGCACCAGGCCGTGGTCGCCGCGGCGCTGGCGGCGCAGGGCAGCTACACCCTGTTCCGCGCGCCGGAAGCGCTGCGCGGCAGCGTCGCCGTGCTGCCGGACGAAGTGCCGGCGCTGGCGGCCATCGCCCGGCGCGTGAAGGCGGTGATGGACCCCGCCGGACTGCTCAACCCCGGTCGCATGCGTGCCGGCCAGTAACGGATAGCTGACCCCCATGCAGACCACCTTCACGGCCGAGCAGCTGAAGGATTCCGCCACGCGCGAATCCAACACCATCCTGCGCACCTGCGTGCATTGCGGCTTCTGCACGGCCACCTGCCCGACCTTTCAGTTGCTGGGCGATGAGTTGGACAGCCCGCGCGGCCGCATCTACCTGATCAAGGACATGCTGGAGAGCGGCCGGCCGGCGACCGAGGAAGTGGTCCGCCATGTGGACCGCTGCCTGTCCTGCCTCAGCTGCATGACCACCTGCCCGAGCGGCGTGAACTACATGCACCTGGTGGACCACGCCCGGCACTACATCGAGGAAACCTACCGGCGCCCCTTCGGCGAACGCCTGCTGCGCGGCGTGCTGGCCTTCGTGCTGCCCAAGCCCGGCCGCTTCCGCCTGGCGCTGAAGGGCGCCGCGCTGGCCCGGCCCTTCACCGCGCTGCTGCCGGCGGGTGTGTTCAAAAACCGCGTGCGCGCCATGCTGAAGCTGGCGCCGAAGCAATTGCCGCCGCCGGACCCGATGCAGGACGCGCAGACCCACAAAGCGCAGGGCGAAAAGCGCGGCCGCGTGGCGCTGCTGACCGGCTGCGCCCAGCAGGTGCTGGACCCCGGCATCAATGCCGCCACCATCCGCCTGCTGACGCGCATGGGCATTGAGGTGGTGATCCCGCGGGGCCAGGGCTGCTGCGGCGCGCTGACCCACCACATGGGCCAGACGCCGCGCGCCATGGACAGCGCCCGTGCCAACCTGCGCGCCTGGGACCGGGAGATGCAGCGCGGCGGGCTGGACGCCGTGGTCATCAATGCCAGCGGCTGCGGCACCACGGTGAAGGATTACGGCTTCATGTTCCGTGACGAGAAGCCGAAGTGGAAGGAACGCGCCGAGAAGGTCTCCGCCCTCGCGATGGACATCACCGAGGTGCTGGCGAAATTCGACTACGCCCCCACCCGCGAAACACCTGGCCTGACCGTGGCCTATCACAGCGCCTGTTCGCTGCAGCACGCCCAGAAGATAACGGCGCTGCCCAAGCAACTCCTCACCAAGGCTGGCTTCTCGGTTAAGGAGCCGGCCGAGGCGCATCTGTGCTGCGGCAGCGCCGGCACCTACAACCTGATGCAGCCCGAGATCGCCGGCCAGCTGAAGGACCGCAAGCTGGCTAACCTGAACCGCACCGGCGCCCAGCTGGTCGCCGCCGGCAATATCGGCTGCCTGACCCAGCTGGGCGACGGCGCCCTGCCCACCGCGCATACGGTGGAACTGCTGGACTGGATGGCCGGCGGGCCGGAGCCGGCCGCGATCCGCCAGGTCCGCCAACCCGCCTGACGGCGGCTGCCCCGCGCCTGAATGGGTGAACAACCCCTGCGCGGGTTGATCTTCATCCGTTCGTGCTTGACGTGGGGTGCCGCGCCCGGTTCGATCCATCCCTAAAGCGATTTGGCGGCCAGGATGGCCGTCGGCAGCGCGCGGGGGGGGCCATGCGGCACTTGGTTGCGATTGTTGTGGCGACCATCACCCTGGCCTGGGCCGTGCCCGAGCCGGCCCTGGCCCAGGGCCAAGCCGCCGCGCCGGCCGCCGATTGCCCGATCCAGACCGCGCCCGGCCGCTTCCCGTTTCGCCGCTCCAACGCGGCCAGCCCCGGCAATGACGGCATCACCCCGCCCGGCTTCGTGGCGGTGCAGGGCATTCCCGTGCTGCATGGGGTCGATGCCTCCAAATGGCAGCGCTCCGCCGATTTCAACCGGGTGAAGGCCTGTGGCGGCAGCTTCGCCTATATCCGCCTGGCTGCCGGGCGCCGGCCGGACCTGGAGATCGAGTATCGCTCCCACTGGTCGGCCGCCCGCGCCGCAGGCCTGGTCGCCGGCCCGTATCACGCGCTGACCCTGGTGGACCCGCCGGCGGCCTGGGGGGCGCTGTCGCCTGCCCAGAAGGCCGCCAACCTGGCCGCCAACCTGTCTTCCGCGGAAGACCAGGCCAAGCTGTTCACCGAACGCCTGCGCGAGGTGCTGCTGCTGGAACAGCGCAGTGCCACCACCACCGCCGGTAACGCGCTGGGCGCCCGCTACATGCCGATCATGCTTGCGGCTGCACTGCGCCCGCAGGCGCAGGAAGGCCGGGCCGACCGGGCCGGCTATGGCGAGGTCTATCGTCAGTCGATCTGCCGCTGGTTCCAGACGGTGAACGCCGACCCGGCCTTCGCCGGCCAGGCCATGGGCATCTTCAGCACCGCCTTCGTCTACCAGGACTACGCGCTGGGCACCGCGCCCTGCGACATGGGCAACCGGCCCGCCTGGATCGGCCACCACATGCTGAACGGTGATACCGAACGGCGGGAGCCGGACCCGGCCAGCGCCTCCGCCATTCGCGCCATGTGCCTGAAGCCGGATGGCAGCAATCGCTGCCTGTTCCAGCAGTACACCGCTTTCGGCAACTTCGCGTCCTATTCGGATACCGAGGGCCTGGACCTGAACCGGTTCTACGGCGACCAACCGGCCTTCGACCGGTTGCTGCAACTTGGCCGGCGCTGAGCGGCAAGGGAGAACGGCCATGACCCGCTTCCGCCTGCTGCCCCCGGCCTTGCTGCCGCTGGCGCTATTGATGCCGCTGGCCTGGGCGCAGTCGGTTGCCTCGCCGGACCCCGCAGCGCCGGCCCCGGCGCAGGTGGTCGGGACACCGCCGGCCGCGCCCGTCGCCGACGCCGCTCCAGCGGCCTCGACGCAGGTGGTGGTGACACCGTCGGCCGCACCCGCGACCGACCCGATCCCGGCGGCCTCGACGCAGGTGGTGGTGACACCGCCGGCCACGCCCGCGACCGACCCGATCCCGGCGGCCTCGACGCAGGTGGTGGTGACACCGTCGGCCGCACCCGCGACCGACCCGATCCCGGCGCCCCCGACGCAGGTGGTGGTGACACCGCCGGCCACGCCCGCGACCGACCCGATCCCGGCGGACTCGACGCAGGTGGTGGTGACACCGCCGGCCACGCCTGTCACGGATCCCGCTCCGGCGACCCCGGCGCAGGTGGTGGTGACACCGTCGGCCGCACCCGCGACCGACCCGATCCCGGCGGCCTCGACGCACGTGGTGGTGACACCGCCGGCCGCGCCCGCCACCGACCCAACTCCAGCGGCCCCGACGCAGGTGGTGGTCACGCCACCCGCCGCCCCGGCAGCACCACCCGCTGCCGCCACCCCGCCCGCATCGCCGCCGGTGCAGGTCGTGGTCGAGGAACCGCCGCGGCCACCGCAGGACCCCAACCTGCCGATCGGCATGGACCAGACCGCTTGTCCCTACCTGGTCGGCCCCTTCGCCCAAGGTGAGGTCGCCAATCCGGGCGAGGCGTGGAACGGCACAGATACCGGCGTGGTGGTGAATGGCCATGTCGCGCTGCGCGGCGCCGATGGCCGGCCGCTGCGCACGCTGCTCGGCATCGACCTGTCGTCCCACAACCGGCCAGACTACCGGATGCTGGCGCGCTGCGGCACCGCCTTCAGCTTCGTGCGCATGGACGACAAGTACAACACCCACGCCGCCGAACTGGACAAGCTGAATGTCCGCCCACTGCCCTATTATTTCTTCGGCGTGCCGGCCCGCCTGCGTGACCCGTCGCGCTACAACAACCTCAGCGACACGCCGGCCAGTCAGGCCGCGGTGAATGAAAACCTGACCATCTTCCAAAAGCTCGGCGAGGATGGGGCGCAGGCCTTCCTCAACCGCATGCGGAGCCTCGGCATGCGCGAGATGCCGGTGGTGACGGTGCGCAACCCGGACCTGTCCATCCGCAGCCAGGCCCGCGTGCTGGCGGTGGACATCGAACAGAAGCTGGAGCCGGAACCGCCGAACGACAACGCCCGGATCTATTACGGCCGGTTCTACGCCAAGGCGGTCTGCGCCTGGGTCAAGGGCGTGCAGGATGCGCTGCCGGGCACGCTGGTGCTGATGTACACCACGCCCTCGGTCTGGGGCGAATATCTCTACGCCGCCTACCCGCAGGAAGCCGCCTGCCTGAACGCCATGCCGATATGGGTGGCGCGCACCACTGTGGATGGCGGCGACGTGATCCGCTCCTCCCGCAGCAGGATCGACGCCTATACCGCGCGGCTCTGCACCGCCTCTGGCTCCAACCGTTGCGTGGTGCACCAGTATTCGCATCGCGGGCTGCTGGGCCTGGCGCCGCCGCTGGAGCGCGGCCGTGCGGTGCATTTCGACCTCAACCGCTTCTTCCTGGTGAAGCCGGTGCAAACCGGCGCGGGCATCATGTTCGTGCGGGAACAATAGCGCCGGCACGGCCGCTGGGCGGCAACGCGGGCCCATGGCTACCCCGGCCCGCGAAGGATTTGACAAAGCGCACCGCAGCGCCTTTTTCCCGGCTGCCGGGTACAAGGACCATCGCATGCGCCGCCGCCACCTGCTCGCCCTGCCTGCGCTGACCCTGGCCAGCCGGGCCAGCGCGCAAGCCGCCTATCCGGACCGCCCGATCTCCATGGTCGTGCCCTTCCTGGCCGGCGGCTCCACCGACATCGCCGCGCGCATCATGGCGGAGCGCATGGCGCCGCATCTGGGCGCCGGCGTGCGCATCGTGGTGGAAAACCGCGCCGGAGCCGGTGGCAGCGTCGGCACCGAATGGGTCCGCCATCGCCCGGCCGATGGCTACACGCTGCTGCTCGGCTCGGCCTCCGCGCTCGGCACCAACCCGGCCGCCCTGCCGCAGACCACGCCCTATGACCCGGTGGAGGATTTCACCTCCATTGCCGTCGTCGGTGGCGGGCCGATCGTGCTGATCGTGCCGCAGGCGTCGCGCTGGAGCAGCGCCCGGCAGTTGCTGGAGGAGGTGAAGGCCAACCCGGGCAAGTACACCTGGGCCACCAGCGGCGCCGGCGGCATCGGCCACCTGACCGGCGAGTACATGAAGCTGATGGCCGGCAGCCAGGGCGCGCCATTGCAGGCCGAACATGTGCCCTATCGCGGCGGCTCGGCCGTAATGGAGGCGCTGGCCAAGGGCGAGGTGGACTATTCGCTGGAAGTGCTGGCCAGCACCGCGCCGCATATGCGGGACGGGATTTCGCGCGGCCTGGCGGTCAGCTCGCTGGCTCGCCACCCTCTGTTCCCCGAGGTGCCGACCCTGGATGAGACCGGCCTGAAGGGCTTCGAGGTGATCACCTGGAACGCGCTGGTCGCCCCCAAGGGCCTGCCGCCCGAGATCGCCAATACCCTGTCCCGCGCCGTTCGCGCCGCGCTGGCGGATAATGGCGTCGGCCAGCGCATGGCCAATGCCGGCGTGGACCCGGCGGGGCCGAGCACGCCCGAGAGCACCCGGGCCTTTCTGGCGCAGGAACGCGACAAGTTCCGCGGCATTGTCGCCCGCGCCGGGGTGCGGCTGGGGCGCTGACCCCTTGCGCGCGGCGCGGCGGCGGCCGACCTTGGTCGCCATGCTCCGTGCGCTCGCGCTGCTGACCCTGCTGCTCGCCCCGCTGCCTGCGCTGGCCCAAGGCCCGGCGCCCGCGGCCACACCCGCCGCCCGCGCGGCCGAGGCGCGCCGCGCCGAATTGGACCGCGCCTTCGCCGCGCTGAAGGATGCGCCGGATGCCGCCGGCGCCGCGCTGGTGGAAGGCCGCATCCGCCAGCTCTGGGCGCAGTCCGTCACGCCTTCCGTCGCGCTGCTGCTGCGCCGTGGCGTCCGCAACATCGAAGCCAACCAAGCCGAGGACGCGCTGGAGGATTTCGACGCCGCCATCACCCTGGGCCCCGAGGTGGCGGAGGCCTGGCATCTGCGCGCCCAGGCCCAGGCCCGGCTCGGCGAGGCCGCCGCGGCGGCGCGGGACCTGCAGGAAGCGCTGCGGCTGGAGCCGCGCAACTGGGGCGCGCTGCTGACCCTGGCCGCCCTGCAGCAGGAACAGGGCAATGGCGCAGGGGCGCTGCGCAGCCTGGACGCGGCGCTGGCGATCCACCCCAAGCTGCCCGGCGGCGCCGCGCGGCGGCAAGAGTGGCGCCGCAAGGTGGAAGGCGACGCCACCTGAGGCCAGGCACGCGGTGCACACATGGCGCTGCATGACCATGCTGCATGGCAGCAATGTCAGAGAGATGGGTGGGAAATGACGGCCGCGTCACGTATATCGGTCAGGCGATGGCTGTGCCGTCATCGAATCACTGGATTGGATGAAGACGTGTTGGAGCTGATTTCCATGTTGCCCTGGATGGTGGCCTTGGTTGCCGCTGCCGCCGCGGTCAACACGAAGCACTGAACACCACCGCGCCGCATGTCGGCGCAATGGCCGGATGGCAGCAGGGTCGCGCCTGCTCCACATTCGTGCCATGTCCGATGATCTGCGCGCCTCTGCCGAAACCCAAGCCACCCTGGATGACCGTCGCTGGGCAGCGTTGCTGGCCCGCGACAAGGCACCCGACTGCGGCGCCTTTCTCTACGCCGTCACCACGCAGGGGGTGTATTGCAGGCCAGGCTGCCCGTCTCGCCCGCCGCTGCGCCGCAACGCCCGCTTCTTCGCCGATGCCTCGGCCGCCGAGGCCGCCGGTTTTCGCGCCTGCAAGCGCTGCGACCCCAAGGGCGAGCGCGCCAGCCTGCACGCCGAAGCCATCAAGGCCGCCTGCGCGCTGATCGAAGCGGCGGAGACGCCGCCCAGCCTGGCGGAGCTCGCTGCCCGCGCCGGATATGCCCGGCACCACTTCCTGCGGATGTTCAAGGAGGTTACCGGCGTGACACCTGGTGCCTTCAATGATTCGGTGCGCGCCCGACGGCTGGCGCAGTCGCTCGCCGCCGGTGACCGCGTGGCCGAGGCGGTGGCCGGCGCCGGCTATGGCAGCGAAAGCCGGGTCTATTCCGCGCCCGGCCAGGTGCTGGGCATGACGCCCGGCGCCGCCCGCCGCGGCGGCGAGGGTGAGCTTATACGGGTTGCCGCGGCCGAGAGCGCGCTGGGTCCGCTGCTGGTTGGCGCCACGGCCAAGGGGGTCTGCTTCATCGGCTTCGCCGCCTCGGCCGCTGAAGCCGAGGCCGACCTGCGCCAGCGCTTCCCCAAGGCCCAGGTGCAGCCCGCCGGGACTGAGCTGGCCGCCACGGTGCGGCAGGTTGTCGGCTTCATCGCCGAGCCGCAGGCCGCGCTGGCCCTGCCGTTGGACCTGCGCGGCACCGCCTTCCAGCGCCGGGTGTGGGAAGCGCTGCTGGCGATCCCGTTCGGGGAAACCCGCAGCTATGGCCAGGTGGCCGCCAGCATCGGCGCGCCGAAGGCGGTGCGGGCGGTGGCAACGGCCTGCGCCGGCAACAAGGTGGCGCTGGCGGTGCCCTGCCACCGGGTGGTGGCGGGGAGTGGCGCGCTGGCGGGGTATCGGTGGGGCGTGGAACGGAAGCAGGCGCTGCTGGCGGGCGAGCGCAAGCGGGCGCTGCCGGAGCGCGAGCGGTAGGGCGCGTTGCTGGGCGGCGAGCCTCCCGGCTCGCCGGCCTGATCCGCTACTTCACCGCCGCCACCCGCAGCGCATTCGTCGTGCCCGCCATGCCGAAAGGCACGCCGGCCGTCACCACCACTTCCTCGCCGGTCGCGGCGAAGCCTTCATGCTGGGCGGCGCGCAGTGCCTTGGCCACCATGTCAGTCATGCTGTGCGGCTCCTGCGCCACCAGCGGGTGGACGCCCCAGATCACCGCCATGCGGCGGCTGGTGGCGTCGCTGCTGGTCAGGCCGAGGATCGGGCAATCCGGCCGCTCCCGCGCCACCCGCAGCGTGGTGCTGCCGGTGCTGGTGAAGGTGGCGATGCACTGCGCCTTGATGGTGTGCGCCACCTGGCGGGCCGCGGCGGCGATGGCGCCGGCGCTGTTCGGCTCCGGTTCCGGCCGGGCGGCGTCGGTCAGCTTGCGCCAATCGCTGTCCTGTTCCACCCGGGCGACGATCCGGTCCATCATGTTGACGGCCTCATAGGGGAACTGCCCGGCGGCGGTTTCGGCCGAGAGCATGACCGCATCGGCGCCGTCGAATACCGCCGTCGCCACGTCCGAAGCCTCGGCGCGGGTGGGGGAGGGCGAGGAGATCATGCTCTCCAGCATCTGCGTCGCCACCACCACCGGCTTGCCCAAGCGGCGGGCGGCGCGGACGATGCGCTTCTGCGCCAGCGGCACTTCCTCGGGCGGCAGTTCCACGCCCAAATCGCCACGTGCGACCATCACGCAGTCGGTCAGCGCCATGATGGCGTCCAGGTTGTCGAGCGCCTGCGGCTTTTCCATCTTCACCATGATCCAGGCGCGGTCGCCGACGATCTCGCGTGCCTCGGCCACGTCCTCCGCCCGTTGCACGAAGCTGAGGCCGATGTATTCGACGCCCTGCTCCAGCACGAAGGCCAGGTCCTCGCGGTCCTTCACCGTCAGCGCGGGGATCGGCAGCGCCACATCCGGCACGTTGACGCCCTTGCGGTCCGACAGCGCGCCGCCGACGACGACCTGGGTCTCCAGCGCATCCGGCCGCACGGCGGTAACGCGCAGCCGCAGCTTGCCGTCATCCAGCAGCAGCGTGGTGCCGATCTGTGCCGCCGCGATGATCTCGGGGTGCGGCAACTGCACCCGGCGCACATCGCCCGGCGTGGGGGAGAGGTCCAGCCGCAGGGTCTGGCCGGTCTGCAACTGCACCCGGCCGCCCTGGAATCGCCCGACCCGCAGCTTCGGCCCCTGGACGTCCGCCAGAATCCCGATGGGCCGTCCGACCTTGGCCTCCAGCGCGCGGATCATGGTGATGCGCTCGGCGTGGTCGGCGTGGCTGCCATGGGAGAAGTTGAGCCGGAACACATCGGCGCCGGCGCGGAACAGCCGCTCCAGCATTTCCGGCGTGGAACTGGCCGGGCCGAGGGTGGCGATGATCTTGGTGCGGCGGCGGCGGCGCAGCGGAATGCGGCTGGACGGGCGCGGCCGGCCTTCCGGCACCGCATGCAGGTCCGGCCGCAGCTGGTGCGGCGGCAGGCCGAGCAAGGTGGCCAGCTCGGTCACGCGCTCGGCCGGTACGCGCTGCCACTGGCTGACGGCGGCGGCGGAGATGCCCAGGCTCGTGGCGATCTGCGTCACGGCGCCACGGCGGGCGAGGATGTCTTCAAGGATGGGATCACGCATGACGGAAGCTTACGCAGGTTAAGGCGCTGCGCCAACTTAAGCTTAATGCGGCCGCTTAAGCTTAATATTCAGCCGATCAGTACCGCGCGCACGTCATTCACGTTGGTCAGGGTCGGCCCGGTCACCACCAAATCCCCCAGGCGGCGGAACAGGCCGGTGCTGTCATGCCCGGCCAGGGCGGCGCGCGAGTCCAGCCCCAGCGCGCGGGCGCGGGAAAGGGTGCTGGGGGTGCAGATGGCGCCGGCCGCTTCGGACTTGCCGTCGATGCCGTCGGTGTCGCAGCACAGCGCCCAGATGCCCGGCGCCTCGCCCAGCGCCAAGGCCAGGCCCAATAGGCATTCGGTGCCGCGTCCGCCCTCGCCAGCCGGGCCGTTGATGGTCACGGTGGTCTCGCCGCCGGAAAGCAGCACGCAGGGGCCGGGCAAGGGCTCGCCGTGCAGGCTGGCGGACAGCGCGATGCCGCCCAGCGCCTTGCCCAGTTCGCGCGCCTCGCCTTCCAGCGCATCGCCCAGCACCAGCGGCGCCAGGCCCAGCGTGCGGGCCTCGGCCGCCATGGCGCGCAGGGCCAGCAGCGGCGTGGCGACCATCCGCAGTTCAGCGCCGGCCAACCTGGGGTCACCGGGCTTCGGGCTTTCCTCGGCCCCGGCGGCCAGGTGCGCCACCACGGCCGGCGGCAACGCCATGCGGTAATGCGCCACCAGCGCCCGCGCCTCGGCAAAAGTAGAAGGGTCCGCCACGGTCGGCCCGCTGGCGATCACCGCGGGGTCGTCGCCCGGCACGTCGCTGATGGCCAGCGTCACCACCCGCGCCGGGAAGGCCGCCGCCGCCAGCCGCCCGCCGGAAAAGGCAGAAAGATGCTTGCGGATGCAGTTCATCTCGCCGATCGGCGCGCCGCTGTTCAGCAGCGCCGAGTTCACCGCGATCAGCTCCTCCAGCGTCACGCCGGGCGCGGGCAGGGTGGAGAGAGAGGAGCCGCCGCCGGAGACCAGGAACAGCACCAGGTCATCGGCGGAAAGCCCCTGCACCATGGCCAGCATCTCCGCCGCCGCCGCGGCGCCGCCCGCATCCGGCCGGGGATGGGCGCCGAAGGCCACCCGCACCCGGCGGCGCGGCGGCGCATCCGGCACATCCGGCACATCCGCCCCATGCGGCGCCACCACCAGCCCGGCCAGAGGCACATCAGGCCAGGCGCGTTCCACCGCCAGCGCCATCTTGGCCGCCGCCTTGCCGCAGCCCACCACCACCACGCGGCCGGCGCGCGGCGGCTCGGGCAGGTGTGCCGCCAGCACGACCAGCGGGTCCGCCGCCGCCACCCCAGCTTGGAACAGCCGCAGCAGCGCGGCGCGCGCGGTCTCGTCGGTCCAGGCCATCGGCAGCACTCCCTCTCCACCCGCTTGTAAAGTTTCCGCAGTGTGGAACAAGGCAGCAGACTGGTGTCGGTCAGGC
>CANBNK010000018.1 GCA_947371015.1 Acetobacteraceae bacterium | reverse complement strand
GCGGGTTGTCGGCGTAGAGCACCGCGACATCGCCCGGGAAGCCGACCAGCACCGGCGCCGCCATGCGCGCGGCATGGCCGGTGCCCAGCCGGTCCACCTGCAGCACGGTGGGGTGCGGGCTGGCGGCCTGTTCCAGCACCGGCATGTCGGGGCCGACCACCACCACCACCTGCTCGAACACCGGCTCCACGGCCGCCAGCAGGTGGCGCAGCATCGGCCGCCCGGCCACCGGATGCATGGCCTTGGGCAAGGCGGACTTCATCCGCGTGCCCAGGCCTGCCGCCAGAATGATCGCCGCGCCGGCCATGCCTGCCCCCATCGAAATCGGCGCCGGCCGCCCGGCGCTTGGTCCCGTTGCGGCGGTACACCCTCTCACGCCGCAGCGAAAGCGCTACCTGCCCGGTGAAAAACCCGGTGAGAGGGATCGACCCCCGCGGGCGTCCCCGCCGGCCCTCGCGGCGCCATTTGGCTTGACCGCGGCGCCCCGCCCCGCTGCAATGCCGCGTCGTGAGCACCCTGGTCAGCGTTCCGCGCAGCGATGAAGACACGCTATGGGCCGTGGTTGCCACGGTCGGGCGCAAGCATCGCGTTGCCGAGATCTTCCGCAACCGCACCGCGGCCTTGCAGGATCGCGACTGGCGGGCCGAACAGGTGCGCGCCTACCGGGACTTCCTGGAACGCGCCCGCCAGCCGATGCCGTTCTACAGCGTGGCGCCGATCCGCAGGGCCGACCTGCCGCGCAAATGGACCCCGTTACCGGCGCTGGGCTTCCTGCGTGGTGAGTTCATCTGAAAACCCAAGGTCGCGGCAACTTCCCTTGGCATCCATTGCTGGTAGAACCTCTTCCGGCGGGGCATCGGCCCCCACAGGTGGTTGGCGGCAATGGCATTTCACTCCAGGCTGACGCGGCCCTGGCCGCAGCGGAGCGGCGGCGACCATGGCCGCTGAGAGCACCGCCCTGCTAGCCGGCATGCAGCACCTGGTCGAGCAGGCCCGGCCATTGCAGGAAAAGTCGCTGCGGGCCTCGGCCGAGAACCTGGCCGGCTACATCGAGAACGTGGCGCTGGACGACCGCGGCCGCGTCTGGGTCATGGGCTGGATTCGCCGCGGCCTGCCGACGGAACTGCCGGTGGTGCTGGCCGAGCGCCGCCGCCATGCCGGCGCCATGGCCTACTTCGCCTTTCCCCGTGCCGACCTGCCGCAGGATGCCGTGGCCTTCATCGGCGTCATCACCTCGGACTGGCGGCCCAGCCCGGCGGTAGACCTCTACTGCTTCCTGGCACCGGAGTTGAACCTGTACCTGCGCGGGGTCCGCCCGCTGGGCATCGTGGACGCCAAGGTCATCGGTGACCACGTCGCCCAGGCCCTGCCCCAGGTCAGCGCCGGCCGCTCGAAGGAACTGCGCGCCCTGCTGCAACAGGCCGGGGACTGGACGCCGCATTCCCCACGCGCCGGCTTCGCCATGAAGGCCTCGGTGGACCGGGTGCTGGTGCTGCCGGGCTTCGGTGCCTTCGTGGAGGGCTGGGTGCTGAGCCCGAGCAAGCCGGTCATCGGCTTTTCGCTGCGCCTCGGCGGCAAGGTCCTGCGCGGCGTGCCCGGCAGCCTGGTGCGCCGGGCCCGGCCGGATATCGCCGTGGTCGGCGGCCATACCCCGCTGCTGCTGGAACGCGCTGGCTTCACCATGGCGCTGGAAGGCCCGCTGGAATCGATCGACCTGGTGGAGCCGGTGCTGAAGGCGCATTTCGCCGATGACAGCTCGGCCAATGTGCCGGTGGACCCCGACACGCTGCGCCGCATCGGCCATGCCGTCCCCGTGGACGACGTGCTGCTGTGCTACCCCGGGCTAGCCGACGAAGCCTTCTTCCCGGCCTTCGCCGCCGCGTTGCGGCAGGACATGGTCGCCAGCCTGTCCCAGGTCTCGGTCATTGCCGCGCCGACCGAGGCCTTGCGGCTGGTGGTGGCGGCGGTGCCGGCCCACCCCAGCGACGCCCGCCTAATGGTGGAGGATCTGGCCCTGGCACTGCGCCGCAGCGACTCCCCGCCGGCGGTGCTGCTGCTGGCGGACCCTGGCACCAGCCGCGCCGAACTGCCCGTGCTGGCCCGCGCCGTGGCCGAGGCCAGCGGCCAGCGCTGCGGCATCGCGCTGGTGGAACAGGCGGCCAAGCCGCTCTGGGCGCTGCCGCACCTGCTGGACCTGGCCGGCAGCCAGCACTTCCTGCTGCTGGCGCAGCACGCCTTCCCCTGCCGCGCCGGCTGGGACGCCGCGCTGGGCAGCCTGGCCCAGGACGAGGAAGCACCGCACGCCCTGCACCAGTCCGGCGCCGGCGGCCTGGCCGCGCTGCGCTGGACCCGCACGGGCCTGCAACATTGGTTGGACAACCACCCGCCGGCCCTCGGCCAGGCGCATGCCGATGCGCTGCTGGCCCAGGCTGTGCCGCTGCCGGGCAGCGCGCTGTCGGCCCAGGCCAGCCGCGGCGGCGCCCAAGTGCTGGCCGCCATCGACGACCTGCCGGGGGCACCCACGCCATGAATACCGCCCGGCCGATCGCCGTGATCTCCCACGCCCACCCCTCCATCTCCAAGGGCGGGGCGGAGATTGCCGCGCACACGCTGTTCCACGGCCTGCGCGCGCTGGGCGTGCCCGCCATCTTCATCGCCGCGGTGCCGGAGACGGAGCGCCATCGGCTGGACCTGGGCGCGGGCGAATACGCGGTGTTCCACGCCCAGGAACGCTACGAGCACCTGTACCAGCTGGCCGAACCCGCCGTGGCCCGGCAGCTCTGCGCGGTGCTGGAGGCCACCGGGGCCGAGCAACTGGTGTTCCACCACTTTCTCTGGCTGGGGCTGAACAGCCTGCGCGACGCGCTGGCCCTGCCCGGCCGCCGCGGCCTGCTGGTGCTGCATGAGTTCCTGGCGCAGTGCCACAACCACGGCCAAATGATCACCGCCGGCACCCAGCTGCCCTGCAGCAGCGCCAGCCCCAGCCGCTGTGGCGCCTGCTTCCCCACCCTCGGGCGCCAGCGTTTCGAGCTGCGGCGCCGCCTGGTGGGTGAGGTCTTCGACCAGCTGGACGGCTTCATCTCCCCCAGCCGCTTCCTGGCGGACCGCTTCATCGGCTGGGGCATTCCGGCCGAACGCCTGCATGTGGTGGAAAACGGCCTGCTGCATCCGGGGCAGCCGGCCCCGCCCCGCCCGGCATCGGGGCGCTTCACCTTCGGCTTCTTTGGCCAGCTCAATCCGTTCAAGGGCGTGGACGTGCTGCTGGGCGCGGCCGAACGGCTGGCCAGCGTCGAGGCCATCGAGATCCGCATCCACGGCAACGTCATCGGCCTGCCGGAAGCCTTGCAGGCGCGGCTGGACCGGCTGGCCGAGAGCCTGCCGCAGCTGCGCTTCATGGGCGCCTATGAAAACGACCAGGTCGCAACGCTGATGGCCGACTGCGACTACGTGCTGGTGCCCAGCATCTGGTGGGAAAACTCGCCCGTGGTGATCCAGGAAGCCTATGCAGCCGGCCGCCCGGTGATTTGCAGCGGCATCGGCGGCATGGCGGAAAAGGTGCCGCCCGGTGTTAGCGGCCTGCACTTCCGCCGCAACGACGCCGCCGACCTGGCCCGGGTGATGCAATCCGCCACCGACCCCAAGCTGCTGGCCAAGCTGCAAGCTGGCCTACCCCGCCCCGGGGACGCCACCAGCATGGCGCGCCAGTACCTGGCCGCCATGGGCCTGCCGTTGGCCGCCGCCGAAGCCGAGGCGCCGCCGCCCGCCCGCAAGCCGAACCGCGCGGGGTCCCGGCGGAGCGGCTGAAACGTCAAACGCCGCCCGGGTTCCCCCGGACGGCGCTTGGATTTACCAACTGATAGCCGGTTCAGCCGAGTTGGTGCGTCGCCACCAGGTCCAGCACCTGCTCGGCCAGGGCATCCGGCGTCGCGCCGGCGCCGCCGGCCAGCACGATCTCGGCCTGGGTCGGCGCTTCATACGGGCTGCTGATGCCGGTGAAGTTGGCAATCGCGCCGCTCTTCGCCCGGGCATACAGCCCCTTGGCGTCGCGCCGGATGCATTCCTCCAGCGGCGTGTCGACGAAGATCTCGACGAACTCGCCGGGCTCCAGCATCTCCCGCACCATGTTCCGCTCGGCGCGGAATGGCGAGATGAAGGAGCAGAGCACGATCAAGCCGGCATCGACCATCAGCTTGGAAACCTCGCCGACGCGGCGGATGTTTTCCACCCGGTCCTGGTCGGTGAAGCCCAGGTCGTTGTTCAGGCCGTGGCGCAGGTTGTCGCCGTCCAGCGTGTAGGTGTGCCGGCCAAGCGCGTGCAGCGCCTTCTCCACCAGCTTGGCCACGGTGGACTTGCCCGAGCCGGACAGGCCGGTGAACCACAGCACCATCGGCTTCTGGCTGTCCAACGCGGCGCGGGCCGCCTTGTCCACCAGGAACTGCTCATGGTGCACGTTGGTCGCCCGCCGCAGCGGGAAGTCCATCATGCCGCAGCCGGCGGTGCGGTTGGTGAAGCGGTCCACCAGAATGAAGCCGCCCATCTGCCGGTTCTCGGCATAGGGGTCCATCGGCACGCGCTGCGACGTGCTGATGTTGCAGAAGCCGATCTCGTTCAGCTCCAGCTTCTTGGCCGGCTGGTGTTCCAGCGTGCCCACATCCACCCGGTGCTTGATGGTGGTGATGGAGGCATTGGTCCACAGGTTGCCGGTGCGCATCAGGTATTGCCGACCCGGCAGCAGCGCTTCCTCGTCCATCCACAGGATATGCGCGGCGAACTGGTCCGAGACCGGCGGCCGGTCCATCGGCGGCACCAGCACGTCGCCGCGGGCCACATCCACTTCGTCGGTCAGGACAATGGTCACGGCGTCATAGGCGACCGCCTTCTGCATCTCGCCTTCGCTGCCCAACAGGCGCGCGACCTGGCTGGTCTTGCCCGATGCGGCGACCACGATGGGGTCGCCCACCGAGACCGAGCCGCTGGCGATGGTGCCGCTGAACCCACGGAAATCCAGGTTCGGGCGGTTGACCCACTGCACCGGGAAACGGAAGGGCTTGGCCACCTCGTCCTGCTCGGTGTTCACCGCTTCCAGGTGTTCCAGCAGGGTCGGGCCACGATACCAGGCGGTGTTGCCGGAACGCCCGGTCACGTTGTCGCCGAAGCGGGCCGAGAGTGGGATCGGCTGCATGGTCTGGAAGCCGAGGCCGGCGGCGAAGCTGGCATATTCGCCGACGATGCGGTCGAACACCTTCTGGTCGAAGCCCATCAGGTCGATCTTGTTGACCGCCAGCACCACGTGCTTGATGCCCAGCAGCGAGCAGATGTAGCTGTGCCGCTTGGTCTGCGTCAGCAGGCCCTTGCGCGCATCCGCCAGGATGATGGCCAGGTCGGAGTTCGACGCACCGGTCGCCATGTTGCGGGTGTATTGTTCATGGCCCGGGCAGTCGGCCACGATGAAGCTGCGCTTCGGCGTGGCGAAGAAGCGGTAGGCGACATCGATGGTGATGCCCTGCTGGCGCTCGGCCTCCAGGCCATCCACCAGCAGCGCCAGGTCGACATCCTCGCCCACCGTGCCGTGCTTGCGGCTGTCCTTGGTGATGGTGGCGAGGGTGTCCTCCATGATCTGCTGCGCGTCGTACAGCATGCGGCCGATCAGGGTGGACTTGCCGTCATCCACCGACCCGCAGGTCAGCAGGCGGAGCAGGCTGCGCTGGCCCCCGGCGACGTTGGTGTCCATCAGAAGTACCCCTCGCGCTTCTTCCGTTCCATCGAGGCTTCCTGGTCGCTGTCGATCAGGCGGCCCTGGCGCTCGCTGGTCTTGGAGGTACGGAGCTCGTCCATCACCTGGTGGATGTCGGCCGCGCGGCTTTCATGCGCGCCGGTCAGCGGCCAGTCGCCCATGGTGCGGAAGCGCACCCACATCATCTCCTCCTGCTCGCCCTGCTCCAGCGGCATGCGCTGATCGTCGCGCATGATCAGCGCGCCGGAGCGCCTGACCATCGGCCGTTCCGCCGCGTAGTACAGCGGCACGATCGGGATGTCCTCGGCGGCGATGTAGTCCCACACATCGAACTCGGTCCAGTTGGACAGCGGGAAGACGCGCATCGTTTCTCCGGAGTTGATGCGGGTATTGTACAGGCCCCACAGTTCCGGCCGCTGGCTGCGCGGTTCCCACACATGGCCGGGGGCGCGATGGCTGAACACGCGCTCCTTGGCGCGGGCCTTTTCCTCGTCGCGGCGGGCACCGCCCAGCGCGGCGTCGAACCCGTGCATGTCCAGCGCCTGCTTCAGCGCTTCGGTCCCCATGACCGACATGTGCAACTGGCTGCCATGGGTCAGCGGGCCGATGCCGCGGGCGATGCCTTCCGGATTGGAATGGACGTGCAGCTTCAGCCCCAGCTCGGCCACCCGCGCATCGCGGAAGTCCAGCATCGCCTTGAAGTCCCAGCCGGTGGCGATGTGCAGCAGCGGGAAGGGCAGCGGCCCGGGCGCGAAGGCCTTCATGGCCAACTGCAGCACCACGCTGCTGTCCTTGCCGATGGAGTAGAGCAGCACCGGGTTGCGGAAGCTGGCTGCGACCTCCCGGATGATGGCAATACCCTCAGCCTCAAGCCGGCGAAGATGCGGGGTCAGGCGGGATGCAGACGAGGCCGTCATCCATGAACTCCAAGGCGAAAGGGCACGGCGGGTCGCCACGCCGGTCGACTAAACTTGAGCACGGCTAGCAGAAAGAATTGCCCTACGCCAGCACTCGGCCGCCATTTGCTTGTCCTATATTGTCAACGTGAGCACGAACAAAAATACTGCGCCGGCGGGGCGTTTTCGGCAGCCGCCGGTCGGGCGCGCTCCCGCCCAGGTCTTGCCGCGCCGCAGCATCCAGCCTTCCACCTGGGCCTGTCAGCGGCGCAGCCTGCGGCCGCGGCGCGCCACCACCGGCCAGGCCGGCTGCCCACCCCTGCGGCTGGCGCATGAGAACCCCGGGTTTTGCTGGTTGGCAGGGCAGTCCCATGGCGATATACTGATAGCTTATCCTAACATTGGTGTGGACATGGCTTTGCCAGTTCTGGAAATCCGCTCGGTGAGAGTGGCTAATGACTTGCCGATAGTGCTGATCGCCGGCCCTTGCCAAATGGAAAGCCGGGCACACGCGCTGGAAACCGCCACAGCGTTGAAGGAAATCTGCAACCGGCGCGGCATCGGGCTGATCTACAAGACGAGCTACGACAAGGCCAACCGCACCTCTGCCAGCGCCGCCCGCGGCGTCGGCATGGCCGCGGCGCTGCCGGTCTTCGCGGAAATCCGCGACACGCTGGGCCTGCCGGTGCTGACCGACGTGCATGAGGCGACCCATTGCGCCGCCATCGCGGCAGCGGTGGACGTGCTGCAAATCCCCGCCTTCCTCTGCCGCCAGACCGACCTGCTGCTGGCCGCCGCCGCCACCGGCCGTGTGGTCAACGTCAAGAAGGGCCAGTTCCTGGCGCCCTGGGACATGGTGAACGTCGCCGCCAAGATCACCGGCGCCGGAAACCCGAAGGTCATGCTGACCGAACGCGGCGCCTCCTTCGGCTACAATACCCTGGTCTCGGACATGCGCTCGCTGCCGATCATGGCGCGCACCGGCCACCCGGTGATCTTCGACGCCACCCATTCGGTGCAGCAACCCGGCGGCAACGGCACCTCCTCGGGTGGCCAGCGGGAGTTCGTCGAAAGCCTGGCCCGCGCCGCGGTGGCCGTGGGCGTCGCCGGCCTGTTCATCGAAACCCATGAGGACCCCGACAACGCGCCGTCGGATGGCCCCAACATGGTGCCGCTGCGCGATTTCGAAGCGCTGATCGCCCGGCTCCAGGCCATCGACGCGGTGGTCAAGGCCTTCCCAACCCCGGCCGCGGCTGGCTAGACCCGACCGATGAACCCCATCGTGATGATCCCGGCCCGGATGGCAGCAAGCCGCCTGCCGGGCAAGCCGCTCGCCGACATCAACGGCCAGCCGATGATCCTGCATGTCTGGCGCCGCGCCCTGGCCGCCGGCGCCGGGGATGTCGTGGTCGCCACCGACAGCCCTGAGATCGCCGCTGTTGTGCGGGCCGCCGGCGGTCGCGTGCAGATGACCCGCGCCGACCACCCTTCCGGCTCGGACCGCATCCATGAGGCCCTTGAGGCGCTGGACCCGGAAGGCCGCCATGACGTGGTGCTGAACGTCCAGGGCGACCTGCCGACCATCGACCCCGCCGTCATCAGCGCCGCGCTGCGGCCGATGGCCGACCCGAGCGTGGACCTGGCCACCCTGGTGGCCGAGATCGACCGCGAGGAGGACCGCACCGCATCCTCGGTCGTCAAGATGGTCGGCACCACCATCGCGCCGGGCCATTTCCGCTGCCTCTACTTCACCCGCGCCACGGCGCCCTGGGGTGAAGGGCCGTTGTGGCACCATATCGGCCTCTATGCCTGGCGCCGTACCGCCTTGTCCCGGTTTGTCACGCTGCTGCCTTCCCCGCTTGAACTGCGTGAGAAGCTGGAGCAGTTGCGCGCATTGGAAGCCGGCATGCGCGTGGACGCGGTGGCGGTAGCCGATGTGCCCTTCGGGGTTGATACGCCGCAGGACCTGGTCCGCGCACGGGAGATGCTGGCATGAGCGACACACCGCAGCGGCATACCCTCATCAGCACCGTCCAGTTGGAAGTCGAGGGCCTGCAGGCCCTGGGCACCGCCCTGGCCGGCGCTTTGGGCGACGCGGTGCTGCGCGCGGTGGAACTGGTGCTGGCCCATTCCGGCCGCGTCATCGTCACCGGCATGGGCAAGTCCGGCCATATCGGCCGCAAGATCGCCGCCACCATGGCCTCCACCGGCACGCCGTCGCACTTCGTCCACCCGGCCGAAGCCAGCCATGGCGACCTCGGCATGATCGGCCGGGACGACGTGGTCCTCGCCCTGTCCTGGTCAGGCGAGGCGCCGGAGCTGGCCGATATCATCGCCTTCACCCGCCGCTTCGGCGTACCGCTCATCGCCATCACCTCGCGCGCCGAAAGCGCCCTGGGCTCCTCGGCTGACCTGCCGCTGCTGCTGCCGCGCATGCCGGAAGCCTGCCCCAACGGCCTGGCCCCCACCACCAGCACCGCCATGCAGCTGGCGCTGGGCGACGCCCTGGCGATGTGCCTGCTGGAAGCCCGCGGCTTCTCTCCCGAGGACTTCCGCGCGGTCCACCCCGGCGGCAAGCTGGGGTCCCAGTTGAAGCGCGCGCGGGACCTGATGCATGGCGCCGACGAACTGCCGCTGGTGCCGGAGACCGCGACCTTGCAGGAAGCCATCCTGGAGATGACCTCGCGGCGCTTCGGCGTCACCGGCGTCACCGCCCCGGATGGCAGCCTGGCCGGCGTGCTGACCGATGGCGACCTGCGCCGCGCCCTGCAACACGGCCACGCCATGGACAGCGCGGTGGCCAGCGTGATGACCGCCAAGCCGCGAGCGGCTTCCCCGGAACTCCTGGCCGCCGACCTGCTGCGCATGATGAACGACCAGCGGATCAGCAGCATGTTCGTGCTGGACCAGGGCAAGCCCATCGGCATCCTGCACCTGCACGACCTGCTGCGCATGGGTGTGCGCTGAACCTTGCGGCATTGCCCTGATGCCGGGCTGGTGGATGATTCATTCATGACTGGGCTAAGCTGGGCCACGCGGCCAGGAGTCGGCGGGCCGCTTTAGGGATAGCCAGGTTGAAGACGACGATTTTCCTCTCCACCACCACCAGCGCCACCGGGTCGATGTGGCGCACGATCCAGGCGGTGGCCGGTCCGCGCTTCACCTCTATCGTCCAGGCGCAGGAACTGGGCCGCGGAGCCGAGGCCGACCGGGAAAAGATCCGCGACTTCGAGCCGCCGCCGGAGGACCACATCGTCCTGTTCAACGCGCCGATGCGCTGGAACCCGAAGCTGGACCTCTCGGCTTATAACTTCATCATCAATACGCGGGACCCGCGCGACCTGCACTGCAACAAATACTTCTGGGAGTTTACCCACCCGATGCCCGGCGACACGCCCGAAAAGGCCGCCGCCCGGGCGGAAAAGGCCCGGCAGGTCGGCATCGACGCGCATGTGCTGTCCAAGCCGAAGTTCCGTGACTATGACGTGCTGGCCCGCGTGGTGAAAGACTGCCCGCCGGCGAACTGGACCTTTATCGGCTACGCGCTGTATTGCCTGTATTTCGACGATGCGGTTGCCAAGATCACCGCGATGTTCGGCACCAGCATGGCCAAGCTGCCGCCGGGGCGCCGCGCCCGGGTGGAAGCCGAACGGGTCGAGAACCTGGCTGACAACAAGCGCTGGATCGGCCAGCGCTGGGAAGGCTCGGACACCATGCCGGGGCGGCATCGGCACGAGTTGCAGCCGGAAACCATCACGACGTTAACGGCTCGTTATATCGACGTGTTGAAGTTTCTGAAGGAAACCGACGATCCGCGGGTTATATCCCTGTACGATTGAACAAGCCTAACCGCTTCATTCCGCAAGCCTCTTCATCAACGGCCCGGCCAGGCGAGGCAACAAGCACATGAAGGATCCATTCGGTGACCAGCATGAATGAGACTGCTCTGCCGGTTGTCGTTGCCAATGACACCCGCCAGGGTCATGTCGGGTGCCAGGCAGTGATGCAGAGCCTCTCGACCATATTGGCCAGCGCCGGCATGAAGCCTATCCATTCGCAGCCCGCCGGCACCAACTGGCAGGAAGATGACGCGTTCAAGGCGGCGGCTGCCAAGGCTGGCGCCATCATCATCAACGGCGAAGGCACAATTCATCACTCCAACCCGCGCGCCAAGCTTCTCGCGCGGTTGGGCCCCTACGGCCGGGACCTCGGCATCCCCGTCATCCTCGTCAACGCCACGCTCGCGGCCAACGACGCCAGCATCTACGATGACTTGCGCCAGTTCAGCATGGTCTCGGTACGCGACCGCGCCAGCATCGCGGAGGCGGTTTCGTTCGGCCTGCCGGCGCCGTCCTACGCACCAGACCTGTCGTTCCACCATGAGTTGTTCAAGGAACGCCGCGGCCGCCCCAGCGCCGAGGAGGTCGTCGTGGCCGTGACCGATTCAGCGATGAAGTCGGTTTCCGAAAAGCTGATCGACTTCGCCAAGCGCCGCGGCTACCCGCGCAACCTGTTGCGCGCACCGGCCGGAGAACCGCCGATCACCGTGCGCGGCTACGCCAGAAGCCTGTATGCGCTGAACATCCTGTTCACTGGTCGCTACCATTCGGTCTGCCTGGCGATCAATGCCGGCTGCCCCTTCCTGGCGGTGGAATCCAACACGCCAAAGATCACCAGCCTGCTGGAGGACGTCTTCGGCAGCGCGCGCCGTGTCATCTCCCCGGGCCGGGCGGAAAAGGTGGAACCGCACCGCTTCGCCTTCTGGGGCTCGGCAGAACAGGAAGCGCTGGCCACCTTCCGCAAGCTGCGGCGGGACAGCTACGCCGCCCTGGTCAAGGACATGGCGACCACCGCCAAGTCAACCATGGCTGTGCCTGCGCTGGCCTGAAGCGCCAGTCCGGCGCGATCAGCGCCGCCTTCGGGGTTTTGTGGGCGGTGGCAGCATCGCCCGCGACGCAGCAAGCGCGGCGGAAGCGTTCGGGATCAGGGCTTGCGCTGCGACTTGGCAGTCCGACCTGCCCTGATCTCGGCAAGATGTTCCTTCAACGCAACAGAATCCGGCAGGTCTTTCATGGCGCGGATCAGCACCCGCTTCGCTACATTGGCACCGCCACACAGGGCAGCCAGGTCGGCCATGATGGTTGCAGTGCGAACCGGGCCGGCCGCCCAAATCGGCTTGATGCCCATCACGTATTGCCGATAGAAGCCCAGGATATCAGCGTTGCTCGTCTGAACCGGCGTCATCCCTGCCGCGACACCGATGGCAAGTTCGGCCGGCGTCAGGAGGGTTGCGGGAAATGACCGCTCGGCTTCGACCGAAGCTGGCGCCGGGGCGACTTTGGCAGCCACGTCAGGGGCGCAGAATACCAATGCCTCCACCTCCACCCCCGGCGGCCGTTCGGCGGAGGTCTGCGTCCCGGGAACGGCCATGACGTCGAAGCGCCGGCCAAGCAGGGGTCGCGGCAAGGTCATAATGACATGACGCATCTCGGCCTGTTTGCCGGAATCGACCTCCATAACGTAGTCTAACTCCAGCATGACCTGGCCAGTCTCGGATTTTATCTCAAGCACGCCGGCACGCCGGGCCGCGTTCAAGGCAACGCCAACCAGCAGCATAGGTGCCCTCAGCGCCACGTTGCCAGACTGATCGCCCGCCAGGCAGGCATAGCTCTTCGACAGCAGGGCGGTTTGGCGTTGCAAGGTCGCGCCATCGGCCGAAATCGGTGCGACAACCTGGAAGGGTGCCGGCGTGGTCGGTCGAACCCGTCCCGCCGGCAGTTCTTCATGCAGGAACGCCGAGATGCGCTGGGCCAGGATGAGCGTGACCGGCCAGGCCGGATGCTGGGGATCGAGGAACAATTCGCTTTTGCCCAGGTCGGCCTGGTCAGCCAGAGCGTCGGCGATGCCGCAGCCATCGATGACCACGATGCCGCTCTGCGCGGCCCGCGCCCGCCATCGGGCCCGCAGTGCCGCCTGCTGCGTACCGGCATTCAGTTGTGGCAGCAGCACCAGCGCGACCCGCTTGCCCTGGCTCACTAGCCATTCAGCCGACTGGAACAGTACGGATTCACAAACATCTCCCCCGTCGGGGGAGCGCGCCGCGTGCATGACGTCGTTCACGAATGTGTCGATGACGACGTGGGAAACGCCACTGACTGGTACGCAACCTAGAACATACGGCAGCAGCACGCTCGTACTGCCGCCGACGGCCTCAACCTGCATCGCCAAGTCGGGCTCCAGCGTGCGCAGGAAGCGCATGTATCCATTGCGACGTATGGTGTTGGACGTACCGACCATGAGGCAACGAGGCGCAACGCCTGTAACTGACTGCAAGTGACAACCGCCTCAAGTCTGAAAGCGCAACATTGGAAATGGAAGTCTTTAAAGTGCACGCAGCCAACGGTCGGGTTCGGCGCGCGACCCACACCGGTGGTTGGCAGGGTTGCCGTGCCGGAAAGAGGGGTCCCATTCGACCGGAAGCGCCGCCTTTGGGCGTGTGCCCATGGCGGCCGGGTTCCGGATCGTAGCGCGTCGGTGCGCCGGGGCGTCTCGCGCTGTCGCCAGGCGCTCCGCAACGTCAGGATGCACCAGCTCGCCGGTGCAGGTGCAAGGCTTCAAGCCGAAGCGCCTGCACAATCATTTAGCATCAGGACGGCATCTGCGCCGGAGGGCTATGCAGGGCGCCACTGGTAAGGAAGCGCCGCCACTCCGGACAGGACGCCGGAGCCAAACTCACCGCTGACCTGGCATGGCAGAAAGAGATGCCGCCATTGCTGGCGGCCACCGCTCATTCAGCCTCAGGCTGCGTCAGTTCCTTGCGCTCCTTGGCCACGGCGGCCAGCTCCAGCCTGGCTTCCTTCGGCCGGTTCACCACGTAGATCTTGCGGCGCTTCAGCGCCTTGATCTCGGGTGTGTTGCCGTCACCAGCGTCCTTGAGCTTCTCGCGAACCTCTGCAGCTTCCTCCTTCAACGTCGCAATCTCATCTTTCAGCGCGCGGAAGCGCTCCTGCAGGTACATCGCACGGCCGCGCGGATTCATCTCCTTCTTCTCCGCAGTAGCTTCGGTAGCGGCCGCTTCTTCGGTGCTCGACATGATGCATTTTTCCTATCGCAAGGGCGAGGTTTGATACATCCAAGTCTCGCTAAATTCAACTATCGCTAAGCCGCAATTAAGTAGTGCTTTGTCGCCGCAGCCCTGGTCCCGGCCCTTGCCGGCCAGTCCCATGCAACCGGCCGGCAAGCGGGTCCAGCGCCCGATGGAAACTGTGCCGGGTTCGATAGGCAGGGCGGGACAATATTTGTAACTCGCCCCGCTTGCACGCACGGCGATAGATTGCCGCCATGACGCTGCATGCCGCCCTGTTCCGCTTCGGCCTTGGCCCCCGCCTGGGCGAGGCGCCCAGCCCCAGCGGCGCCCAGGCCGCCGTGCTGGCCCAGCTGAGCCGCTCCACCACCCTGCCCGCTGCGGCAGACCTGCCTTCGGCGGCCGAGGGCGTGGCCCAGTTGATGGCGACGCGGTCGCAGATCAGCACCGCCAACCGCAACCAGCAGCAGCCGGTGCGCTTCTCCGGCCCGTCCCGCACCAGCCTGCGCGAACTGGCGCACCGCGTGGAACTGGCCCGCACCAGCGAAACCCCACTGCATGAGCGGCTGGCGCTGCACTGGACCAACCATTTCGCCCTCACCCGCGCCGGCACCAGTGGCTACTTCGCCGGCGCCATGGAACGCGAAGCCATCCGGCCGCACATGCTCGGCCATTTCCACGCCATGCTGCGCGGCTGCACCACCCACCCGGCCATGCTGTTCTTCCTCAACAACGTATCCTCCTACGGCCCCAACTCGGCCGACGGCCAGCGCCGCCAGCGCGGCCTGAACGAAAACCTCGGCCGCGAATTGCTGGAACTGCACACGCTCGGCGTCGATGGCGGCTATACCCAGGCCGATGTGCTGGAAGTCGCGCGCATCCTCACCGGCTGGACCGTGCATGTGGAATCCGGCGCGCGCGAACAGCGCATCGGCTTCGACCCTGCCATGCACGAACCCGGCGCCCGCACCGTGCTGGGCAAGCGCTACCCCGAAGGCGGCGCCGCGCAGCTGGAAGCCCTGCTGGCCGACCTGGCGCGCCACCCCGCCACCGCCCGGCACGTCACCCGCCGGCTGGTCCGCCACTTCATTGGCGACACGGCGCCGCCGGCGCTGGCCCAGGGCCTGGCCGCGCTGTTCCTGCGCACCGATGGCGACCTCGGCGCCGTCACCCGCGCCCTGCTGGAACACCCGGCCAGCTGGTCCACGCCGCGGCTGAAGGCACGGCCGCCGGTGGAGTTGGTGTTCAGTGCCGCCCGCATGTTGGATGCCCCGTCCCGCCCGGCGCCGCGGCGTTCCATGTTGGCCATGGGGCAGGCCTGGCAGGACGCCCCCTCCCCCGCCGGCTGGCCGGAGGCGGATGACGCCTGGGTCGCCCCGGATTCGGTCAAGACCAGGCTGGACTGGGCGCTGCAACTGGCCGCCGCGCTGGACCCCCTGCCAGATGCCAGGCCGCTGGCCGAACGCGCCTTCGGCGATGCGCTGTCGCCGCAGACCCGCCAGGCGATCCAGCGCGCCGAGGGCGGCCGGCAGGCAATGACCCTGCTGCTCATGAGCCCCGAATTCCAGCGGAGGTAGCGATGACCCATCTGATCGGCCGCCGCCTGGCACTGGCGGGCCTTGGCACCCTGTTCGGCTGGGGCTTCGCGCCGCGGCTATCCTCCGCCGCCAGCAGCCGCGACCCGCGGCTGCTGGTGCTGGTGCTGCGCGGCGGGCTGGACAGCCTGGCTGCCGTCCCGCCCCTGGGCGACCCCGCCTTCGACTCCGCCCGCCAGGCGCCAGAGTTGCGTGCCGCCGGCGCCACCACACCGCTGGGGGGCATCTTCGCGCTGAACCGCAACATGCCCCGGCTGGCCGCGCTTTATGCCCAACGCCAGGCGCTGGTGGTGCATGCAGTGGCCAGCCCCTATCGTGGCCGTTCACACTTCGACGGCCAGGACCTGCTGGAATGCGGCTACCCCGACCTGGTGACCGGCAGCCGCACCGGCTGGCTCAACCGCGCCCTGGCGCTGCTGCCGCGCGGCGACCGCCTTCCGGCGCCAAAGGGCCTGGCCATCGCCGCCACGGTGCCGCTGATCATGCGCGGCGCGGTGCCGGTGGAAACTTGGCAACGCCAGGTGTTCCGCTACGCCGATGACGACACCATCGCCCGCCTGCTGGACCTGTATGAAGCCCGCGACCCCGCCCTGGCCGAAGCACTACGCACCGGCGCGGCGCTGGACAGCGCCAGCATGCGCCCGGCCGCGGATGACGGCGCCGACCCCAGCCCCAATACGCCCCGCGCCGACTTCGCCGCAGACGCCACCGCAGCCGCCCGCTTCATGGCACGACCGGATGGCCCGCGCGTCGCCGCCATCAGCTATGGCGGCTGGGACACGCATGCCGACCAAGGCTCGGTCTCCGGCCGGCTCGGCCGCAACCTGGCGGCGCTGGACCAGGCGCTGGGCGCCCTGGCAGACGGCCTGGCCCCGGTCTGGGCGGATACGGTGGTCGCCGTCGTCACCGAGTTCGGCCGCACCGTCCGGGTCAACGGCACCCGCGGCACCGACCATGGCGTTGGCACCATGGCGCTACTGCTGGGCGGCGCGGTGCGCGGTGGCCGGGTGCTGGCGGACTGGCCCGGCCTTGGCCAGCAGCAACTGCTGGAAGGCCGTGACCTGGCGCCCACCACGGATATCCGCGCGGTGATGAAGGGCGTGCTGGCCGAACATCTGGGCCTGGACGACGCCCGCCTGGGCACCGAGATCTTCCCGCAAAGTGCTGCGCTGCGCCCGCTGCGCAACCTGATAGGCTGAAACACCCGCATCAGACGGCAGCGCTGCGTAAAGGGGCGCCTCATCGGGGTTGCCGCAGCCGCCGATCCGCCGTTAAAACAGTGCTGCAACGTCGGGTGGCTGGCAGCCAGCCAGTTGTTATCGGTGCCTGCGGAATACCTCGCGGCCACCAGCGTTTCAGGCCCCGGTTCAGCCGGTCCGGAGAAGTGAGCCCTATGTCCAGTATGAGCCAGATCACCTACGCCGACGTCCCCTTCGACATCCGTACCGACCTTGACTCCCCGGCGCTGTTCCTGTTCGGCATCCGCAAGTCAGGCAGTTCGATCATGAACGCCATGGTCATGGCGCTGGCGGAAATGAACGACGCCAACTTCGTCGATGTCGCTGGCAAGCTGTTCGCCAAGGGTGTCCGCGTGCGGGACTGGCAGTCGGACGAGGCGATGGGCGCGCTGGTCCATCGCGGCAATGTCTATGGCGGCTTCCGTAACGCGCCGCTGGGTATCGCCAACCACCCACTGCTGCCGGGTAGCCCCAAGGTGCTGCTGGTGCGGGACCCGCGCGACGCCCTGGTCAGCGAATACTTCTCCAATGCCTACTCTCACTCCCTGCCGAAGGAGGGCGAGATGCTGGACGTGATGCTGGCAGAACGCTCGGCCGCGCTGCGCAACTCCATCGCCGATTACGTGATGCGCATGGCGATGAACTTCCGCAACACGCTGCGCCAATACGACGCCTTCCTGGCGATGCCCAATATGCGCCTCTACCGCTACGAGGACGCGATCATGAACAAGCGCTGGTTCCTCGAGGACCTGTGCGTTCACTACGGATGGGAAGCCACCGAGACGCAGATCGAGCAGATCCTCGGCTGGGCGGATGTGCTGCCCGACGAGGAGAAACCAACGGAGTTCGTCCGCAAGGTCACCCCGGGCGACCACATGGACAAGCTCGATGCCACGACGATCGCCCAACTCTCCGAGATGTTCGCCGCCGAGTTGGACCACTACGGCTACCCGCGCTGAAGCGGCGGCTTCGTTCGGCGCGAACCATGGCACCGGACTGCATCCTGCCACATCATGATTTCATCCTACCCAACCTGTTGCCCTCGCCGAGTGACAGCTAGGGGACCTGCCCATGGCACCAGCCCTTTCCCTGCCCAGGGGCTGCGCTACCACGACCGGAGAATGACGCATGCCCTCGGATGCCGATACGAACACCAAGCCGCCAAAGCCGGATGCCGCGCGCGCCTCGGCAATCCGTGAGCCGGCGACCCACCCGGTCACCATCAACCTGGGCAAGAGCGACGTCACGCTGCAACTCTCGGATGAAACCGAGGGCGAACCCCTGTTCTGCCTCGGGGTCCGCAAGTCCGGCAGCACCATGCTGCATCGCATGGTCAAGTTCCTGTCGCGCCGCAACGGTATCAACGCGGTCGAATTGCCCGACCTGTTCTTCCGCGCTGGCTATACCGTGGGCGAATGGTCGAAATACGACCTGAGCAGCCTGGTGGTGCCGGGCAATGTCTATCTCGGCTTCCGCGCCTATCCCGCCGCCTTTGCCAACTATCCGCATTTCCGCGGTGCGAAGAAGGTCTTCATGTTCCGCGACCCGCGGGACGCCCTGGTCAGCCAATACTTCTCCGACGCCTATTCCCACTCGCTGCCCAACCGGGAGACCGAGGCTGGCCAGAAGGCCGCCGAAGCCTTCGAATCCAAGCGCGCCAAGACCTTGGCCACCGATATCGATACCTACGTGATGAACAATGCCCGCGGGTTCGAGAATACGCTGATGGACTATGCCGGCCTGCTGACCGACCCGACCTGCCTGACCTTGCGGTATGAGGACTTCGTCTTCCAGAAGAAGCGGCTGATCCACAAGATCCTGCAACATTATGAATGGACCTGCCCGCCCGGCCATGTCGACGCGCTGCTGAAGCTGATCGACGACGTGCCAGAGGCCGAGGATCAGAAGCGCTTCGTGCGCCGCGTGATCCCCGGGGATCACCGCAACAAGTTATCACCCGAGACGATCCGCAAGCTGAACCACGCGATGCGGGAAAGCCTGCGGCTTTTCGACTACTACTGAAGCCTGGCTGGCTGGGCAAAACGCCCAGCCAGCCGCATGGATGAACAACAGGAATGGCCCGGTGGATTGCTCCGCCGGGCCATGTCGCGACTGCCGCTTGCTGCACCCACCTTCGGGCCGGCCCCGTCACACCAAGGGCGGGCGTTCCGCACACCGCACCCGGGCGGCCGTGAGACTAGACCGTCATGGAGAGACTGATTCGCGGATTGCGGCGATTCCGCCTTAGCCGATCAGGCGCTAGCAACACCTACGGCTGTCGGCATCAGTCCCGGTTGCCCGCCGCGAAGATATCCACGTAAAGCCCCTGCGGCAGGATCGAGCCGAGCACCAGCGCCCAGACCCGCCATTCCTCGCGGTAGCTGCGGTCGAACACAATGTCCCATGGCTTCGGCTTGTCGAGGTAGTGCAGCAGCACGCCATCCTCGATGAAGCCGTTGCGTTCGCGGCTGGGGCGCAGAAAGAAGTTGTAGCGGTCTGGCAGCGCCGCGAAGTTGTGCTGGAAAGCGATGTTCAGCGCACACTGGTCATGGAACACCAGCCGCTCCGGCTCCTGCTCCGAAACTCGGATCGCCTCGTCGATCAGCGGGCCCAGGCGCGCATCGTCGAACTTCAGCAGCAGCACGCCAGAATTGAAATAGGCGCGGGGGTCGATGTTGTTGCGGCCGGCGGCGTTGATCACCTCCGGGCTGTAGTCCTCAACCCGGGCGGCAAGCACCTTGTCGCCCAGGTCCAGGTCGAACATGCCGCTCATATCGCCGCGGCAGACGATGTCGGTATCGGTATAGACCGCGCGGGAGAAGCTGAACCGGTCCAGCAGGTAGCGCGCGGCATACAGCCGGAAATAGGCGGCGCGGGACAGCCCGGCGCCACCGGCGAAGAAACCGTATTCCACGCGGTGGTCCACCGCATTGGGCATGAACTCGTCTTCCGGGATGATGTCGATCGCGCGGTTGAAGCGCGCTGCCACCATGGCAATGGAGCCATACCAGTGGCGCGGCACATCGCGGTCCAGGAAGACGAAGATGCGCCCGCCCACCTGCGGTGACTGGCCCAGGAAGGAACTCAGGAAGGTCAGCAGCGACAGGAAATAGCGCTGGTTGGTGCACAGGAACAGGCACAGGTCGGCATGCTGCCCATTGGCCTCGCCGCTGGTCAGCAGCCAATTGCTGCGATAGCGCGCCGGGCTGCTGCCAACCTGCAGGTTGGCGGTCATGGCGCGGGCGCTGTTGACGATGACCTGGTCCTCGTTGACCAGGTGCAGGAAGTCATCCAGGTCCCCGTCACGCCGCGACGCCTTGCTGGCCGCGGTGGCCGCCGTGTCCAGCAGCAGTTGGTGCACGCCGGCCTTGCGGACAATGCGCATGGCGGTATGGCCGGCGCCGGAAAAGCCGAAGCCGCTGGCGACGTGGGCCTGCAACACCCGCCCGGCCTCCTCCCAGCGCTTCAACTCGCTCAGCAGGCGCAGGATGGTCAGGCTTTCCCACTTGTTCAGCGTGGTGCCGACAAAGGTGGCCTGGTAGATCTCCTCGGCGCCGTCGGCATTGTCGGCGTGGCAGTAGAATTCCAGCTTGCGCAGCAGGGTTTCACGGTCGGTGGCCAGCGGGCCACCTTCCAGGGCGCGGAACAGCGCGCCAAGTTCGTCCCAGCGCTTCAGGTACAGCAGGTAGTGGATGCGGGCCTGCACCACCGGCCGGCTTTCCAGCCCGCGCGTCAGCAGCACCTGGTACAGCAGGCGCTGCGCCTGCTGCGTTTCCGTCGAAGCCACGGTGCCGAGCGAGACGCAGGTGAACATGGCCTCGCCCAGCAGCCAGTCGGCCACTTCGGCGGCGCAGCGCTGTTCATGCTGTTCCAGGAAGCCGGCCAGCGTGCCGCGCTTCACCGCCAGGCGGAAACGGGCCTGGAACACCTCCGGCACGGCGCTCTCGCCCACTACCTCAAGCCGGCTGGCGGCCACCTCGAATTCGCCGGCCTCGATCAGCCGGTGTGCGATCACCGCCTCGGCAATCGCCTCGGTCTGCGGATAGGGCGGCAGGCCACGCAGGATCAGCGCGCTGGTGGCGATCTGCCCGTTCAGGTGGTGATAGCGGCTGAGCGCCAGGAAGCCCCAGACATTCAACCGTTCGGAATGCTCCCGCTCCAACTCGGCGGCATAGGGCGCGGCGGCGCTCAGGTCGCCGGCGTCGAGGGCAATCTCCAGCAGGCGGAGCGAAACCAGGATATCCTTGAAGCCGCGGCGATGCAGGTGGCGATAGACCTCCACCGCCTCGGCCCGATTGCGGGCTTCGTACAGCGTGTGGTTCAGCCCGGCGAAGCGCGATTCAATCTCGGCCAGTGCGGGGACCGCCTTTGGCTCCGCAGCCGCCAGGAAGGCCAGTTGCGCCGCGGCGCAGCCCAGCCGATCGCCGGCCAGGTTGCGTGCCACAGCCACGACCAGCGCCGCCTCGGCCCGCTGCGGGCCACTGGCGGCTTCCATGTCGCGCTCGGCGTGGCTCAGAACGGCGTCGCGCTCAGGCTTCGGCAAGCCGCGCAGCCAGGCTTCGGTGCCGGCATAGCCAGCTTCCAGTGGCCGCCCCGGTTCCCCGGTTGCGGCGGCGCGGCCGGCAGCGGGGGCGGGCCGCGCGGGTTCCACAATGCGGGGCACCGCAGGCGGTGGGCTGGCAAGCTGGCGCCCCGGCGCCGTTGGGCTGGCGATGGTTGCCGCTTTCGGCAAAGCGGCAGAGCTGGCGATGGTTGCCGCCTTCGGCACGGCGCCCGGGCTGGCAATCACCGCCGCCTTCGGCAAAGCGGCAGCGCTGGCGATGGTTGTCGCCTTCGGCAAAGCGGCAGGGCTGGCAATCACCGCCGCCTTCGGCAAAGCGGCAGGGCTGGCGATGGTTGTCGCCTTCGGCACGGCGCCCGGGCTGGCAATCGCCGCCGCCATCGGCAGGGCGCGCTGGGGGGTGGGTTCCGCCACGGCCACGGGCTTCGGCGCCGGCTTGGCCGTAGACCGCTTGGCCTTGGCAGCCGGCGTCGGCTGCTCCGTGCCGCCAGGTTCCTGCCAGCGACGCAGTTGCGCCAGGAAGGCCACCCCTTCCTTCGGCTGCGACGCCGCTGGCTTGTCGAATTCCGCGGAAGGCGGCGTGCCGGCGGCCAGGCCGACGGTGATGAAATGCTCGTAGGGGTCAGGCAGGCGCGCCCCCGCACACTGCGCCACATACCAAGCGGGGTCGAACCAGCGGTTGGGTCCACGCTCGCAGCGGCGCGCCATGTAGTCCGCCAGCGGCAGCGCCCCCGAGGGCTTGTAGGTGGCGCGATACCAGCGGGCGTCGAAATGGATGCTGGGTGCCAGCCCGGTAACGGCACTGTTCCGGATATAATGCACCAGGCTGCCGGCCGCCGCGGCCAGCTGGGCTTCCTGTGCATAGCCGCGCGGGTCGAAATAGAGCGAGGGACTGGCCCCTGCCGCTTCCCCGGCGCGCAGGTATTCCAGCAGCGGGGGCATGCCCAGGGCAAGTTCCGGACGGTTGCGGGCATACCAATCGGCGTCAAACACGCCGGATTGGTCAATCTCCAGGTAGTCGTTCAGGTCGTTGAAGCTGCGGCCCCGGTCACCCTTGGGCGCGGCGCGGACATAGGCCAGGCAGTCGCCGACCAGGATGGGATCGCGCACGACCGGGATCTGGCTCTCGAGACCGCTGATGACGAAGTCGAGTTCGTCCATCTCGGACAGCTTTTCCAGCGTGGCCAGGTCAAACCTGCTCCAGCCGATCAGGAAGCCGCACTGGGTCGTGCGGCCCAGCACGGTGTCGATATCGGGGCGGTCAACCACGGCCACGCTGCGGGCCAGGACCTGCCCCCTGCACCGCGCTTCCAGCGCCAGGGGCATGCCGGGTGCCTCGGGGTCCACGACCCAGCCGCGGATGCCGACATGCGGGTCCAGGTAATCCACCGCCCCAGCGAGCCGGCTGGCCGCGGAAAAATACGGAAGGACAATCGAGTTCATGCCAAATATAGCTCCCGTCGGCAGATCAAGCTGTCCTACGCCGCCGAAAAGACGCGACGTTCGCGCTCCGGTTGTAGCGCCAGGGCTATTTTGACGTATCACGCGCCGGAACGGAAGCGGCGAATCTGAGGATCAGCGCGCTGAAGTAGCGCGATGCGGCTACCGCCTGGACAGGAAAGCGGCAGGTGGCGTGCAACGCGGCGTTGTCAGCGCAACCGGCGGAAAGGGGCGTATATGATGCGGCCGGCGCGTACGACCGATAGTCGGCAGGAGAACGCGGAGCGGCACTTCAAACGAGCAATGCACTTAGGGAGAGCTACATGCTTCAGATGCAAAGGCAATGGGAAGCAAATGGCGCGCCCGAAGAGATTCGAACTCCTGACCCCCAGATTCGTAGTCTGGTGCTCTATCCAGCTGAGCTACGGGCGCGCATCCCGTCTTGCGGCGGGGAGGGGGAAATAGCGGAGGCACAGCCTCCGCACAACCCCGAAAACACTTAAGCCACGAGTTTATCCAACTCGCGCAGCACAGCCTCGCCCATCACGCTGGTGCCGACGCGGGCCATGCCGGTCTGCATGATGTCGGCGGTGCGCAGGCCACCGGCCAGCACCTTCTCGACAGCGGTTTCCAGCAGGCGGGCGTCTTCCTCCATGCCGAAGGACCAGCGCAGCAGCATGGCGAAGGACAGGATCTGCGCGCAGGGGTTGGCGATGGCCTTGCCGGCGATATCCGGCGCGCTGCCGTGGATCGGCTCATACAGCGCGTGGCGCTTGCCGGTGGTGGGGTCCACCGCGCCCAGCGTCGCCGAGGGCAGCATGCCGAGCGAGCCCGTCAGCGCCGCCGCCAGGTCGCTCAGCACGTCGCCGAACAGGTTGTTGCCGAGGATGACGTCGAACTGCTTCGGCCGGCTGCACAGCTGCATGGCGCAGTTGTCAGCGTACATGTGCTCCAGCTGAACGTCCGGGTATTCGGCCTTGCCGATTTCACCGACAACGGCGCGCCACAAGCGGCCGGACTGCATGACGTTGGCCTTCTCGACCGACGTCACCTTGTTGCGGCGCTTCCGCGCCAGGTCGAACGCCACGCGCGCGACGCGGGCAATCTCGTCCTCATGGTACACATCGGTGTCGAAGGCGCGGCGCTTGCCGTCGGCCAGCTTCTCGATCCCACGCGGCTCGCCGAAATAGATGCCACCGGTGCTCTCGCGCACCACCATGATGTCCACGCCGCGCACCACGTCCGGCTTCAGCGAGGACGCATCGACCAGCGGGTCCAGCACCACCGCCGGGCGCAGGTTGGCGAACAGGCCAAGGTCCTTGCGCAGCCGCAGGATCCCCAGTTCCGGCCGCTGCTCGAACGGCAGGCTGTCCCACTTCGGCCCGCCGACGCTGCCGAACAGCACCGCATCGGCCGCCTTGGCGCGGGCCACAGTCGCATCCGAAATCGGCGCGCCCTCGGCCTCGATCGCGGCACCGCCAACCAGGCCTTCCTCCAGGTCGAAGGAAATCGCGCGGCGGCGATCCATCCAGTCGATCACCCGGCGCACTTCGCGCATAACCTCGGGGCCGATGCCGTCACCCGGCAGCACCAGCAGACGCTTGTTGGAAGCCATGGGCCTGTTCCTTATCGGTTCAGCCAGGGCTGCGCGGCGCGCTGCTTGGCTTCGTAGGTATCGATGGCGGTGACGTGCTGCATGGTCTGGCCGATATCGTCCAGGCCATTCAGCATCAGGTGGCGGCGCAGCGGGTCGATCTTGAACGGGATTTCCTCGCCGTTCGGCCGCACCACGACTTCGCGTTCCAGATCCACCGTGATCTTCGCATTGCCGCCCATGCGGCTGTCTTCCATCAACTGCTCGCACACCGCGCGCGGCAACTTCACCGGCAGCACGCCGTTCTTGAAGCTGTTGTTGTGGAAGATATCGGCGAAGTCCGGCGCGATGACGCAGCGGATACCGAAATCCAGCAGCGCCCAGGGCGCATGTTCACGCGACGACCCGCAGCCGAAATTCTCGAAGGCGATCAGCACTTCGGCCTTCCGGTACGGCTCCTGGTTCAGCACGAAGTCCGGGTTCTCGCTGCCATCGGGCATGTAGCGATAATTCGCGAACAAGTTCTTGCCGAACCCGCTGCGCTCGATGCTCTTGAGGAAGCGCGCCGGGATGATCTTGTCGGTGTCGATGTTGGCCTGCGGCATCGGCGCCGCAATGCCGTTGAGGACAGTGAAAGCCTGCATCACACCATCTCCTTCGGCTGGTAGTCGCGCACATCCGCCAGATGGCCCGCGAGCGCCGCGGCCGCGGCCATCGCCGGCGAAACCAGGTGGGTGCGCCCGCCCGGCCCCTGCCGTCCCTCAAAGTTGCGGTTGCTGGTGCTGGCGCAACGCTGCCCCGGCGTCAGCTTGTCCGGGTTCATGCCCAGGCACATCGAGCAGGAGGGCTCGCGCCACTCGAACCCGGCTTCGCGCAGCACCACGTCCAGCCCCTCGGCCTCGGCCTGCTTCTTCACCAGGCCGCTGCCCGGCACCACCAGCGCGCGCACGCCCGGCGCCACCTGGCGGCCCTTGGCGATGGCGGCGGCGGCGCGCATGTCCTCGATCCGGCTGTTGGTGCAGCTGCCGATGAACACCACATCCACCTTCAGGTCGACCAGCTTCTGCCCGGCCTCAATGCCCATGTAGTCCAGCATGCGCTGCATCTGCGCGCGCCGCGTCTCGTTCGGCGCATCCGCCGGGTCGGGCACACTGGCGGAAATCGGCAGCACGTCCTCGGGGCTGGTGCCCCAGGTCACCTGCGGCGCAATGTCCTCGGCGCGCAGCCGCACTTCCTTGTCGAAATGCGCGCCCGCGTCGGAGGGCAGCGTCTTCCAATAGGCAATGGCGGCCTCAAGCGCGGCGCCCTTCGGGCCATCGGGCGTGTTGGCGACGTACTCGAACGTCTTCTCATCTGGCGCCACCATGCCGGCGCGGGCACCGCCCTCGATCGCCATGTTGCACAGCGTCATCCGCCCGGCCATGTCCAGCGCGCGGATCGCGTCGCCGGCATACTCGATCACGTGGCCGGTGCCGCCGGCCGTGCCGACCTTGCCGATGACCGCCAGCGTGATGTCCTTGGCGGAACAGCCCACCGGCAGCGTGCCTTCGACCCAGACGCGCATGTTCTTCGCCGGCTTCTGCAGCAGAGTCTGCGTCGCCAGCACATGCTCGACCTCGGACGTGCCGATGCCGAAGGCCAGCGCGCCCATCGCGCCATGCGTCGCGGTGTGGCTGTCGCCGCACACGATGGTCATGCCCGGCAGCGAACGGCCCAGCTCAGGCCCGATCACGTGCACGATGCCTTGCCGCTCGCTCAGCAAGGGAATGTAGGGAACGCCGAACTCAACGACGTTCTTCTCCAGTGTCTCCACCTGCAGGCGGCTCTCGGGGTCCACAATGCCGGTGTAGCGCGACGCATCGGTGGCGATGTTGTGGTCCACCACCGCCAGCGTCAGGTCCGGCCGGCGCACCCCGCGCCCCGCCGCGCGCAGGCCGGCATAGGCCTGCGGCGTGGTCACTTCATGGGTCAGGTGAAGATCGATGTAGAGCAGCGCGGTACCGTCCGGCAGCGTCTCGACGACGTGCGCGTCCCAGATCTTGTCGAACAGCGTCCGCGGCTTTTGCCCTGACATCAATTTTCTCTCCCGTTACCCAAACAGTATCAGACGGCCGCCGGCTTTTCAGCCGCCGGCTTCTCGATCACGCGCGCCTTTTCCTGGATGCGCGCGGCCTTGCCGGTGCGCCCACGCAGGTAATACAGCTTCGCGCGACGCACCTTGCCGCGGCGAACCACGATGATCTCGGCGACGCTCGGGCTGTACAGCGGGAACACGCGCTCGACGCCCTCGCCGTAGCTCAGCTTGCGCACGGTGAAGTTGCTGTTCACGCCGCGGTTGCTGCGCGCGATCACCAGGCCCTCATAGGCCTGCACGCGGGTGCGCTCGCCTTCGACCACCTTCACCATCACGCGGAGCGTGTCGCCCGGCGCGAAGTCGGGCACGGCGCGGGCGGCGACGAGGCGGGCGCGCTGTTCCTCGTTGAACTGCTGCAACAGGTTCATGGTTTCAGTCCTTCTCTCGATGCGTTTAGGCGGCGGCCGGGGGCCGGGCAAGCGTGCCCCGGGCGGCAGCCACATATTGGTTGAACAGGTCGGGCCGGCGCTCCTGCGTCAGCCGCTCGGCCTCCGCATGGCGCCACTTCGTAATCTCGGCATGGTGGCCGGAGAGCAGCACGGGGGGCACCGCCCTGCCCTGCCATTCCACCGGCCGCGTGTAGTGCGGGTATTCCAGCAGCCCCGCGCTGAAGCTTTCCTCGACCGCGGAGTCGGCCGCGCCCATCACGCCCGGCAGCAACCGGATGCAGGCATCCAGCAGCACCAGCGCGGCAGGCTCGCCGCCCGACAGCACGAAGTCGCCGACGGAAACCTCCCGCATGCGGCGGGCGTCCACCACGCGCTGGTCCACGCCTTCATAGCGGCCGCACAGCAGCACCACGCCGGGCGAGGCCGCGAAGCCGCGCACCATCGCCTGGGTCAGCGGCGCACCGCGCGGGGTCAGGTAAACCAGTTCGCGGTCAGGCTTCGGCGCGGCCGATTCACGCTCCTTGGCCTGCGCCGCTGCGCGATCGGGCTGTGCCGCGTCCGATTCACGCTCCGCGGCCTGCGCCGCTGCGCGATCGGACGCGAACGCACCCTCACAAGCCGCATCCACCACGTCGGGCTTCATCACCATGCCAGCGCCACCGCCGCAGGGCGTGTCGTCCACCGTGCGGTGCTTGTCCTGCGCGAAGTCGCGGATCTGCAACGCGTCCAGCGCCCAGATGCCGTCCTTCAGCGCCCGCCCTGCCAATGACTGGCCGAGTGGGCCCGGGAACATCTCCGGGAACAGGGTGAGGACAGTGGCGCGCCAAGTCATTCGGCGTCCGCCTCCTCGGCTACCAGCAACTCCGCCGGCGGCAGCACGGTCACGAAGCCGCCCGCAACATCCACCACCGGCACGACGGCCTTGGTGAAGGGCAGCAGCATTTCGCCGCGCGAGGTCTCGACCACGAGAATGGCACCGCCACCATGGTCCTCGACTTCGCGCACCATGCCCATCGGCTCCCCCGCCAGGTCGCGCGCCGCCAGCCCAACCAGGTCGGCGAGGTAGAACTCCTCCTCCTCCGGTGGTGGCAAGGCGTCACGCTCGACGTAGAGCTTCAGTCCCGTCAGCTTCGCTGCGGCGTCGCGGTCCTCCACGCCATCCACCTTCGCCAGCCCTTCAGCCAGCACGGTGATGGCATAGCGCTGGGTACCAGCCTCGTCGGTCAACGGGCCGTAGGAAGCAATCGCAATGGGGTCACTCGTAAAACTGCGCAGCTTCACCAGGCCGCGCACTCCGTGCGGCCTGCCGATCTCCCCCACCAGGATGCGCTTCTGCGGCATGGACGCTGCTTAGGCCGCGTTCGCCGCGGCGCGTTCCTGCGCCTTCTTCTTCGGCAGCGACTGCTTCGGCTGCTCCGGGAACACCGGCATCGGCGCCACGCCGGCCTTGCCCAGGAACTTCGCCACGCGGTCGGTCGCCAACGCGCCCTGGCTCAGCCAATACTTGATGCGCTCATCCTTCAGCCGCACGCGGTCGGCGTGGTCCGAGGGGAGCATCGGGTTGTAGCTGCCCAGCTGCTCCAGGAAGCGGCCGTCGCGCGGGCTGCGGCTGTCCGCGACCACGATGTGGTAGTAGGGGCGCTTCTTGGCGCCGGCGCGGGCGAGGCGAATCTTGAGACCCATGAGGTTATCTGCTCCGTACGTCTATCGTTTGAAAAGGTTGGTCAAAAGGGCCTGCGACCGCCGCCTGAGCCGGGGAGCAACGCATTGAGCCCCCCGCGCATCAGGCCTTTCTGGCCGAGTTTGCTCATCCGCTTCATCATCGCGGACATGTCGTCGAAATTCTTCAGCAGCTTGTTCACTTCCTGAACCGTGCAGCCGCTGCCCGCCGCAATACGCTTCTTGCGGCTGGCCTTCAGAATCTCGGGCGTCTTGCGCTCCTTCGGCGTCATCGAGGAGATGATCGCCGCCTGGCGCTTCAGCATGGACTGGTCGAGGTTGGCCCCCTCCAGCTGCTTCTTCATCTGCCCCATGCCCGGCAGCATGCCGAGGATGCCCTGGAGCGAACCCATCTTGTTGATCTGCTTCAGCTGGTTCGCATAATCGGCCAGGTCGAACTGGCCTTTCTGCATCTTCGCCGCAAGCTTCTCGGCTTCCTGCTGGTCGATCGTCTCCGACGCCCGCTCCACCAGGGAGACGATGTCGCCCATGCCGAGGATGCGGCCGGCGATGCGGTCGGGGTGGAAATCCTCCAGCGCATCCAGCTTCTCGCCGGCGCCCAACAGCTTGATCGGTGCGCCGGTCACAGCGCGCATGGACAGCGCCGCGCCACCGCGCGCATCGCCGTCGATCCGCGTCATGACGATGCCGGTGACGCCGACCTTTTCCTGGAACGCCGTCGCGGTCTGCACCGCGTCCTGGCCGGTCATGGCATCGACCACCAGCAGCGTCTCATGCGGGTTGGTCGCGGCCTTCACCGCCGCCACTTCCGCCATCAGCGCATCATCGATGGCGAGACGACCGGCGGTATCCAGCAGCACCACGTCGAACAGCTCGCGCCGCGCCAGGTCCATCGCGCGCTGCGCAATCTCCAGCGGCGACTGCCCGGCGATGATCGGCAGGCTGGCCACGCCGGCCTGCTGCGCCAGCGTCTCCAGCTGTAACTGCGCGGCCGGGCGATGCACGTCCAGGCTCGCCAGCAGCACCTTCTTCTTGTCGCGGTTGCGCAGCCGCAGCGCGATCTTGCCGCTCGTGGTGGTCTTGCCCGAGCCCTGCAGGCCGACCATCAGGATGGCAACCGGCGCCGCCGCTTCCAGGCTGATGCCGCGCTTGCCGTCGTCGTCCAGGCCGCCGCCCAGCGCTTCGACCAGCTGGTCGTGCACCAGCTTGACCACCTGCTGCGCCGGGTTCACGCCGCGGATGATGGCCTGGCCAATGGCGGCGTCGCGCACCTTGGCCACCAGGTCGCGCACCACCGGCAGCGCCACATCGGCTTCCAGCAGCGCCACGCGCACTTCGCGCAGCGCCTCGGCCACATCGGCATCGGTCAGCGCACCGCGACGGCGCAGCTTGTCGAAGACCCCAGTGAGCTTGCCGGACAACGCCTCGAACATGGGCGGATCTAGTTCCTAGAACGTTGAGCTTCGCCCATAACCAATCGCGCCGCTGCGCGAGTCTTCACGGAGCGACGGGGCCGACCCGCTGAGCGGGCAGACCTACTGGTTCGGGAAAGGCCCGAGAGGCCGCGTGCTACGCTTTGAAGACGCCCGCGTCAAGCGTCATGGGCGGGAAACCCAACGCCGCACCGGCTCGGCCACGCCATCGAAGCTGGCCTCGAAGCTCGGCGACGCCAGCAGCGCCTGCACATGCAGCAGGCCGGTGCCGGTATTGCGGAAGCCATGCGGCAGGCCCGGCGGCACGATCACGGACTGCCCCGCCACCACCGCCATGCGTTCCTCGCCAACCCAGGCCTCGGCCTGGCCGGCGATGATGGTCAGCACTTCCTCAACGTCATGCCGATGCGTCGGCGCGCCCATGCCGGGCGCCACCTTCTGCTCAAACAGGCAAAGCTCGGTGGCGCCAGTCAGGGCGGAGACCAGCATCCGGGTCTCGACTCCTGGCCGCCAGATTTCCCAGGCCAGGTCGGGATGGGGAACGACGTACATGCTGCCTCCCCCGAAAGGCGCCTACTTCGGCGCCAGAACCATGATCATCTGGCGGTTCTCAAGGCGCGGCATCTGCTCCACCTTGATCGTCTCGCCCAGTTCCGTCCGGATCCGCTCCAGCACCTTGATGCCAAGATCCTGGTGCGCCATCTCGCGGCCGCGGAACCGCAGCGTGACCTTCACCTTGTCGCCGTCCTCGATGAAGCCGCGCATCTGCTTCATCTTGGTGTCGTAGTCATGGTCATCAATGTTCGGGCGAACCTTGATTTCCTTGAGCTCGACGACCTTCTGCTTCTTGCGGGCCTCGTTGGCCTTCTTCTGCTGTTCGTACTTGAACTTGCCGAAGTCGGTGATCTTGCAGACAGGCGGAACGGCGTTCGGGCTGATCTCGAGCAGGTCCATACCCACTTCATAGGCACGGAGCAGCGCGTCGCGCGTGGTGACCACGCCGATCATCTCGCCTTCCTGGTCGATCAGTCGAACCTGGGGTACGCGAATATCCTCATTCACGCGGGGCCCGTCGCGGGTAGGCAACGAAGCCGGCATCGGTCCACGGGGTATGGGTATCTCCTATCGAAGTTTCAACGAATAATGGACAAGCATGCGCCCGGCCTGCCCCGGGCGCAACTGCCATGTCACACCATGTCTGGCGGGGTCGCCTCGGCCCGCAGCAGCGCCACCGCCTCGGCCAGCGGCAGCGTCACCTGGTCCCGCCCCGGCAGCCGGCGCAGCACCAGGCTGCGCTCCTCCGCCTCCCGCCGGCCGACCACCGCCAGCACCGGCACGCGCTGGGCGATGTGGTCCGCCACCTTGCGATTGATCTTCTCGTTCCGCAGGTCCAGCGCCACATCCAGCCCGGTCTTCTGCAACGCGGCGGCGGCTTCGCGGGCGAAGTCGTCGGCGTCGCTGACGATGGTCGTCACCACCACCTGCACCGGCGCCAGCCACAGCGGGAAGCGCCCGGCATGCTGCTCGATCAGAATGCCGAGGAAACGCTCGAAGCTGCCCAGGATCGCCCGGTGCAGCATGACCGGGCGCTGGCGGGTGCCATCCTCACCGACATATTCCGCGTCCAGCCGCTCCGGCAGCACGAAATCCACCTGCAGGGTGCCGCACTGCCAGTCCCGCCCGATCGCGTCGCGCAGCACGAACTCCAGCTTCGGGCCGTAGAAGGCGCCCTCCCCCGGGTTCAGCTCATAGGCCACGCCGGCGATGGCGCAGGCGTCCTTCAGCGCGCCCTCGGCCCGGTCCCAGACATCGTCGCTGCCGGCGCGCGTCGCCGGCCGGTCGGAGAACTTCACCCGGAAGCTCTCGAACCCCAGATCCTTGTAGATCGCCGAGAGCAGCGCGACGAAGCGCACCGTCTCATCGGCAATCTGGCCTTCCTCGCAGAAGATATGCGCGTCGTCCTGGGTGAAGGCGCGGACCCGCATGATGCCGTGCAGCGCCCCGCTCGGCTCATACCGATGGCAGGCGCCGAACTCGGCCATGCGCAGCGGCAACTCGCGGTAGCTGCGCAGGCCGTGGTTGAAGATCAGCACGTGGCAGGGGCAGTTCATCGGCTTCAGGGCCAGGGCACGATGCGCCTCGTCCTTGTCCTCCACCGTCGCCATGAACATGTTCTTGCGGTAGTTTTCCCAGTGGCCGCTGGCTTCCCACAGCTTGCGGTCCAGCACCTGAGGGGTCTTCACCTCCTGGTAGCCGGTCGCGTCCAGCCGGCGGCGCATGAAGTCCTCCAGCTTGCGGTACAGCTTCCAGCCCTTGGGGTGCCAGAACACGCTGCCGGTGGCTTCTTCCTGCAGGTGGAACAGGCCCATTTCCTTGCCGATCCGGCGGTGGTCGCGCTTCTCCGCCTCCTCGATCTGCAACAGGTGGGCGTCCAGTTCCTTCTGGTCACGCCAGGCGGTGCCGTAGATGCGCGACAGCATGGCGTTGCGGTGGTCGCCGCGCCAATAGGCCCCGGCCACCTTCATCAGCTTGAACGCCGTGCCGATATCGCCGGTGCCGCGCATATGCGGGCCGCGGCACAGGTCGATCCACTCGCCCTGCGAATACAGGCTGATCTCCTGGTCCGCCGGCAGGTCGTGGATCAGCTCCGCCTTGTACTTCTCGCCCTTGTCCAGGAAGAACTGGCTGGCCTCGTCCCGCGGCAGCACGCTGCGGATGAACGGGCTGTTGCGCGCCACGATCTCCCGCATCTTGGCCTCGATGGCCGGGAAGTCCTCGGGCGTGAACGGCTCGTTGCGGGCGAAGTCGTAGTAGAAGCCGTTCTCGATGCTTGGCCCGATCGTCACCTGGGTGCCCGGGTACAGCGCCTGCACCGCCTCGGCCAGCACATGGGCGGCGTCGTGGCGGATCATCTCCAGCGCCAGCTCATCCTTGCGGGTGATGAAGCGCACCGCGGCGTCCACCTCCAGCCGGGTCGAGAGGTCGCGCGTCGCGCCATCCACGTCCATGGCCAACGCCGCCTTTGCCAGGCCGGGGCCAATGGCGGCGGCGATCTCGGTGCCGGTCACGGCGCCGTCGAACTGACGAACGGAGCCGTCTGGCAGGGTGATCGCTGGCATTGGACAAGGCTCTTTCGGCTGCAAGGGCGCGGAAAATGGGCGTGCGGGGGTGGTTGCGTCAAGCGCGCGTGGTTGACGGCTGCCCTGCGGGGGGCGAAGGCTGCCAGCCATGGCCGATATCCAGCTCTCGCGTACCCATGCCGCCTCCCCCGAAAGGCTGCGCGAAGCCTGCGCCCGCCTGGCCGAGGATGCCGACCTCTACGGCCTGTTCAGCGCCTGGAAGGGGGAGGACCGGCTGGTGCTCTCCGGCAAGGGCGTCACCGCCGTGGTGGACCTCGGCCCCGAGACCCTCGCCGTGACAGTGACCCTGCCCTGGCTGTTCCGCCTGGTGAAGGGCGTGATCCAGGGCGAGGTGGAGAGCAAGATGCAGGCGGTGGTGGCCCAGGCGGAAGCTTGATTTTTGCTTTAGTTCCCGTTATGTTCTAATGACCCTGGCGCGCGCGCCGGCGGGCTCTTTGCCATTCGCATCAGCCATCGCCCCGCATGCCGCCCTGGCGCGCCGGGTATTTGTCCGAAGCCGGCGCTGTCGCTGGTGGATGACGTCTGCCCTGTACCGGCGGCGCCAACCGGGCCGGGCTGATCAGCCCACCCGAGGGGGATTTGTCCGAAACAGACACCCTTGAATCCATTCGGCTTTAACGCCCAGATCAACCCCGCAGTGCGTCCAGTGCCTGGCGCACCTGGGCCACGCCCAGCCCGGCCAAGGGCGCCTGGCGCAGCACCGCCGCCACCGGCCCACGCGGGGCACACAGTGCCGGGTCGCTCTCATCGCCGAACAGCGCCAGGGTCGGGCATCCCGCCGCGGCCATCATGTGGGTCGGCCCGGTATCATTGCCCACCGCGAAGGCCGCCCGCCGCGCCACCGCGCCCAGCCCGGCGAAACTGGTGCGCCCGGTCAGGTCCACCGCGCCCGGTACCCGCGCCGTGATCTTGGCAGCCAGCTCGGCCTCGGCCTTGCCGCCAACCACCGCCACCGGCAGGTCCAGCCCGGCGGCCAACTCGCAGAACCGCTCCACCGACCAGCGCTTGCCCGGCCGCGTCGGCGAGGCGCCGGGGACCAACACGCCGAAGCGCTCCGGCAAGCCCAGCGCCGAGATATCCGCGTCCAGCCAGTCCAGCGCCGGCGCCGGGAAAGCCCGTATCCCGGCCATCTCCAGCTGCTCGCGCTGGCGTTCCAACGTGTGCATGAAATCCCGCCGCGGGTTGGGATGCGGGTGGCTTCCGCCTCTGATGCCGGACCACTCCACCCCCGCCGGCAACAGCCACCGATAGCGCGAAGACCGCGACGAGGTCTGCAGGTCATAGACACGCCCGAAGCCACCGCCGCGGAGGAAGCGCGCCAGCCGCCACAGCCCGCCGAGGTCGCCCCAGCCCGGCCGGCCGCCGGTCCACACCGCGTCGAACCATGGCGAGCGTTCGCCCAGCTCACGATAGGGCGGCGTGGTCAGCAGCGTGATCCGCGCGCCCGGATGATGCGCCCGAATGGCCGCGAACGGCCCGAAGGCCTGCACGAAATCGCCCAGCGACGCCAGCTTGATGACCAGGATGTCCCTGGGCACGTCCACGGGCGTATCACCCGGCATCAGGCGGCCTCGGCGGGTGCCGCCTGGTGCAGCAGGTCCCAGTAGGTGTCCAGCGTCGCCTGCTGCATTGCCTCGGTGGTGAAGTTGGCCAGCACCGTGGCCCGGGCGCGCTCGCAGATCAGTTGCCGCTCGGATTCCGGCAGGGCGAAGACCACCCCGATCGCGTTGGCCAGAACCTCCGGGAAGCCCGGCGGCACCAGCCAGCCATTCTGGCCATGCCGCACCACTTCAGGCGGGGCGCCGAGGTCGGCGGCCAGCACCGGACGCGCCATCGCCATGCCCTCGATCACGGTGCGCCCGAAGGCTTCCGGGTCGGTCGAGGCATGCACCACCACGTCGGCCAGCATCAGCGCAGCCGGCATGTCGGCCACATGGCCCACCAGGCGCACCCGGTCAGCCAGGCCGAGCTTGCCGGCCAGGTCCAGCAGTTCCTGCCGGAACTTCGGGCGGCCAGCCCCGACCATCACCGCCACCACCTTCTCCGGCAGCCGCGCCAGGGCTTCCACCAGCACGGCCTGGCCCTTCCAGCGGGTCAGCCGGGCCGGCAGCACCACCACCTTGGCGTCGCCGGGCAGTTGCCATTGCTTGCGCAGCGCGGCCAGCCGCTCCGGCGTCACCGCCGCGGGGTCGAACAGCGTCGGGTCGACGCCGCGCGGGATGATGCGGATGCGCTGGGCATCCGTGCCATGGCGTTCCTGGATATGCCGGGCGATAAACTGGCTGATCGCTATCACCCGTTCGCCCTGCGCCATGATGGCGTTGTACTGGCGCTTGAACGGCAGGTCCTCATTGTAGGTGCCGTGATAGGTCGTCACGAAATGCGCCCCCGTCCGCCGCGCCGCCAACCAGGCGGACCAGGCCGGGGCGCGCGAGCGTGCGTGGATGATCGCCACCCGCTCCTTAAGGATCAGCGCCTCAAGCGCCGCAGCGTTGCGCCAGATGGTCAGCGGGTTCTTGCTGGCCAGCGGCAGGGTCACATGGGTCGCCCCCAGCGCCTCCAGCGCCGGCACCAGCGGCCCGCCGGAGGACGCCACGATGGCGCGCCAGCCCACCGCCTTCAGCGCGGCGGCCATCTCCAGCGTGCCGCGCTCCACCCCGCCCGCGGCCAGGGCGGGCAGCACTTGCAGCACACAGGGGGAGTCGAGGGGCACGGGCATTTGATGCCGGCCTTAGCCGTTACGCCGGCGCGGGTCCAGCCGCGCCTACTGCGCCGCCGCTGCAAGCGGCGCCCGGAAGCGCGGCATCACCTGCTCGGCGAACAGCGTGAGCGACCTCGCCGCCACCTCGGCCGGCATCGGGCCGAGCCGGAAGCTGCCGATGACGCCGCCAACCCCGGTCGCGTCGATCTCGGCAATCTTCTGCGCCACGGTCGCTGGGCTGCCGCAGATCAGCGCCTTGTCCACCTGCACCCGGGCGGGGGGCGCGGTTTCCTGCACCATGCGCACGCCCTGCTCGGCATAAACACGCTCCCGCAGGGCCTTGCGCTGTTCCTGCATCGCCTCGAAGGCGGGGATGCCGACGCGCTCGGCCTCGGCATCGGTCTCGGCCACCACGATGTTGCGCCAGACCCAGCTCTCCGCCAGGCAGGCCGCCACGTCGTGGCCGCCTTCCGCCAGCACCGCGCGGTATTTTGCGAGACGATCGCGCGTCACCTCGATGGACTGCACGTTCATCATGAAAGGCTGGCCGCGCTTCGCCAGGTGCAGGGCGCCATCCTCGGACGACGCCGCGCGCAGCACATAGGGGTGCGGCAGCGTGCGCGGCACCGGGCGCAGCGCCGGCGCCTTGATGTTCCAGAACTTGCCCGGGTACTCGAAGCCTTCGGGGCTGGTCCAGGCCTTGAGCATGATCGTCTCGGCCTCCTCGTAGCGCGGCCCGGCCTCCTGCCAATCGATCCCGTAGCCCTGGTATTCGTACACGTTGTACGCCGTGCCGCGGCCGAGGCCGACGATCAGGCGGCCGCCGGTCAGGTGGTCCAGCACGCTGATCTGCTCGGCCAGGCGAATCGGGTGGTGCAGGGAGACCTGCGCCACCGCGAAGCCCAGCTTGATGCGCGACGTGGCTTGCGACAGCGCGGCGGCGAAGGTGATGGGGTCGATGTAGATGCAGTTGCCGTCGAAGTGGTGCTCGGCCAGCCAGAGGACATCGTAGCCCAGGGCGTCGCAGAGCTTGGCTTCCGCCACGCTTTCGGCGATGACTTGGCCGTCCAGCGCGGGGTCGCGGCTTTCGGGGAACAGGAAGTTGCTGAAACGCATGGCGGGAACCCCTGGCGGCAGGCGGTCAGCCTAGCGCGCCGCCGCTGCACCGCAACAGGGGCCTACTTGCGCAGCACCAGGGACGACCACGGCCCCAGGTTGATCCGCCGCTCCAACCGCATGCCCTGGCGCCGATGCGCCGCCAGCACCATCCGCACCTGCACGCCGAGCAGGCCGGCCAATATCGCGGTGCCGCCGGGCTTCAGGTGCAGCGCCATCTGCCGCGCCATGCTGCATAGCGGCCGGGCCAGGATATTGGCGAAGACCAGGTCGTAGCTGCGGCCGCGCAGGCTGCGGTGCTGCCAGCCATTGGCCAGTTGGGCCCGCACCAGGCGCTGCTGGCCGTTCAGCACGGTGTTCTCGCGAATCGCGCGGACGCTCCAGGGGTCGATGTCCGTGGCCAGCACCGGGCGGCGCAGGCGGCGGGCCGCGGCCAGGGCAAGGATGCCGCTGCCCGAGCCAAGGTCCAGCAGCCCGCGCGGCTTGCGGCGGCGGGCGACGGTCTCGAAGCCCATCAGGCAGCCGCGGGTCGATTCATGCTCGCCGGAGCCGAAGGCGATGCCGGCATCCAGTACCAGCACGGTGCGGCCATAGCTGGGCGGGTTGGGCAGGTGGGTCGGGCGGACCAGCCAGGTCTGCCCGATCGGCTGTTCCGGGAAGGCCTCCACCGTGCGGGCCAGCCAGCCATCGGCTTCCACCGGCGCGGCGTGGATTTCCGGCATTTCGATGCCGCTGACCACGGCGGCGATGGCGATGCCGGCAGCCAGCGCCTCGGCATTGGCGCCCTGTTCGCGCACGCCTTCCACGCGCCAGGTCTCGGTGTCGTCGTCCTTGAAGAAGCCGACGGTGTTGCAGCTTTGCAGGAAGGCGGCCTCGAAGGCTTCCAGCGCGTCCTCCGGCAGCAACTCGACCCAGACGGCCTCCAGCGGTTCGGCGCGGCGCTTTGACAAGTAGCTGGCCGGCCGATTCAGACCTCCGCCGCCTGCGGCGCTCCAGTCATCGGACGACATCATCCAACTTTCTCCACGAAGCGGTCCAGCACGCGCTTGGTGCCGGCCTTGTCGAACTCGATATCCAACTTGTCGTCGTCCACGGCAATGACGTTGCCGTTGCCGAATTTCATGTGGAAGACGCGCTGGCCCACCTTGATGGCATCCGGCCGCGGCGCGCGCTCCTTAACGTCCCAGGCGGGCGCCTCGATGACACGGGGGCGGCGGGCGAACATCGGTGCGGCGTTGAACATGCTGGGCTGTTCGGCGGCGCGGGGCCGGGCGCCGCCTTCCACTTCCACATGCTCGGGCGGCAACTCGTCGATGAAGCGGCTGGGGATGCTGCTGGTCCAGTTGCCGTAGATGCGGCGATTGGCGGCGCAGCTGATGATGACGTGCTTTCGCCCACGGGTGATGCCGACATAGGCGAGGCGGCGTTCTTCCTCCAACGCCTTCTCGCCGCCCTCATCCATGCTGCGCTGGCTGGGGAACAGGCCTTCCTCCCAGCCCGGCAGGAAGACCATGTCGAACTCCAGCCCCTTCGCCGCGTGCAGCGTCATCATGGACAGCTTTTCGGCGGTGGCGTTTTCCTCGTTCTCCATCACCAGCGCGGTGTGGTCGAGAAACCCGGAAAGGTTTTCGAACTCGCCGAGCGCGCGGACGAACTCCTTCAGGTTGTCCAGGCGCCCCGGGGCTTCCGGCGATTTGTCCTGCTTCCACATGTCGGTGTAGCCGCTCTCATCCAGCAGCGTGGCGGCGACCACGACATGGCCGTCCTTGCCCAGCATCTCGCGCCAGCGGGCGAAGCCTTGCAGCAGTTCTGTGAGTGCCTGGCGCGGCTTCGGGCGCATGCTCGGCAGCAATTGCCAGGCGGCGGCGATCAGCGGGATGTTTTCGCTGCGGGCCAGGTCGTGCATCGCCTTCAGCGTGGTGTCGCCCAGACCGCGCTTGGGGGTGTTGACGATGCGCTCGAAGGCCAGGTCGTCGGCGGGTTGCGCCAGCACGCGCAGGTAAGCCAGCGCGTCGCGGATCTCGGCGCGCTCATAAAAACGCAGGCCGCCGACCACGCGGTAGGGCAGCCCGAGCGTGATCATCCGCTCCTCGAAGCTGCGGGTCTGGAAGCCGGCGCGGACCAGGATGGCGACCTCCGCCAGGTTCTGGCCGGCGCGGCGAGCCTGCTCGATCCGGTCGCCGACCATGCGGGCTTCCTCCTCGCTGTCCCACAGCGAGACGACGCGGACCTTGTCGCCCTCGGCGTCGTGGCGGCCGGGTCGCAGCGTCTTGCCCAGTCGGCCGGTGTTGCGCGCGATCAGCCCGGCGGCAGCGCCAAGGATGGGCTTGGTGGAACGGTAATTGGCTTCCAGCCGGACGATGCGGGCGTTCTCGAAGTCTTTCTCAAAACGCAGGATGTTTTCGATCTCGGCGCCGCGCCAGGAGTAGATGCTCTGGTCGTCGTCACCCACGCAGCAGATGTTCTTGTGGCCCTGGGCCAGCAGGCGGAGCCAGTAGTACTGCACCAGGTTGGTGTCCTGGTATTCGTCCACCAGGATATAGCGAAAGCGCCGGTGCCAGTCGGCCAGCACGTCCGGGTGGTTCTTCAGTATCTCCACCACATGCAGCATCAGGTCGCCGAAATCGGCGGTGTTGAGCTGCTTCAGCCGGTCCTGATAGGCGGCGTACAAGGCATGGGCGCGGTTGTTGGCGTAGTCGCTGTCCTCGGCCGGCGTGACCTTGCCCGGCACGATGCCGCGGTCCTTCCAGCGCTGGATCACCGCCATCAGGCCGGGCGCCGGCCAGCGCTTGAGGTCCACGCCGGCGGCGTCCATCACCTGCTTCAGCAGGCGCAATTGGTCATCCGAATCCAGGATGGTGAAGCTGCTGGTCAGCCCGACCAGCTCCGCGTGGCGGCGCAGCATGCGGGCGCAGAGCGCGTGGAAAGTGCCGAGCCAGAGGCCATCGGCGGGCTGGCCGATGATGGCGGCGACGCGCTCCCGCATCTCCCGCGCGGCCTTGTTGGTGAAGGTGACGCTGAGCACTTGGCCGGGCCAGGCCTTGCCGGTCTTCAGCAGGTGGGCGAAGCGCGTGGTCAGCACCCGGGTCTTGCCGGTGCCGGCGCCGGCCAGCACCAGCAGCGGGCCGTCGAGGGTCTCGACGGCTTCGCGCTGCTCCGGGTTCAGGCGGGAGAGGTAGTCGGCTGGAGCGGGGGCTGGGGCGTTCACCCCGCTGATATAGAACGAGTGGGGAACGCCGCCAAGGCGCCCCTACCCTATTCCGCCGCCTGCCGGTACCGGCGCGCATGGTCCAGCAGCGCACCGTCATCGCACGGCACAATCGGCGTGAAGTCGGTATGCGCGATCCACTCCTTCCGCGTCGGTGTGCGGATGTAGTTCGAGCACGCGTTGAGCGTCAGATAGACGATCTTGCGCGGATAGGGCGTGATGTTGGGCGCGCTGCCATGCACCAGGTTGCCGTGGAACATCAACACGCCGCCGGCCTTGCCGGTGGGCGCCACGATCCCGCCCCCGCCCACCAGCTTGGTCACCACGTCGTCATTGATGGTCCACAAGGGATACGACGTGGTGGAGGTGTCGTGCGAGGCTGCCAGGTTGCCCTGGTGCTGGCTGCGCGGGATCAGCATCAGCGGGCCGTTGATCGGCATCACCTCGTCCATGAAGACCGCGATGTTCATGGCGCGCGGCTCGGGCATGCCGTCGTCGCGCAGCCAGGTGCCGTAATCCTGGTGCCACTGCCAGACATCGCCCGTAAAAGCCGCCTTCGCGTTGATCTTGTACTGGTGCATGTAGAGTTGTTCGCCGAACAACTGTTCGACGGGCTTTATCAGCCGCGGGTGGCGGCCGAGGATGGCGAAGGCCTCGTTGTACAGATGGGCAGCGAAGGCGGTGCGCGGGGCGCCGGACTTCTCGCGCCAGACTTCCTCGCGCTGCTGGGCGTAGATGCTTTCGGCCTCGGTCCGCAGCAGGGCAGTTTCCTCGGGGCCGAAGGCCTCGGGGAAGAACAGCCAGCCTTCTTCCTCGAATTGCTTCATCTGCTGGGCGTTGAGCGCCATGGACCTGTCCTCCTCCGCTTTTGCCGCATCCTGCGCTGCTGCATGGCGGTTTCCAAGCCCGTCGTGACGGGGCAGAATGCAGTCGGAAATGCCAAGGGAGCCAACCCATGCGCCGTCGTAGCCTGCTCGCCCTGCCCTTCGCCACTGCCGTTCCGGCCCGGGCGCAGGACTACCCGGTGCGCCCGATCCGGGTGATCGTCGCCTGGCCGGCCGGCGGCGGGGTGGATACGCCGACCCGGCTGGTGGCGCCGTATATGGGGCGCCTGCTGGGCCAGCCGCTGGTGCTGGACAACAAGGGCGGCGCCAGCGGCACCATCGGGGAGGCCGAGGCCGCCCGCGCGGCGCCGGATGGCTATACGCTGTTGTCCACCGGGCTCGGGCTCAACACCAACAACATGCTGTTCCGCAACCTGTCCTACAACGCCCAGGCCGCCTTCACCCCGGTCAGCCAGATCGCCGAGGCGCCGGTGATCCTGGTGGTGCGGGCCGACCATCCGGCGCGCGACCTGGCCGGGTTGATCGGCATGATGCGCGCCAGGCCGGGGCAGCTTTCCTACTTCAGCTCGGGCATCGCCGGCGGGCTGCACATGACCAGCCTGATATTGCTGAACAGCGCCGGGGTGACGGCGACGCATGTCCCCTACCGCGGCGGCAGCCAGTCCATCGCCGGGGTGATGGGCGGCGACACCGATTGGGGCTTTTCCACCCTGCCCCAGGCGGTGCCGCTGGTGCGGGAGGGGCTACTGCGGGCGCTGGCCATCTCCTCGCCGGCGCGGCTGCCCGGCCTGGCGGAGGTGCCGACCGTGGCGGAGCAGGGCTTTCCCGGCTTCAACCGGGCCGAGGCCGCCAGCTTCTGGGCGCCGACCGGCACGCCGGCCGCGGCCATCGCCCGGGTGCAGCAGGCGCTGGTCGCGGCGCTGGCGGAACCGGAGGTGCGGTCTCGGTTGGAGACCATCGGCATGACGCCGGTGGGGAATACCGCCGCTGAGTTGGCGGCGTCCTCGGCGGAGTACCGGACCCAGGCGGCGGAGATGATCCGCCGCGAGGGGATGCGGCTGGATTAACCGTTGGGCGGCTGATTCACGCCCTTCGGCCGCGCCCCCAGGATGTGCGCGATGGCATAGACCAGGTCGGGGCGGTTCAGCGTATAGAAGTGGAACTCGTCTACGCCATTGGCCTGCAGCAGCCGCACCTGTTCGGCGGCGACCACGGCAGAGACCATGCGGCGGGTCTCGGCGTCCTCGTCCAGGCCTTCGTACAGCTTGCCCATCCAGGCCGGCACACTGGCGCCGCACATGGCGGAAAACCGGGCCGCCTGGGCGTAGTTGGTCACGGGCATGATGCCGGGCACGATCGGCACGGTGATGCCGGCCTGGGCGCAGCGGTCGAGGAAACGGAGATAGACCGTGCTGTCGAAGAAATACTGGGTGATGGCGCGGGTCGCCCCGGCGTCGATTTTGCGCTTCAGGTTGTCCAGGTCATCCTGGGCGGAGGTCGCGGTCGGGTGGGCCTCCGGGTAGGCAGCGACGCTGATCTCGAACGGCGCGACGCGCTTCAAGCCCTCGACCAGGTCTGCGGCATAGGCGTAGCCGCCGGGATGCGGCTCATAGCCGTTGGCGCCAGCAGGAGCATCACCGCGCAAGGCGACGATGTGGCGCACGCCGGCATCCCAGTAGCCCTGGGCCACGTCGTTCACTTCTTCGCGCGTGGCACCGACGCAGGTCAGGTGCGCCGCCGGGGTCAGCCCGGTTTCCCGCACGATGCGCGACACCGTGGCATGGGTGCGCGCCTGGGTGGTGCCGCCGGCGCCGTAGGTGACGGAGACGAAGCGCGGCGCCAATGGCTCCAGCCGCCGGATGCAGGACCATAGCTGGGTTTCCAGCGCGTCGGTCTTGGGCGGGAAGAATTCGAAGGAAAGCTGCGGCGCGGCGGTTTCCGCCATGGCCGGCAGGGCGCCGACGCGGGGGCCGGTCAGCCAGCGTTGCAAGGTGTTATTCGGTGCCTGGTCCATGCCGCTTGTTGCCCTAATTACCTTATGCGCCGCAAGTTGGGTTGCCGGGCCGGCAGCCTTCTGGCCGCGCCAGGCGCTTTAGTGCTAGATCAGCATATTGTGTCGCCGTGCAGGACGCACAGGGCGCCGGGACGAACCGGTGCTATCTGTCGCTTTTCGTCACAGCACCGAGGCTGGTCTGGATTTTGCCGGCAAGCTAACCAGTATCAAGGACACCATCGAGGTTGCCGAGCCCCATGCCGATTCGCCCGAACCGCTTGCTGCTGGCACTGAGCCTGGTGGCCCTCGTCGTCCTGGGCGGCTGCGCCACCCGCCCGCCGGCCGATGACCCTGAGGCAATGGCCGAGTTCCGCCAGACCAATGACCCGGTCGAGCCGCTGAACCGCACGCTGTATGCGGTCCACCAGGGCCTGGACGAATATCTGCTGCGTCCGGTCGCGGTCGGCTACCGGGAGGTGTTGCCCCGGCCGGTGCGGCTGGTGGTGCGCAACTTCCTCGGCAATCTGCGGACCCCGGCGATCCTGGCCAACGACATCCTGCAGGGCGAGCCGCGCCGGGCGGGCGACACGGCCGGGCGCTTCCTGATCAACTCCACGCTGGGCGTGGGCGGTCTGTTCGATATCGCGCGGGACCACTTCAACGTGCCCGGCCATACCGAGGATTACGGCCAGACCTTCGCGGTCTGGGGCATCGGCGAAGGTCCCTATCTGTTCGTGCCGATCATCGGGCCGAGCAATGCGCGCGACCTGGTCGGCTTCGGCGTCGGCATCGTCGCCGACCCGTTCTTCTGGCTTGGCCAGGGCGTGGTGGTGCAGGCGCTGAGCTACAGCCGCGCGGGTGCCACCGCCATGGACACCCGCGAGGGGCTAATCGAAACCCTGGACGAGGTGCAGCGTACCTCGCTCGACCCCTATGCGACGCTGCGCAGCGGCTATCGGCAGAACCGCGCGGCGCAGATCGGCAATCGGCTGGACCCGCGGTCCGGCCAGGCCGGCATGGGCACCGGCTTCGGCAGCAGCGGCCGCGCCGCGCCGACGCGCTGAAGCCGCTGGTGGGGCCGGCGCCGGCCCCACCAGTTGGCACAGTTGAAACGACCCCGGTGCCCAGGCATGGCACCATCCGGAGACCGAGTGCATGACGACGATCCAACGGCGACTGGTTGTGGCGGCCGCCCTGGGCCTACCCGTGGCGCTGCCCCTGCGTTCGGCCCTGGCGGCGATCGACGCGACGCGCGCCTCCGGCTTCATCCAGTCCACCGGCAACGACCTGGTCGGCGCCATCAACTCCAACGCGCCGGTTGCCGCGCGGCGGGACAGCGTGGCCGGCATCCTGCGCCGCGCCGTGGATATAGAGGGCGTCGGCCGCTTCATCCTCGGGCGGTTCTGGCGCACCGCCAGCCCGGCCGAGCAGCAGGAATACAGCCGGCTGTTCGAACAGACGCTGATCCACAACCTGGCGTCCCGCTTCGGCGAGTACCAGGGCGTGAAGTTCACGCTGGGCCGCAGCCAAGCCAATACGGAGGACGACGTGATGGTCAGCACCAGCGTCGAGCGGCCGAATACCGCGGCCTTCACGCTGGACTGGCGGGTCTCGGACATCGGCGGCGCGCCCCGGATCATCGACATGATCGCCGAGGGCACCAGCCTGCGGCTGACCCAGCGCAGCGAATACGCCTCGGTCGTCCAACGCAACGGCGGGCAGGTGAGCGCCCTGTTGGCGGCGATGCGCCAGCAGATCTCACAGATGCGGGCGAGCTAGGCTTCCTGCGTTCCGGCGGACCCTGCCCGCGCGGGGCCACCTGCTACCGCCGCAAGTTCCAGACCGCATGTGCGGCCATGCCCAGCAGCATGGCCGCGGCGAAGACCCAGCTTTGCCAGGCGCCCAGCGCCAGGCTGGCCAGGGCCGGTCCGGGGCAGAAGCCCACCAGCCCCCAGCCCGCCCCGCACAGCGCCGCGCCCCGGATCAGCCGGCTGTCCAGCGCCCGGGCTGTCGGCGGTTGGAAGCTGGCGGCCAGCAGGGGACGAGGCCGCCGGCGGCCGAGCACGAAGCCCAGCGCGGCAACCGGGATCGCCCCCACCATGACCAGCGCCAGGCTGGGGTCCCAGTCTCCGGCCAGGTCTAGGAAGCCGAGCACCTTGGCCGGGTCTACCACGGCGGAGACCACCAGCCCCAGCCCGAAGAGCAGGCCAGCCAGCAGCGCGGCAAGGATAGCCACGCCCTACAGCCCCAGCAGGTGGCGGGTGACGAAGACCGTCGCCACTGCCGAGGCCATGAAGGTGCCCGTTGCCACCACCGAGCGCCACGAGAGCCGCGCCAGGCCGCAGACACCATGCCCGCTGGTGCAGCCGCCGCCCATGCGGGTGCCGAAGCCGACCAGCAGGCCGGCGACCACCAGCATCGCGGGGTTGCGGGTTACCTCGGGTACCGGCAGCGCGCCGCCGGCCAGGGCGAACACCAGCGGCGCCAGTATCAGCCCGGCCAGGAAGGCCAGGCGCCAGTTGCGCTCCGCCCCGCTGGCCTGGGCAGCGCCGGCGACAATGCCGCTGATGCCGGCGGTGCGGCCCAGCAACACCCAGCACAGCAGCGCCGAGGTGCCGATCAACGCGCCGCCCTGCAGGGCGGCGACGGGGGTGAAGTGGCTCATGCCAGGCTCTCATATACGATCATGCGCTTGCCTTGGTGCATGAACGCATCGTGTTCCAGCATGCCGATATCCGCCAACACGGTGCGCGACGCCAGGTTCTCCACCCAGGCCACCGCGATGATGCGGGCCAGGCCGGCGCGGTGGCCGAACTCCAGCGCGGCACGGGCGGCTTCCCGGGCATAGCCATGGCCGCGCACCTCCGGCCACAGCGCATAGCGCAGCGCCACGCCGCGGCCATCCGGCCGTTCCATCAGCCCAGCGATGCCGAGGAACTCCCCGGTTCCCCTCAGGTGGACGCACCAGATGCCGTAGCCGCGCACCGTCCAGAACTCGATGTCGTCGGCCAGTTCCATGGCGGTGCGCTCAGGTGGACGCACGCCATGCAGCATCAGGCCGAAGACGCGCTCATCGGCCTTCAGCCGCACCAGCTCGGGCAGGTGCTCCGGCGCCGGCGGCAGCAGCGAAAGCCGCTCGGTCGCGATGGTCCTCGGCGAGAACAGCGCCGACGGCACGGGGCTACCGCGCCAGCGGCTTGTACTTGAGGCGGTGCGGCTGGTCCGCGCTGTTGCCCAGTCGACGTCGCTTATCCGCTTCGTAGGCCTCGAAGTTACCCTCGAACCACTCGACGTGGCTGTCGCCCTCGAAGGCCAGAATGTGGGTGGCCAGACGATCCAGGAACCAGCGATCGTGGCTGATGACCACGGCGCAGCCGGCGAACTCTTCCAGGGCGTCTTCCAGGGCGCGCAGCGTATCCACGTCCAGGTCGTTGGTCGGTTCGTCCAACAGCAGCACGTTGTGCTCGCGCTTCAGCATCTTCGCCAGGTGGACGCGGTTGCGCTCACCACCGGAAAGCTGGCCGACGCGCTTCTGCTGATCGCTGCCGCGGAAGTTGAAGGCGGCGACATAGGCGCGGCTGGGGATCAGCTTCTTGCCGATCTGGATTTGGTCCATCCCGTCCGAGATTTCCTGCCAGACGGTGCGGTCCGGGTCCAGGCTGTCGCGGCTCTGGTCCACATAGCCCAGCTTGACCGTCTCGCCGACGATCAGCTTGCCGCTATCGGGGTCCTCGACGCCGGTGATCATCTTGAACAGCGTCGATTTGCCGGCGCCGTTCGGGCCGATGATGCCGACGATACCACCCGGCGGCAGCTTGAAGGTCAGGTTGTCGATCAGCAGCCGATCACCGTAGCCCTTCATCAGGGCGTCAGCCACGATGACGGTGTTGCCCAGGCGGGGCGCCGGCGGGATGACGATTTCCGCTTCGCCGGCGGTCTTCTCGTTGCTCTTGGCCAGCAGGTCCTCATAGGCCGAGATACGCGCCTTGCTCTTGGCCATGCGGGCGGTCGGGCTGCGGCCCATCCATTCCTGCTCGCGCGCCAACTGGCGCTGACGGGTGCTTTCCTCGCGCTCCTCCTGCTGCAGGCGCTTGCGCTTGCTTTCCAGGTAGGCGGAGTAGTTGCCCTCATAGGGGAAGCCGCGGCCGCGATCGACTTCCAGGATCCAGTTGGTAACGTTGTCGAGGAAGTAGCGGTCGTGGGTCACGACCAGCACGGCGCCGGTGTAGTCCTTCAGCGTCTGTTCCAGCCAGGACACGCTCTCAGCGTCCAGGTGGTTGGTCGGTTCGTCGAGCAGCAGCAGGTCGGGCTTTTCCAGCAGCAGCTTGCACAGCGCCACGCGGCGCTTCTCGCCGCCCGAGAGGTGCTCCACCATGCTGTCGGCCGGCGGGCAGCGCAGCGCATCCAGCGCGATCTCCACCTTGCGGTCCATTTCCCAGCCGTCGGCGGCGTCGATCTTTTCCTGCAGGTCGCCCTGCTCACCCAGCAGGGTGTTCATCTCGTCGTCCGACATTTCCTCGCCGAACTTCATCGAGATCTCGTTGAAGCGCGCCATCTGGGCTTCCAGTTCGGCGAAGGCGCCGCGGACGTTCTCGCCGACGGTCTTGGTCGGGTCCAGCTGCGGCTCCTGCGGCAGGTAGCCAACGGTGGCGCCCTCGGCGGCCCAGGCCTCGCCGCCGAACTCCTTGTCCTGCCCGGCCATGATCTTCATCAGCGTCGATTTGCCGGCGCCGTTGGGGCCGAGCACGCCGATTTTTACATTGGGCAGGAAGGACAGGGTGATGCCCTTGAATACCTCGCGGCCGCCCGGATAGGCCTTGGTGAGGTCTTTCATCATGTAGACGTATTGGTAGGCGGCCATGGGTGCTGCTTCCTGGGGGTCCCCTTGGGGGGGGCGCGGTTCAGCACGCGTTCTAACGGGCGCGGCCGGGCACGCCAAGGCGGTGCTGCGCCAAGGCGGCCCTGGTTGCGGCGGAACTGCCTCCGCACCGGGCATTTCCGGTCAGCATGGCGTGATCAGGTGGGGCTTGGCGGTTGCGGTTACCGCTGCGGCGGGCCTAGCCTGCACGATCTTGCGAAAGGTGCCCGTCATGGCCGATTTCGAGCTGTTCCCCTCTGTGGTTTCCCGGGTGACCGACCGCCGCGGCGGCGTCAGCATTTTTCATGGGCTGGACCCGAAACGGACCGCCCATGTGGTGGTGGACCTGCAGAACGGCTTCATGGCGCCCGGCCAGGCCAGCGCGGTGGCCAGCGCCATCGGCACCGTGGCCGCGGTGAACCGCATCAGCGAGGCGCTGCGCGCCGCCGGCGGCCAGGTAGTTTACCTGCAGCACACCGCTGATACGGCGGCAGTGGAAAGCTGGCGCAGCTTCTACGACCACTTCGTCAGCCCGGAGCGGCGGGCCAAGATGATCGAGGCCTTCACCCCCGGCAGCTATGGCCACCGGCTGTGGCAGGGGCTGGACGTGATGGCGAGCGACTGGGTGGTCTGCAAAAGCCGCTTCAGTGCCTTCATCCAGGGCAGCTCGGACCTGCATGAGAAGCTGAAGGCGCGCGGCGTGGACACGCTGATCGTCACCGGCACCGTGACCAATGTGTGCTGCGAGAGCACCGCGCGGGACGCGATGATGCTGGACTACAAGGTGTTCTTCGTCGCCGATGGCTGCTCCAGCCACCATCCGCAGGAACAGCAGGCCACGCTGTCCAACATGGCCAATATCTTCGCCGACGTGGTCAGCACGGATGAGGTTGTCCGGCTGATCGGCGCCGGCTGCCACGACCACGCCCAGGCGGCGGCGGAGTAGTTTCAGGCCGGCTTCGGCGCCGGTTGGCCCAGCGCCGGCAGCGCTTCCGGATGGTCTGCTGAAAGCCAGGCCAGCAGCGTCTCCCGCAGGTGGCAGCGCAGTTCGAACATGCGGGACGCATCCGGCGCGCTGACCAGGATGCGCAACTCCACGCCGGTTTCCTTCCAGCCGGTCACCTGCACCTTGCCGGTGCGGCCATCCCAGCCCGGGGCCTCCGCCAGGATGGCGGCGACCTTGTCGCGGATCGCCTCCACCGGCGCGGCGAAGGTCAGCGACAGCATCACCGTGTCGATCAGCTGGGCCGAGTCCTTGGTCCAGTTCAGGAAGGGCTTTTCCAGGAAGTGGCTCAACGGCACGATCAGGCTGCGCTGGTCCCAGGTGATGATGGTGACGTAGGTGGCGGTAATCTCCTGCACCCGGCCCCACTGGCCTTCCACTGTCACCGCGTCGCCGATGCGGATCGGCTGGGTCAGCGCGATCTGCAACCCGGCGATGAGGTTGGAGACCGCCGGCCGCGCGGCGATGCCGATGACCAGGCCAGCGACGCCCGCCGAGGCGAACAGCGACAGCCCCACCGCCCGCACCGCCGGGATGGCGGTCAGCACGACGCCGACGGTGAAGATGACGCCGGCGGACACCGCCATGCGGCGGAACACCGCCAACTGGGTGCGGCGGCGGCGCAGCGCCAGGTCCTCATCGCCGGGCAGCGCGCCTTCCAACTGCACGTCGAAGGCGGCGGCCACCTTGCGGGTGATGGTCCAGCCCAGCGCCACCGCCAGGGCCAGGCCCAGCAGGCTGTGCGCCATGGCGCCGGTGGCCTCGTTGAATCCGGCCGCCGGCAGCGCCAGGTCCAGCACCAGCAGCACAACGGTGAGCCGCAGCGGCAGCCGGCCGCGGCGAAGCACTGCCAGCAGCACCGGCGCGTCGCGGCCGCGCAGCAGCCGTTCCAGCACCAGGTGGGCGGCCGCGACCGCCGCCAGGGCAAGCAGCGGGGCAACCACGAAGGCCAGCAGCAGCGCCGGCCAGTCGGCGAGATAGGGGGCGTTCATGGGCTGTGGCCTCGGCACGGAGGGGCGGGGGCGCGGCATGGGCCCGGCAGGACTCGAACCTGCAACCAAACCGTTATGAGCGGTCCGCTCTGACCATTGAGCTACAGGCCCACCGCGCGTCCACCTACATGCCGCCCGGCGCGGGCTGGCGCAAGGGGGTCAGACGGTAACCAGCCCGCTGTCCACCGGCAGGATCACCCCGGTGACGATGCGCGCCTCGTCCGAGGCCAGGTACAGCGCGGCATGCGCCATGTCCCCGGGCTGCCCCAGGCCAAGCAGGTGCTGGTCCGCCAGGCCCTGCATGGCGGGGTTACCGGCCAGGATCTTCACCACCCGCTCGGTCAGCGTCACCGTCGGCGCAATGGCATTCACCCGCACGCCCTGGCGGCCATATTCCACCGCCAGCGAGCGCGTGAGCGAGGCGATGCCACCCTTGGCCGCGGTGTAGCAATCCCGCCCCGGGAAGCCCATCAGCGCCACCACGCTGGCCATGTTGATGACCGAGCCGCCGCCCGAGCGGATGATGGCGGGGATGCCGAAGCGGCAGCCGAGGAAGGTGCCGAACAGATCCAGCTTGATGGCGCGCCAAAACTCCTCCAGCGGGGCCTCGACCACGTTGTTGTCGATATCGGTGGAGCCGCCGGCGTTGTTGTGCAGCACGTGCAGGCCGCCGAAATGCTGTTCGGTTCGGGCCAGCGCGGCGGAGATGCTGTCGGGTTCGCTGACATCGGTATGGATGGCGATGGCCTGGCCGCCGGCGCTGGTGATGCGATGGGCGGTTTCCTCGCCGGTGGTGGCGTTGATGTCGGCCACCACCACGCGGGCGCCTTCGCGGGCGAACAGCTCCGCGGTTTGCCGGCCGATGCCGGTGCCGGCCCCGGTGATGAAGGCAACCTTGTTTGCCAAGCGTGCCATGCCGCGTTCCCCCTGGTGATTTGCGCCGACTATGTGGGCCGGCGCCATGCTGGGCAAGCCGGCGCGGCCGGGTGTAGCGTGGCCCCAGGTGGGCAACACACCAGGGAGAACGACCATGGACGGCAGCATCACCCCGAAGGCGAAGTTGATGGTGGCGAAGAAGGCGGACCAGCCCTTCGTCGGCGGGCGGCGTACGTTCTTCCGCTACCGCGACCTGGGCGTGAACGCCGCGACCGGCGGCCGGCTGCGCGCCCAGGTGATGGAAGCGATCACCGGCATGACGGAGCCGACCGGCTGGCATACCCACCAATGCGAGGCGCAGTTCGTCTATGTGCTGAAGGGCTGGGTCGAGCTGGAATTCGAGGACGGCACCCGCAACCGCAGCGAAGCCGGCGACGCGCTGCTGATCCCCGGCGGCATGAAGCACAACGAGATCGCCACCTCGGACGACTTGGAAATCCTGGAGTTGTCCATCCCCGGCGACATGGCGACGGAAGCCTGCGACCCGCCGGCTGGGAGGGGCTGATGCTGTTCCTGGTCATCAGCGAACCGCGGCCGGAGGCGCCGACCAGCGTGGCGCATCGGCGGCAGGATTATTGGCGCTGGGTGCAGCCGCTGATCGATTCCGGCCAGGTGCGCAGCGTGCATGCCCGGGTTGGCCGCGGCGCCGTGGTGCTGTTCGACGTGCCGGACAACGAGACGCTGCATCGCCGGTTGACCGAATGGGCCGACATCATCCCGGCGCAGTTCATGACCTATCCGCTGATCGACCCGGACGCGGCCAAGGCGTTCCTGGCGAAGCAGACGTAGCTTGTGGGCGCCTCGGCGGCGCCCACACCCCGGTGGCTCAGTTGTTGATGAAGGCGCGGATCTGCTCGGCCAACGGGGCCATGCCGACCACGCCATTCAGGTGACCCAGCGGGCCGCGCACCTCGGCCTGCTGCACCGCCTTGCCACCCTTGCGGAGCGCTTCCACCATCTCCCGCATGGCTTCCGGCAGGAAGACCCGGTCGTTCGGGCTGGGGATGACCAGCCAGCGATGCGGCGCATTCGCCAGCGCAGCCTCGTAGCTGGGGTAGTCCTGCAGGAACAGTTGGTTGGCGCGGACCATGTAGATGAAGGAGTTCGCGTCGGACGTGCGGGCGCGGGCCTGGCCACGGTCATCCAGCCACTTCTCGATGGCGTATTGGTCGTTGATGTTGCGGGCGGGGTTCTGGCCTTCCACCACCTTGCGGGCCTGGACGGTCAGCGCGGCGCGGTCCATGGCGTGCAGCGTGACGATCTTCCAGGCTTCCGCCAGGCCGCGCAGCGGGGCTTCGCGCCCCGGGCCGTAGTAGTCGCCGTTGCGCCAATTCGGGTCCAGCTTGATCGGCGCTTCCCAGATGTTCAGCCAGCCGATCATCCAGGCGTCGAACTCGGCGCCGCCGATGACGGGCATGCAGCGCTCGATGAAGCCGGGGTAGGCCGCCGCCCATTCCACTGTTTGCAGCGCGCCGTTGGACGGGCCGGTGACCATGTGCAGCTTCTTCACGCCGAGGCTGTCGAGCAGCTTCTTCTGCACCTCGACGAAGTCGCGCATGGCGATGACCGGGAATTCCATGCCCCAGGGGCGGCCGGTGGCCGGGTTCAGCGTGGCCGGGCCGGTGGTGACGGTGCGCGCATTGGGGACATTCACGTTCACCAGGCAGTCCGCCGAGACGACGAAGTAGCGGTTGGTATCGATCGCCTTGCCTGGGCCGATGATGGCGTCCCAGTAGCCCGCCGGGCCGCCGGCCTCGTAGCGGCCGAAGGCGTGGCTGTCGCCGCTGAAGAAGTGGCAGACCAGCACGGCATTGGTGCCGGCCGCATTCAGCGTCCCCATGGTCTGGTAGCCGATCCGCACATTCGGGATGCTGGCACCACCGCGCGTGGTGTAGCTGGGCAGCTCGAACACGCGCTTTTCCACGATGCCCTCGGCAGCCGGGGCCGGGGCTTGCGCCAGGGCAGCGGCCGGCAGCAGGGCCACCGCCCCGCTGGTGAGCAGGTCTCGCCGCAACATCGGAATCCCCCTTGGAATTTATGCCGCAATGGTGCCGCCGCGGCCCTGGCCAAGCAAGCCCGCGCCGGGTAACGGCAGGGAGCGGGCCTTCATGATACGGTCGCTGTTGTCCGGCGTGCGGCCACGCTACAGGCGGCGACCATGGTCGAATTCACTCTCACCGGCACCGAGCCGCTATTCGCTTCGCCGAGTTTCCGCTTCATGCTGAAGGATGCGGAGGCGTTGAACGCGCGGCTGGTGCCGGCGATCCAGGCGCGCCGGGCAGAGCACCCCGGCCTGCTCCGCTCCAACCAGCATGGCTGGCATTCCGACTTTGGGCTGTTCCGCTGGCAGGAGCCGGTCTTCCAGGAACTGTGCCAAGCTGTAGCGCGGGCAGTAATGGCAGCCACCAAGGAAGTGGCGCCCGGCTACGCGTTCCGTGGGCGCAGCCTGCAGGCGGAGGGCTGGGTCAACATCAACGGGCAGCATGCCTACAACACGCCGCATGACCACCCTGGCTGGGCGTGGTCCGGCTCCTACTACGTGCAGGTGCCGGAAGCGCAGGGCCGCAGCGGCCTGTTCGAGTTCCTCGACCACCGCACCAACGCCAATGTCGTGGGCATCGAGGGCGCCGCCTGCTTCGCCACCAAGGTGCCGGTGACACCGCGGGCCGGCATGCTGCTGCTGTTCCCGGCCTATCTGCAGCACTGGGTCTATCCGAACGCGCAGCCGGAGGAGCGGATTTCCATCGCCATCAATGCCCGGTACAGCCCGGTGACCTTGCCGGCCAAGGGGTAGTCCGCGCCGCCGGCAGCAGGGCGGAACCCCCTCCTCGGCCCTGGTTTTCCACCGTTGCGCCCCTGCCCCGGGCCGCCTAGCTTTGCCGCGTTTGCGTCGCGCAAGGGGGCGCGCCGCCCGTAGGGGTGGCGTGGCTTGAAACAAGGCGGCGCCGTCCACAACGGGGGGTAAGGGTCGAAATGACCGAAGCTTTGATGATCGTGATTGTGCTGGGGGCGTTGTCGATCGCCTACGGCGCCATCACCGCAGGCCAGGTAATGGGCATGGATGCGGGGTCTGCCCGCATGCAGGAAATCGCCAAGGCCATCCAGGAAGGCGCGCAGGCCTATCTGAAGCGCCAATACACCACCATCGGCGCTGTTGGCGCCGTGCTGTTCCTGCTGGTCGCCTGGCGCCTCGGGCTGCTGGTGGCGGTCGGCTTCGCCATCGGCGCCGTGCTGTCCGGCCTGGCTGGCTTCATCGGCATGAACGTCAGCGTGCGCGCCAACGTCCGTACGGCGCAGGCCTCCACCAAGTCGCTGGCCGCCGGCCTGGACGTGGCGTTCAAGTCCGGCGCCATCACCGGCATGCTGGTCGCCGGCCTGGCCCTGCTGGGCGTGGCCGTCTACTTCACCATCCTGGTGGTCGGCATTGGCTACGCCATCAATGACCGCACCGTCATCGACAGCCTGGTGGCGCTGGGCTTCGGCGCCTCGCTGATTTCTATTTTTGCCCGTCTCGGCGGCGGCATCTTCACCAAGGGTGCGGATGTGGGCGGCGACATGGTCGGCAAGGTCGAGGCTGGCATTCCCGAGGATGACCCCCGCAACCCCGCCACCATCGCCGACAATGTGGGCGACAATGTCGGCGACTGCGCCGGCATGGCAGCCGACCTGTTCGAGACCTATGCGGTGACCATGGTCGCCACCATGGTGCTCGCCGCCATTTCCTTCACCGGCGCGCAGCAGGCCCAGGCCATGCTGTTCCCGCTGTGGATCGGCGGCGTCTGCGTCGTCACCAGCATCATCGGCACCTACTTCGTCAAGCTGGGCGCCAGCCAGAACATCATGGGCGCGCTGTACAAGGGCCTGATCGCAGCCGCGATCCTCAGCCTGATCGTGCTGCTGCCGCTGACCCAATATGTCTTCGGCGACCTGGATGCCCCGCTGACCGCGGCCGGCACCAGCTTCAAGGCCATCGACCTGTTCTTCTGCGGCACTGCCGGCATGGTGGTGACGGGGCTGATTGTCTGGGTGACGGAATACTACACCGGCACCAACTACCGCCCAGTGCAGTCCATCGCCGAGAGTTCGGTGACGGGCCATGGCACCAACGTAATCCGCGGCCTGGCCGTGAGCATGGAAAGCACCGCCGTTCCAGCGCTGATCATCATCGCCGGCGTGCTGGTTACGTACAACCTCGCGGGCCTCTACGGCATCGCCATCGCCACCACCACCATGCTGGCCCTGGCCGGCGTCGTGGTCGCGCTGGACGCCTTCGGCCCGGTCACGGACAACGCCGGCGGCATTGCCGAAATGGCTGGCCTGCCGAAGGAAATCCGCAAGACGACGGATGCGCTTGACGCCGTCGGCAACACCACCAAGGCGGTGACCAAGGGCTATGCCATTGGCTCGGCCGGCCTCGGCGCGCTGGTGCTGTTCGCGGCCTATACCCAGGACCTGAACTACTTCATCGCCAACGCCAACCAGTTCACCTACTTCCGCGGCATGGCGCCGCCGGACTTCAGCCTGGCGAACCCGTACGTGGTCGTCGGCCTGCTGTTCGGCGGCCTGCTGCCCTACCTGTTCGGCGGCATGGCGATGACCGCCGTGGGCCGCGCTGCCATGGCGGTGGTGGAGGAAGTCCGCCGCCAGTTCCGCGAGAAGCCGGGCATCATGGCCGGCACCGACCGGCCGGACTACGCCCGGGCGGTGGACATCCTGACCCAGGCCGCCATCCGGGAGATGATCATCCCCTCGCTGCTGCCGGTGCTCTCGCCGCTCGTCATCTACTTCGGCGTGCAGGCCATTGCCGGCAAAAGCCAGGCCTTCGCGGCGCTGGGTGCGATGCTGCTGGGCGTCATCGTCAACGGCTTCTTCGTCGCCGTCAGCATGACCACCGGCGGCGGCGCCTGGGACAACGCCAAGAAGTACATCGAGGACGGCCACCACGGCGGCAAGGGCAGCGATGCCCACAAGGCCGCGGTGACCGGCGACACCGTTGGTGACCCGTACAAGGACACCGCCGGCCCGGCGGTCAACCCGATGATCAAGATCACCAACATCGTGGCGCTGCTGCTGCTGGCGATTCTCGCCCACAGCTGAAGCTGCACGGACTGAAACGGGCCGGCGGGGGCAACCCTGCCGGCCTTTTTTGTGCCCGCGGCCCAGGCTGGGCCAGAGCCTGATCGGCTTAGGCGGAATCGCCGTAAGCCGTGAATCAGTCTCTCAAACAGCAAGGCTAGTGCGTGAGCGCTTCAGTCAGAAGCGATCACGCAGTAGCCTTGCCGCGCCAACCAACAACAAGGGGAAACGCAGCATGGATTTCAGCGGAAAAGTGGCCGTCGTCACCGGTGGCGGCAATGGCATCGGGCGCGCCGTGGCGCTCGGCTTCGCGCAGCGCGGCGCGCAGGTGCTGGTGGTGGACCGGGACGCCGATGCCGCCGCCGCCGTAGCCGCCGAGATCGGCAAGGCTGCGGCGCACCAGGCCGCCGACGTGACGCGCGCCGCCGATGTCGCGGCCTATGTACAGGCGGCGCTGGACCGCTTCGGGCGGATCGATTGCTTCCACAACAATGCGGGCATCGAGGGCAAGGTAGCGCATACCGCCGAGTACGACGAAGCGATGTTCGATGCGGTCATGAGCGTGAACGTGAAGGGCGTGTTCCTCGGCCTGCGCCATGTGCTGCCGGTGATGCTGCGCCAACAGTCGGGTGCGGTGGTCAACACCGCCTCCATCGCCGGGCTCGTCGGCACGCCGGGCATGCCGGCCTACGTCGCCTCAAAGCACGCCGTCATCGGACTGACCAAGGTCGCGGCCGGTGAGGTCGGGCCGCAAGGCATCCGGGTCAACGCCGTCTGCCCCGGGCCAATCGCCACGCGGATGATCGCGGATATCGCCAAGCAGGTCTCCCCCAACCATCCGGAAAGCGTGGAGGCCAACTACACCGCCGGCATTCCACTGCGCCGCTACGGCACGCCGGAGGAAGTGGCCAACATAGTGCTGTTCCTGTGCTCGGACCTGGCCAGCAACATCACCGGCGCGCAATACGTGGTGGATGGCGGCCGCACCGCCGCCCCGGCAGGTGTGGCGCAGGCGGGGATGCGCTGAAACAGGCTGCCGCGGCCCTTACCGGGCCGCGGCGTTGCGCCGCTGGAGCATGCTGTGTTCGCATTCGCTCACGTAGCACCCTCCAGCTTATTGCAGGTCGCGGGGTTCAGCATTTGCGGCAATTTCGCCTCAACGCATCCCGCTCTGCAGCTTGCGCTGGATCGAAGACCTACAGCTTGCGCTGCAAAGCAGCGACGTAGCTACGGTTCCAGGCCGGCGTCACCCACATCTCGTTGATGCAGACATGCTTCGGCTGGCAGGCGATCCAGCGGATCACCTCGCCGGTGTCTTCCGGCTGCAGCATGCGCGCCAGTTCTTCCGGCGAAAGCGGGTTGGGACGCTGCTTCAGGATCGGCGTGTTGACCTCACCCGGCAGCAAGGCCGTGGAGCGAATGCCGTTGATGCATTCCTCCTGGTTGATCGAATGGCTCATGGCCACCACACCGTGCTTGGCCGCCTGGTAGCCAGGCCCGCTGAAGCCGCCGGTGTTGCGACCGGCCATTGACGCGGTGTGGATCATCAAGCCGCCGCCCTGCGCCCGCATGATGCCCATGACCGCGCGGGCCACGTACATGGCGCTGGACAGGTTGAAGTTGATCAGCGTGTCGATGCCCGCGGCGCTGATCTTGTTCCAATGGCGGTCCACGATGTTGGCGCCGGCATTGCTGACCAGGATGTCGATGCGGCCGAGCCGCTTGGCGATCTGCTCGGCGGCGTCATCCACCTGCGCCGACACGGTCAGGTCGCAAGGGTGGACATGCGCCTTGCCGCCGGCGGCCTTGATCTTTGCGGCCACTTCCTCCAGCGGTTCCTTGCGGCGGCCGGTCAGCACCAGCACGGCGCCCTCCCCGGCCAGCGCGATCGCGGCGGCCTCGCCGATGCCGGAACCGGCGCCGGTCACCCAGGCAATCTTCCCATCCAACTGGCCCATTTTCGCTCCTCCTTCTGATTGGCTGCGCCACGCTAACCCCTGGCCGCCGGCTTGTGGAGGGCGCTTGGCCATGCTTCGCTGCTGACAAGCTGGAGGAACGCGCCAATGAAGATCGCCAAGGTGGAAACGCTGCGCGCCGATGCCGGCTGGCGCCTGTTCTCCTTCCTCAAGATCACCACGGATGAGGGCCTGGTCGGCTGGTCCGAATACAATGAGAGTTTTGGCAGTGCCGGGCTTTCCAGCGTCATCGACACGCTGAGCACGCTGCTGATCGGGCGCGACCCGACGCGGTTCGAGCACATCACCGCCTTCCTGTTGATGACCACGCGGCAGTCGCGCGGCGGGCTGAACCAGCAGGCCATCGCCGCCATCGAGAATTGCTGCCTGGACATCGCCGCGCGCGCCCGCGGCATTCCCGTCTGTGCGCTGTTCGGCGGGCCGGTGCGGGAACGCATCCCGGTCTATTGGAGCCACTTCGCCAGCTACCGCGTGCGCAACAGCGCCTACATGGGCACGCCGCCCTGCCATGACTGGGACGAGGTGGGCCGCCACGCCGCCGAGGTGAAGGCGCTGGGCTTCAAGGCGCTGAAGACCAACATCCTGATCCCCGGCGAGGACGGCAAGCTCTACCAGTTCTCCCCGGGCTTCGGCCGCCACGCCGGCTGGCCGGAGTTGAACTGGGACAACCGCACGCTGGACCACCTGAAGCGCCACCTGCGCACCATCCGCGAGGCGGTGGGGCCGGAGATGGGCATCCACCTCGACACCAACTTCCACTTCAAGACCGAAGGTTTTATTCGTGTGGCCGAGGCGGTGCGCGAGTTCGACCTGACCTGGCTGGAGATCGACACGCATGACGCGCCGGCGTTGGCCAGCATCAAGCGCATGTCGCCCTGCCCTATCGCGTCCTGCGAGACGCTGCACGGAAGGCGCGAATTCCGGCCGTTCCTGGAAAACTACGCCATGGATGTCGGCATCGTCGATGTCATCTGGAACGGCCTGGCCGAGAGCCTGAAGATCGCCAGCATGTGCGACGTGTATGAGGTCAATTGCGCGCCGCACAACTTCTACGGCAACCTGTGCAGCATGATCTCCGCCCACTTCTGCGCCGCCATCCCCAACTTCCGCGTCATGGAAATCGACATCGACAGCGTGAAGTGGCGCGATGAATTCACCCCGCCGCCGGTCATTGAGAATGGTGAGCTGTTGCTGCCGACCGGCCCTGGCTGGGGCGTAGAGGTCAACGAAGCCGCCATTCGCGCCCGCGCGCCGAAATAGAGGAAACACCGATGCCTAAATTCAAGATCGTCACCCCCAACTTCCAGGGTGCGCTAGGCTATGCGCCTGAGCTGGAGGCGCTGGAAGGGCTGGACGCCGTTATCGTCGAGACGCCGATGAACGAGGACGCCTTCATCGCCGAGGCCAAGGACGCCGACGCGATCTACGGCAAGGGCATGCCCGTCTCCAAGCGCATCATCGACAGCCTGACGAAGTGCAAGGTCATCAGCCTGGGCAGCGTCGGCGTGGACAGCGTGGACGTGAAGGCCGCTACCGCCGCCGGCATTCCCGTGACCAACGTGCCGGACACCTTCATCGAGGAAGTGGCCGACCACGCGATGACGCTGCTGCTGGCCGGCTTCCGCCGCCTGGTGGAGCAGGACAAGATGGTGCGGGACGGCCGCTGGCGCGAAGGCCGGCCGCACCTGTACCAATTCCCGCGGCTGATGGGGCAGACGCTCGGGCTGATCAGCTTCGGCCGCGTCGCCCGCGCGGTGGCCAAGCGCGCCCTGCCCTTCGGCCTGCGCATCATCGCCTACGACCCCTTCGTCGATGAGACGCTGATGAGCGAGATGGGCGTGCAGCCCGCCACGCTGAACGAGGTGCTGAGCACGTCCGACTTCATCAGCATGCACGCGCCGGCGCGGCCGGAAGTGCATCACATGCTGAAGGAGAAGCACTTCCGCATGATGAAGCCGACCTGCGTGTTCATCAACACCGGCCGCGGCCCGACCGTGCAGGAAGAAGCGCTGATCAAGGCGATGTCGGAAGGCTGGATCGCCCATGCCGCGCTGGACGTGCTGGAGACCGAGCCGCCGAGCCACAACAACCCGCTGCTCAGCATGGGCAACGTGACGCTGACCGCGCATGTCGCCAGCGCCAGCGCGCGGTTCGATGCGGCGCGCAAGGCGCGTGTCGGGCTGGAACTTTCGCTGGTATTGCAGGGCCGCTGGCCGCTGAGCTGCGTCAACCCCGCCGTGCTGCAGAACACCGCCTTGCGCCGCTGGCAGCCTGTCGGCATGGGCCGCGGTCCGAATTCCTGAGGAGAAGCTGATGTCCAAGTATGCCGTAGTTACCGGCGCCGGTTCCGGCGTCGGCCGTGCCGCCGCCCTGGCCTTGCTGGCGGATGGCTGGTCCGTGGTCCTGGCCGGCCGCCGCGCCGATGCGCTGGCCGAGACCGTCGGCATGGCCGGCAATGCTGGGCCGCGCGCCCTGCCGGTGCCGACCGATGTCGGCGACCCCAACGCGGTCAACGCCTTGTTTGCCAGCATCAAGGCGACCTGGGGCCGCCTCGACTTCCTGTTCAACAACGCCGGCGGCAACGTGCCGGCCGGGCCGATCGAGGATCTGAAGTACGAGGACTGGGCCCGCGTGGTGCAGGTCAACCTGACCGGCAGCTTCCTGTGCGCCCAGGCCGCTTTCCGCATGATGAAGGAGCAGTCGCCGCAGGGTGGCCGCATCGTCAACAACGGCAGCATTTCAGCGCATGTGCCGCGGCCGGACAGCGTGGCCTATACCAGCACCAAACACGCCATCACCGGCCTGACCAAGACGCTGGCGCTGGACGGCCGCAAGTACGACATCGTCTCCGGCCAGGTGGATATCGGCAATGCCGAGACGCCGATGACCGCGCGCATGGCCCGCGGCGTGAAGCAGGCGACCGGCGAGATGAAGGTGGAACCGACCTTCGATGTCACGCATGTCGGCAGCAGTGTGCTGATGATGGCGAACCTGCCGCTGGATGCGAACATCCAGTTCATCACCATCACCGCGGCCAAGATGCCCTGGATTGCGCGCGGCTGACGCCAGCCGCGTGCTACTGAGCCGCCGCCGCAGCGACTGCGGTGGCGGTGAAGTTCTGCTGGCGCAGCGGCGCTTCGATCTCGCAGACCACGCCTTCCGGCCGGAAGTCCAGCGTCACCGTGCCGCCCAACTCACGCGCCAGGCCGCGCTCCAGCAGCCTGGTGCCGAAGCCGCGCTGCGCCGGCGGGCCTGGCACCGTGGGGCCACCGGTTTCCGCCCAGCGCAGCTTCAGCGTCGGGGGCAGGCCGTCGCGCACTGGCGGCTCCAGCTTCCAGCTTACATCCACCCGGCCGGTCGGCACCTTCAGCGCGCCATGGCGAGCGGCGTTGGTGGCCAGTTCGTGCAGCGCTACGCCCAGCGGTACGGCAAAGCGCGGCGGTACCCGCATCGGCGGGCCGGAGGCGTAGTGGCGCGGCGCGCCGCCACCGCTGGCACCATGCGGCGCCAGGGCCAACGCGACCAGTTCTCCCAGTTCAACGCCGGTCCAGCCTTCCCGCG
>CANBNK010000017.1 GCA_947371015.1 Acetobacteraceae bacterium | reverse complement strand
CATCCGCTGGGGCGTGCTGGCGCCGGACACCGACACGGCCAAGCTGATCGGCGAAGTGAACAAGGAAGGCATCTGGCGCGCCGCCGCCGAACGCGCGGGCGTCAAGGCCAGCGACACGCCGACCGGCACCAGCCGTGGCATCGAGACCTTCTTCGACGGCAAAGTCTTCGACCCAGCCAACCCCGCGGCCTACCTGGCGTCGCTCTCCATCAAGAAGATCGCGGGGGCCTGAACATGAACGCGGTTTCCACCAAGCCGGCGGCGGCGCCCGCCGTCGTCTCGCGCCCGGTGCTGGCGGCGCTGCCGAAGCCGTCGCGCATCGTGCCGATCATCGCCCAGGTGGTGCCGCCGCTGATGGTGCTGGCGCTGCTCGGCCTGGGCTGGGAATACCTGGCCAGCGGGCCGAACGCGACGCTGCCGCCACCCTCAAAAGTGTGGGTGGATGCGCGTGACCTGATCGTCGATCCGTTCTTCGACCGCGGCGGGCTGGACAAGGGGCTGTTCTGGCACCTGCTGGCTTCATTGCAGCGGGTGGCCTTGGGCTTCGCGCTCTCCGCCGTGGTGGGCGTGGCACTGGGCATGCTGATCGGCTCCTCGCCGTTCTGCATGCGCGGGCTGGACCCGATCTTCCAGGTGCTGCGCACGGTGCCGCCGCTGGCCTGGCTGCCGCTGTCGCTGGCGGCGTTCCGCGAAGCGCAGCCGAGCGCGATCTTCGTGATCTTCATCACCGCGATCTGGCCGATCATCATCAACACCGCCGTTGGTGTGCTGAACGTGCCGCAGGATTATCGGAATGTCGCCGCCGTCATCCGGCTGCGCGGCCTGGCCTTCTTCTGGAAGATCGTGCTGCCGGCGGCGGCGCCCTACATCTTCACCGGGTTGAAGATCGGCATCGGCCTCAGCTGGCTCGCCATCATCGCGGCGGAAATGCTGATCGGCGGCGTCGGCATCGGCTTCTTCATCTGGGACGCGTGGAACAGCTCCAACCTGTCCGACATCATCGTGGCGCTGATCTATGTCGGCCTGGTCGGCTTCATGCTGGACAAGGTCGTGGCCCTCGCCGGCCGCATCGCCACCCGTGGCACCCAGGCAAGCTGAGGAGATCCGCAGATGCACCCCTTCCTCGACATCACCAAGCTGTCCATCGCCTTCCCGAAGTCGCCGCTGCCAGTGCTGCGCGAGGTCGATCTCAAGATCGAGCGCGGTGAATACGTCGCGGTCATCGGCCATAGCGGCTGCGGCAAATCGACGCTGTTGAACGTGGTCGCCGGGCTGCTGCCCGCCACCGCCGGCGGCGTGCTGCTGGAAGGCCGCGAGATCAGCGGCCCCGGCCCGGACCGCGCCGTGGTGTTCCAGAACCACAGCCTGCTGCCGTGGCTGACCTGCTACGAAAACGTCAAGCTGGCGGTGGACCAGACCCTGAAGGGCGAGATGAACAAGCAGCAGCGCCACGACTGGGTGCTGGAGAACCTGGCCCTGGTGCACATGACCGCGGCGAAGGACAAGCGGCCGAACGAGATCAGCGGCGGCATGAAGCAGCGCATCGGCATTGCCCGCGCGCTGGCGATGCGCCCCAAGGTGCTGCTGCTGGACGAACCCTTCGGCGCGCTGGACGCGCTGACCCGCGCGCATCTGCAGGACCAGGTGATGGAAATCCACGCCCGGCTGAAGACCACGGTCATCATGATCACGCATGACGTGGACGAGGCGGTGCTGCTGTCCGACCGCATCGTCATGCTGACCAATGGGCCGAATGCGACGGTGGGCGAAATCCTGACCGTCGATCTGGAACGCCCGCGCGACCGGTTGAAGCTGGCGGCGGACCCGCGCTTCGTGGCGGCGCGCACGGCGGTGCTGGAGTTCCTGCATTCCCGCCACGCCAACCCGGCGTTGCAGGCGGCGTAGTGTCCTGCCCGCGAAGTTCGTCCGATCTCGGACGAACGCAGCGGATAAGCAGGCCACTGGAAACAAAGGCTGGTGGCCGGATTTCGAAGGCCGCAGGACTTCGGAATCAGGACACTAGAGCATTTCCACGCAGGGCGGCTTCGCCCGGAGGGGTCAAATGTCGATCAAACAAGGGCTAGGCGGGCTTCAGTCGGGCTCGGCACGACTGAAGGCAGGCTAGCATGCGCATCCTGGTCGTCGGCGCCGGCCCGGCCGGCACGCGCTGCGCGGTGCGCGCGGCGCAGCGGGTGCGGGGCGCCGAGGTGACGCTGCTCGGCGCCGAACTCGCACTGCCCTACGACCGGGTGGCGCTCTCAAAGTTGCTGGCGGGGGAAGCCGAGATCGGCGACCTCATCACCCACCCGGTGGTGGAACTGGCGGCGCTGCAGGTGCGGTTTCGCGCCGGCGTGGCGGTGACCGAGATCGACCGCGCCGCCCAGGTGGTGACGACGCGGAAGGGCGAGCGGCTGGCCTATGACCGGCTGGTGCTGGCCACCGGCTCCTCCGCCGTGCGCTTGCCGCTGCCGGGGGCCGAACTGCCGGGGGTGCTGGCCTATCGCGACCTGGACGATGTGCGCGCGATGCTGCGGCTGGCGGCCGAGGGCGGCCATGCCGTGGTCATCGGCGGCGGGCTGCTGGGGCTGGAAGCGGCCACCGGCCTGGCGGCGCGCGGCATGAAGGTGACGGTGGTGCACGCCATGGGCTGGCCGATGGATCGCCAGCTGGACCCCGAGGCGGGCGCGCTGCTGACCACGCGGCTGGCGCGGCGCGGCATTCGCTTCGTCATGCCCGCGGCCACGGTGGCGCTTGAAGGGGTGCGCCATGTGCAGGGCGTGCGGCTGGATGATGGCCGCCTGCTGCCGGCCAGCCTCGTCGTGATGTCTGTGGGCATTCGCCCCAACGTGGCGCTGGCGCGGGATGCCGGGTTGCAGGTGGCGCGCGGCGTGGTGGTGGATGACGCGATGCGTACCTCGGACGCGGCGATCTACGCGGTGGGCGAATGCACCGAGCATCAGGGCCGGCTGATCGGCCTGGTGAAGCCGGCGCTGGAACAGGCGGAAGTCGCCGCTGCCGCCCTGGCCGGGGAGGCCGCGTGCTGGCAGCCGGTGCCGGACTCCGCCGCGCTGAAGGTCTCCGGCACCGCGGTATGGTCGGCTGGGGAGATCAGCGCCGAGACCGCGGAGGCGATCATCCTGCGCGACGAGGGCGCCGAGGAATACCGCCGGCTGTTCCTGCGCGACGGCCGCCTGGTCGGCGCCGTGCTGTATGGCGACACCGCCGATGCCGGCTACTACATGCGGCTGATCGCCGAGCAGCGCGTGGTCGGCAGCCGCGCGGAATTGGCGCTGGGCAGCAGCTTCATGGACGCGGCAGCGTGAGCGTGACCAGGAGCACCTGTCCCTATTGCGGCGTCGGCTGCGGCGTATTGGTGGATGCGAAGGGCGGCGTCACCGGCGACCCGGATCACCCTGCCAACCAGGGGCGCCTATGCAGCAAGGGCACCGCGCTGGGCGAGACGCTGGACCAGCCCGGACGCCTGCTGCACCCGGAAGTGGACGGTAAGCGCGCCAGTTGGGACGCGGCGCTGGATGCGGCGGCCGAGGGCTTCCGCCGCGCGCTGGCCGAGGGCGGGCCGGACAGCACCGCGCTGTATGTCAGCGGGCAGTTGCTGACCGAGGACTACTTCGCCGCCAATAAATTCGCCAAGGCGGTGCTGGGCACGGCGAATATCGACAGCAATTCCCGGCTGTGCATGGCCAGCGCCGTCGCCGGCCACAAGCGCGCCTTTGGCGAGGACCTGGTCCCCGGGGTGTACGAGGACCTGGAGCAAGCCGACCTGGTGGTGCTGGTGGGCAGCAACCTGGCCTGGTGCCACCCCGTGCTGTTCCAGCGCCTGGTCGCCGCGCGTGCGGCGCGGCCCAGCATGCGCGTGGTGGTGATTGACCCGCGACGCACCGCCAGTTGCGACGCGGCGGACCTGCATCTGGCGGTGGCGCCGGGCGATGACGTGGCGCTGTTCGACGCGCTGCTGTGCCACCTGCACGCCGCAGGCTTGACCCAACCGGCGCCGGGGCTGGACGCCGCGCTGGCCGCCGCCGCAGGGGCGCGGCCGCAGGGCATTCCGGCGGCCGACCTGGCGCGGTTCTTCGCATGGTTCGCGGCGACTCCGCGCGTGGTCACGCTGTTCAGCCAGGGCACCAACCAGTCCAGCGCCGGCACCGACAAGGCCAACGCCATCATCAACTGCCATGTCGCCACCGGGCGCCTCGGGCAGCCGGGCGCCGGGCCGTTCAGCGTGACCGGCCAGCCCAACGCCATGGGCGGGCGCGAGGTCGGCGCGCTGGCGAACATGCTGGCCGGGCACCTCGATTGGTCGGTGCCGGGCGAGCATGCGGCGCTGGCTGGGTTCTGGCGCGCGCCCAAGCTGGCGACGCAGCCGGGGCTGAAGGCGGTGGAGCTGTTCCAGGCCGCCGGCGCCGGGCGCATCGGCGCGCTGTGGGTGATGGCGACCAACCCCGCGGTCTCGATGCCGGATGCCAGCGCGGTGCGGGCGGCGCTGCGGCGCGTGCCGATGCTGGTCGTCAGCGACTGCACGCGGGACAGCGACACGGTGGCACTGGCGCGCATCCGCCTGCCGGCCCTGGGTTGGGGCGAGAAGGACGGCACGGTCACCAACAGCGAACGCGTCATCAGCCGCCAGCGCGGTTTCCGCCCTTGGCCGGGCGAGGCGCGGCCGGATTGGTGGGCGATCTCCCAGGTGGCGCGTCGGCTGGGCTGGGATTTCGGCTGGGACGGGCCGGCGGCGATCTTCCGCGAGCATGCCGCCGTGACGACGCTGGCGCGGCCGTCTCAGCGGGTGTTCGACCTGGCCGGCTTTACCGCACTGGAGGATGCCGGCTACGCCGCGCTGGCGCCGACGCGCTGGCCGGTGCCGGTGCCCGGCGCGCAGGGCGGGCGGTTGCAGCCAGCGGCGCGCTGCGTGCCGACGCCGCCACGCCCGCCGGTGAACGCCACGAGCGACAGCTTCCCGCTGCGGCTGCTGACCGGCCGGCTGCGCGACCAATGGCACACCATGACGCGCACTGGCCTGGTGCCGCGGCTGATGGCGCATGTGCCGGAACCGCTGCTGTCGATGCATCCGGACGATGCCGGCGCCATGGTGGATGGCGCGCTGGCCCGGGTGGAGAGCGACTGGGGCAGCGCTGTGCTGCGGCTGAAGCTGGATACGGCGATCCCGCCTGGCAGCGTCTTCGCGCCGATGCACTGGACCGACCGCTTTGCGCCCGCCGCGCGGATCAACCCGGCGGTGAATCCGGCGGTGGACCCCATCAGCGGCCAGCCGGAGCTGAAGCACACGCCGGTGCGCGTGCTGCCGGTGCCGATGGCCTGGCATGGCTTCGTGCTGGCGCGGCAGTCGCTGCCGGCGGAACTGGGGGAATGGGCCGCGCGCCTGCCGCTGGCGCATGGCGTGTGGCGGCACGAACTGGCCGGCGAGGATGCGCCGGCGGCGGCCTTCGCCCGGCTGCGCGCCGCGGTGACGGAGCCGGATGCCGCCTGGGTGACGTTGGACGATGCCGCCGCTGGCACGCACCGGGCGGCGCTGCTGCGGGATGGGCGGTTGCTGGCGGTGGTGTTCCTCGGCGCGTCACCGACCTTGCCGGCGCGGGACTGGCTGGCCGGCTTGTTCGCGGAGAATCGGATCAGCCTGCCGGCGCGGCGCGCCTTGCTGGCCGGGCGGCCGGCGGATGGGCCGGCGCCGACGCCGACCATCTGCGTCTGCCACGGCGTCAGCGCCGGCAGCATCGCCGCGGCCATTGCCGGTGGCGTCTGCACCCTGGCGCAGGTGGGGGAAGCGACGGCGGCGGGTACCGGCTGCGGCAGTTGCCGGCCGGAGATCAATGCGCTGCTGGCCGCAGCCAAGGTGGTCGAGCCGGCCTGAAGGCCGGCCCGGCCATTCAGGTTATTCGGCGGCCTTGGCCTTTTTCGCGGCCCATTCCTCGGGTGTCATGCGCGGCATGTCGAAGCGGTCCGTCGTGCGGGCGTACCAGCCGCGGCCGTGCATGCGGCCGACCAGGCCGAGCTTCACGGTATCGACGTAGTTCTTCTCGGCATCCATCACGCAGTCGTCGTGGATGTGCATGGCCAGCACCTTGCCCAGCACCATGGTATGCGGGCCGATCTCGATCAGCTTGTAGGTCTCGCACTCCATCGCCACCGGGCTTTCGCCGATGCGCGGCGGCTTCACCTTGGTGGAGGGCAGGGCGGTCAGGCCGGCCTCGGCCACTTCATCGACGCCGCTGTCGAAATCGACCGCGGTGGCGTTCATCTGTTCGGCCGCCACTTCCGGCACCATGCAGACCACGAACTGGCCCAGCGCCTTGATGTTGCGCAGCGTGTCCTTGCCGCCCGGCTTGCCCGGGCCGCAGCCGATGGCCAGCACCAGCGGGTCCTCGGAGAAAACGTTGAAGAAGGAATACGGCGCGGCGTTGACCACGCCTTCCAGATCCTGGCTGACCACCCAGGCGATGGGCCGCGGCACCACGCAGGAAACCGCCAGCTTGTAGCGTTCGCGGGCCGGCAGCTTGTCAAAGTCGAAGAGCATGGGAGCGTCCTGTTGCAGATCGCGGCAAGGTGGCGCCTGGGCCTGCGGCTGTCGAGGGGCGCGCCGGATGGCGCTGCCTGCCACGCGGAATTTTCACCGCTGTTTGCCAGTGATTAAGCCACGGGAGCGCAGGGTTGGACACTGCGGAGGGTCACCATGCGGTTTTTCCAGAATTTGTCGGTGGGTCGAAAGTTGGCAGCGAGTGCCAGCCTGGCGATCCTGATGCTGACGATGCTTGTCGTCCTGGTCAGCGGGGAATTGGCTGGCGCGGCCGACCAGCGCGACGCGGCCGAACAGGCGGTGGCGGCCCAGCGCGGGGCGTTGGATGCCAGCGTCATGGCGCTGGGGGCCGGCCTGCAGATGCGCGACGCCCTGGCTGCGCAGACCACGGAATCGCTGGCCACGCTGACCACTGCCGCCGATGCTGGCGCCGAGGGTCTGCGGGAGAAGCTGACGGCCTTGCAGGCCATGCCGGGGGCCACCACGGTCCGCGGGCAGCTGGACACCGCCGCCGGCGCGCTGGCTGAAATGACCGGCGCGACGCACGAAGCCACCACCCTGCGCGGGCAACTGCTGGAAGCCCGCGACCGGCGGCTCTACCCGCTGATGGCCGATTACGACCAGGCCTTCGAGGCCGTTGGCGCCAACCTTGAGTTCGACGTCACCGCCGAGCAGCGTGAGGAAACCCGCGCTCGGCTGATGACCTTCCATGGCGCGGTCAACGATGTGCGCATCGCTACCCAGCGCTACCTTGCCACCAGCGATGACAGCCAGGCGCGGCGGGTGCGGCGTGCGGCGGCGCAGCAGCGAGTGCATCTGCGCGCGCTGGTCTCAGCGGCGCGGGGCGGCATGGAGCAGGATATGCGCCGGTTGCAGGTGGCCGCCGATGGGCTGTCCCAGGCCGCGGACGACGTACTGAAGGCGGCCGAGCAGTTGCTGGCGGTGCGCAACGACAAGGCCGACCCGGCGCGGGAGCGGCTGCTGGCGGCACTGGGCGGCGCGGTGCAGGCGCTGGCGACCTCGGCCGGGCAGCAGCAGGCGGCGGCGGAAGCGGCGGCGGATGCGGTGTACAGCGCGGTGCAGTATATCGGCGCCGGCGTGGCGCTGGTGCTGGTGCTGTCGGGTTGGTTCACCGCGCGCGCCATCGGCCAGCCGTTGCAGCGGCTGGCGGGCGCGGTCGGCGCCATTGCCGATGGCCATGCGAACGACCCGGTGCCGGATCGGGGCCGGCGCGACGAGATCGGCCAGATCGCCGAGGCGTTGGAGCGGCTGCGTGGCACGGTGCGGAACGCCTTTGCCCAGCAGCAGATGCTGGAGCAACTGCCGGTGGGCGTGATGACCGCCGACCCGCATGACAGCTTCCGGATTGGCTACCTGAACGCCGCCAACAAGGACGTGCTGGCGCGCATCGGCCATGCCTTGCCGGTGCCGGTGGACCAGATCATCGGCCAGAGCATCGACATCTTCCACAAGGACCCCGAACGCTTCCGTGCGCTGTTGAGCGACCCGGCCAACCTGCCGCACAACAGCCGCATGGCGCTGGGCGGCGAGGTCATCGACCTGGCGATCTCTGCCATCCGCGACAGCGCCGGCACCTATGTGGCGCCGATGCTGGTGTGGAAGCTGGCGACGGCGCAGGCCCGCATGGCCGACGCCTTCGAGGCCGATGTCGGTGGCGTGGTGGAAGCCGTGGCCGCCGCCGCCAGCCAGGTGCAGCAGGCGGCGCGCGCGCTGTCCGGCGCGGCCGAGACCAGCGGGCGCGAAGCCGATGCGGTGGCGCAGGTCAGCCAGGCCGCCGGCGCCGACGTGCAGGCGGTGGCGGCCAGTGCCGAGGAACTCGCCAGCAGCGTCGCCGAGATCACCCGTCAGGCAGCGGAAGGTGCCGCGGTGGCGCGGGAGGCGGCGGAAGCGGCGCGTGCCACCGATGCCACCGTGCAGGGGCTGGCGCTGGCGGCATCGCGCATCGGCGATGTGGTGCGGCTGATCGGCGATATCGCCGGCCAGACCAACCTGTTGGCGCTGAACGCGACCATCGAAGCGGCGCGGGCGGGCGAAGCCGGCAAGGGCTTCGCGGTGGTGGCGAGCGAGGTGAAGACGCTGGCCAACCAGACCGCCAAGGCGACCGAGGAGATCAGCCAGCAGATCGGCAGCGTGCAGACCACCACGGCCAAGGCGGTGGAGGCGCTGCGCAACATCGGCGGTACGATTGAGCGGATGAACCAGGTGACCAGCGCGATCGCCGCCGCGGTGGAACAGCAGGGCAGCGCCACGCGCGAGATTGCCCGCAGCGCAACCCAGGTGGCGGATGGTACCGGCGCGGTGACGCGGCGGATTGAGGATGTGCGCCGCGCCGCGGGCGAAACTGGGGAGGCATCCGGCTCGCTGCTCGGCGCTGCGACCGACCTTTCCGGCCATGCCGACGCGCTGCGTAGCCGCGCCGGGGCATTCCTGGCGACGATTCGCCGGGCGTAGGGCTGGCGCTGGCAGGCGGTTGCCCCGACCGGGCAACCGCCGCTAGGGTCCGCGCCAACCAACACCCGAGGATTTTCATGACTACTGCTCGTCGCACCCTGCTGGGCGCTGCGCTTGCCTTGCCTGCGTTGCATGCCCGTGCCCAGGGCTGGCCCGGGCGCCCGGTGCGGATCATCGTGCCCTCCGTTACTGGTGGCTTCGACAATTACGCGCGGCTGATGACACCGCGTTTGTCCGAGATCTTCGGCGTGCCGGTCGTGATCGAAAACAGGCCCGGCGCCAACGGCAATATCGGCATGCAGGAAGTGCAGCGCGCCACGCCGGATGGCACGACGCTGCTGTTCGCGGCCGTGGGCTCGCTTTCCATCAATGTCAGCGTCTATCGCGGCATGCCGCTGGACCCGGTGGACGACCTGGCCGCCGTGGCCTGCTGCGTCACCTCGCCGATGGTATGGGTGGCGAACCCGGAGACCGGGCCAAAGACGCTGGCCGAGTTGGTGGCGCAGGCGAAGGCGCAGCCGGGCAAGCTGGACTATGCGTTGCCCAGCGCCGGCACCATCAACCACCTGATCGTGGAGGGCTTCAAGCTGCGGCACGGGCTGGACATTCCGGCGGTGCCGTATCGCGGCACGCCGCCGGCGCAGCTGGACGTGGTGGCCGGCCGCGTGCCGGTGATGGTGGACAGCCTGGGCGCCGGTTGGGGGCATATCAGCGGCGGCCGGCTGCGGCCCTTGGCGTTGACCTCGCGGGCACGCTCGCCGCGCGCGCCGGAAATTCCGACCGCGATCGAGCTTGGCCTGGACCAGACCGACTACGTGGCCTGGTACGCCTTCATGGCGCCGAAGGCGACGCCGCCCGAGATCATCCAGCGGCTGAACGCGGCGATCAATCGCGTGGCGCTGGAGGAGGAATACACCGGCCGCCTGCGGGAGAACGGCGCGGCGACGCAGGCGATGACGCCGGCGGCGCAACTCGCCTTCATGCAGGCCGAGCGGACCAAGTGGGGCGATATTGCGCGGGCGGCGAAGGTGGAGGTGGTTTAGCCGGCTGCGGCCTCCCGCAGCGCCAGCACGCGCAACGCGCTGGCCAGCGGCAGGCTGGGGTCGGCGCGGTCGGCGTCCACCTGCGCCACCAGCGCTGAGAGGCTGACCACGCGGCGCTGGGCCAGGGCTTCCAGCGCGGCCCAGAAGGCCGGTTCCAGCGCCACGCTGGTGCGGTGCCCGCCCAGCGAGAAGCTGCGCTTGTGCAGGTGCCTCATTCCAGTGACGCGCCGGGGTGGACCATCTCGGCCGGGCGCACCCATTGGTCGAAGTCCGCCGGCGCGACGTAGCCGAGCTGCGCCGCGGCGTCCTTCAGCGTCAGGTTCTCGGCCAGCGCCTTCTTGCCGATCTGCACCGCCTTGTCGTAGCCGATGCGCGGATTCAGCGCGGTCACCAGCATCAGCGACTTCGCCAGGTTCTCGGCGATGCGGTCCAGGTTGGGTTCCAGCTTGGTGACCATGTTGGTGGCGAAGCTCTCGGCGGCGTCGGCCAGCAACCCCGCGCTTTGCAGCACGGCCTGGATGATGACCGGCTTGAACACGTTGAGCTCCAGATGGCCCTGCGCGCCGGCGACTGTCACGGTGGTGTTGTTGCCCATCACCTGGGCGCAGACCATGGTCAGCGCCTCCGACTGCGTCGGGTTGGTCTTGCCGGGCATGATGGACGACGAGAGGCCATCGGCCGGGATGGTGAGTTCGGCAAAACCGCTGCGCGGGCCGCTGCCCAGCAGGCGGATGTCGTTGGCGATCTTGTTCAGGGAGACCGCCAGCACGTTGAACACGCCGTGCAGTTCGACGAAGGCGTCATGCGCGCCCATTCCCTCGAACTTGTTGGGGTTGGGCGTGAAGGCCAGGCCGGTGCGCTGGCTGATGATGGCGCAGAACAGCGTGTCGAAATCCCGGTGGCGGTTCAGCCCGGTGCCGGCGGCGGTGCCACCCTGCGGCACGCTGAGCAGCCGGGGCAGGGCGCTGCGCAGGCGGTCCTGGCCCAGTTCCACCTGGCGGGCATAGGCGCCGAATTCCTGGCCAAGCGTCACCGGCACCGCATCCATCAGATGCGTGCGTCCCAGCTTGATGATGTGCTGCCATTCGGTCGCGCGTGCCGCCAGTGCGGCGTGCAGCGTGGCCAGGGCCGGCAGCAGCCGCTGTGTCACCGCCTCGGCGGCGGCGATGTGCATCATGGTCGGGAAGTTGTCGTTGGAGGACTGGCCGCGGTTGACGTGGTCGTTTGGGTGCACCGGGCGGCGGCTGCCGAGCGGCTGGCCCAGCAGCTCATTGGCGCGGTTGGCGATGACCTCGTTGGCGTTCATGTTGGTCTGCGTGCCGCTGCCGGTCTGCCAGACGGGCAGCGGGAAGTCGGCGTCGCGCAGGTTGTCGGCGATTTCCTGTGCCGCCTGCTGGATCGGCGCGGCCAGGTCGGGCGGCAATTCGCCGAGCCGCTGGTTGGCCTCGGCGCAGGCCCATTTGTGCAGGCCGACGGCGCGGATCAGGCCCAGCGGAAACCGCTCCGTGCCGATGCGGAACAGCAGCCGGGCGCGCTCGGTTTGCGGGCCCCAGTAGCGGTCGGCGGCGATCTCGATGCTGCCCAGCGAGTCGGTTTCGGTACGGGTCATCGGTGGTCCCTCCGGCGCCCGCACAGTGAGGGCGTTAACCCGAGTAGGACGACACCTCGATGAGGTTGCCTTCGGGGTCGCGGGTGTAAACGCTGGTCATCTGGCCGAGTGCCCCCGTCTTTTCCACTGGGCCTTCGGCGATCTCTACGCCGCAGTCGCGCAAGTGGTGCACCACCTGGTCGGAGGTGACGGTGACGACGAAGCAGAGGTCCTGCGTGCCCGGCGAGCAGTCCCGCGCGGCGATCCAGTCTTCCGCCGGGAAGTCGAAGGGGCGCAGGTTGATCTTCTGGCCGCCGAACTTCAGCGCGGTGCGCTGCGCCTTGCCGAAGGTTTCGCGTTCCATGCCCAGCACGCGCTGGTACCAGCTGGCCATGGTCTCCACGTCTCGGCAGTTGATGACCAGGTGGTCGAGGCGATCCACGGCGAAGCGCATGGGGTCAGTCCTTTTTCTGGCCGGCCGATCCGGGCTGCCGCGCCGTGTGGCGCTTGGTCAGGCAGTGGCTGGCAGGCGGGCGGTCACTTCGATTTCGATCAGCATGGCTTCCGACTGCAACCCGGCGATCAGCAGGGTGGAGGCCGGGCGCGCCGTGCCGAAGTAGCGCTTGATAACGGGCCAGCAGGACTGCCAATCCGCGCGGTTGGGCAGGATGAAGGTGGCGCGGACCACGTGGTCCAGGCTGGTGCCGGCCTTGGCCAGCGCATCCGCGATGTTGCGGAACGTCTGGTCTGCCTGTGCCACCACGCCTTGGGCCAGGGTCATGCTGGCGTAGTCGTAGCCGGTGGTGCCGGAGACGAAGACGTAGTCGCCATCCACCACGGCGCGGGAATAGCCGATTTCTTCCTCGAACTTCGAGCCGGAGGAGATGAGTTTCCGCATGAGGGTTATTCCAGCCCCTCGTAGAAATCATTCCCCTTGTCATCCATCACGATGAACGCCGGGAAGTCCACGACCTCGATCCGCCAGATCGCCTCCATCCCAAGCTCGGGGTATTCCAGCACTTCGACCTTCTTGATGCAGTCCTGCGCCAGGCGCGCCGCCGGGCCACCGACGCTGCCCAGGTAGAAGCCGCCATAGCTCTTGCAGGCGTTCAGCACCGCCTTGCTGCGGTTGCCCTTGGCCAGCATCACCATGCTGCCGCCGGCCTTCTGCAAGGCTTCCACATAGCTGTCCATGCGGCCAGCCGTGGTCGGGCCGAAGCTGCCGGTGGCCATGCCGTCCGGCGTCTTCGCCGGGCCGGCGTAATAGACCGGGTGGTTCTTCATGTAGTCGGGCAGGCCGAGGCCGGCATCCAGCCTTTCCTGCAGCTTGGCGTGGGCGATGTCGCGCGCCACCACCATCGTGCCGGTCAGCGAAACGCGGGTCTTCACCGGGTAGCGCGACAGCGTGGCGCGAATGGCGTCCATCGGCTGGTTCAGGTCGATGTTGACCACGTCGCCGCCGAGGATGTCGTCGGTGGCTTCCGGCAGGAAGCGGGCGGGGTCGTGCTCCAGGTCCTCCAGGAACACGCCTTCCGGGGTGATCTTCGCCTTGATCTGCCGGTCCGCCGAGCAAGAAACGCCGATACCGATGGGCAGCGAGGCGCCATGCCGCGGCAGCCGCACCACGCGCACGTCGTGGCAAAAATACTTGCCGCCGAACTGCGCGCCGATGCCGAGGTTCTGCGTCAGCTTATGGACGTCCGCTTCCAGCGCCGGGTCGCGGAAGGCGTGGCCGGACTTGTCGCCGCTGGTCGGCAGCGCATCCAGCCACTTGGTGCTGGCCAGCTTCACCGCCTTCAGGTTGGTCTCGGCCGAGGTGCCGCCGATGACGATGGCCAGGTGGTAGGGCGGGCAGGCGGAGGTGCCCAGCGTCTTCACCTTCTCCTCGATGAAGGCGAGCAGCTTCGGCTTGTTCAGCACCGCGCGGGTCTGCTGGTACAGGAAGGTCTTGTTGGCGCTGCCGCCGCCCTTCAACACGAACATCAGGTGCAGCTCGTCGGCATGGTGTTCGCCGGGCTGCGCCATGATGGAGAAATCCACCGGCAGGTTGTTGCCGGTGTTCACTTCCTCGAACATCGAGAGCGGCGCCATCTGCGAATAGCGCAGGTTGGTCTCGGTATAGGTGCGGTGGACGCCGTAGCTCAGCGCCTCCTCCTCGTCGCCCTGCACCCAGACGCGCTGGCCCTTCTTGCCGAAGACGATGGCGGTGCCGGTGTCCTGGCACATCGGCAGCTTGCCGCCGGCGGCGATGCTGGCGTTCTTCAGCAGGTCCAGCGCGACGAAGCGGTCATTCGCCGAAGCCTCGGGGTCCTGCAGGATTTTTGCGAGTTGCTCCAGATGCGCCGGGCGCAGCAGGTGGGAGACATCCTTGCAGGCCTGGAACGCCAGTTCCTCCAGCGCCTTGGGCGAAACCTTCAGCACGGTCTCGCCATCCACCTGCATGGTGGAAACGCCGGCGATGTCCAGCTTGCGATAGCGGGTGGCGTCCTCGCCCAGCGGGAACATCGGGCTGTAGCGGAAGCCTTCCGGCCTAGCCGGGGCATTGTGGTCCAGGGGCATGGGCGGGTCTCCGCTGGCGCCCTGGGGCAGGATCGGTCCGGTTGGACCGATTTCGTGCCCCAGAAGCTGTTGACTGGCGCGCTTAAGGCGGAGCCGGCTTACCCCAGCCGCGCGCGCAAGCCAATGCGTCGCGTTGGGCGCCCCGTCGGGTGTATCAATCCCGCTTGCGGCGGAAGGCATCCAGGCTGACCACCTGCGGCCGCATCGGGGCGGCGGCTTCCTCCGGCGCGGCTTCGGCCGGCGCTTCGGCTTCCGCTTCGGTCGGCGCCATGGTCTCCGGCATGCCCTGGAAGCGCAGGCCGAACTTCACCTGCGGGTCGGCGAAGGCGGTCAGCGCTGCAAAGGGCACGCTGAGCATCGACGGAACCCCGCCAAAGCTCAGGCCCACCGAGAAATACCCCGCCGCGCGGTCCACCTTCAGGTCCCAGAAGCGATGTTGCAGGACGATGGTCATTTCCTGCGGGTAGCGCGCCTTCAGATGGGCCGGGATCGCCACCCCCGGGAAGGTGGTGCGGAAGGTGATGTAGAAGTGGTGCTCGCCCGGCAGGCCATGCTGCGCGGCATAGTCCAGCGCATCGGCCACCACGGCGCGAAGGGCTTCCTCGGTCCACTGTGCGTAGGGCAGCAGGCTCTCGGCCTGCGCGGAGTCTTCAGTCATGCGGTCCCCCAAGGGCAGCAGGATAGCCAAACCTGGCCATTCACGAAAGTACACGCGGCCGGTTAAGCCAGCGCTGCCATCAGCTCACCCAGATGGCGGGCCTGTTCCAGCCCGCGGATCGCCTGCAGCATGGCCGGGGCGCGCTCGCCGAAGCCGCCGATGCCGGCATTGTCCGCGAACTTGGCCTCCAACGCGGCGTCGCTCATCGGGTTGTCGATGCTGCCGATCGGCGCCGAGATGGTCAGCGTCGCCTGGCGGCCATCGGCCAGGCGAGCGGTGACGGTGGCGGCACCGCGCGGCAGGCTGGCGTCCAGCCGGGCCGTCACCTTGGCGCGGAAGGCGGCCAGGGCCGGGTCCGCCACCCCCGGCAGCTCGAAATCCGCGACGCCGGCGCGGGCGCGCACGAAGCCGAGCGCGGCGCTGTGGTGGATGGAGACGCGGGCGTCGCGTTCATTGCGCACCACGCGGTCGCCGCGGTCCAGCAGCAGCTGATCGCCGGCCACCTCCACGCCGGCGATGGCCTCCGGCGGCACGCCGAGCTGGTCGCGCAGCGCCAGGCAGGCGTCGATCACGGCGTGGAACACGATGCCGGCGGGGTAGGGCTTGTAGGTGTTGCGGGCGATTTCCCAGCGGCTGCCCAATCCCTCGGTGATCGCGGCCATGTCTGGCACGTCGCCCATCGCCCGCGCCCAGCCGAGTGGGCCTTCGATGGCCGCCGGCGCCGCCTGGTAGCCCTGTTCGGCCAGGAAGGCGGCCAGCATGCCGTTGCGCGCGGCGTTGCCCATGCCGACGTTCTTCGCCGCGCTCGGCAGGTTCTCCACCAGGCCGGCGGATTGGCTGGCGGCGATGCCGATGGCGTGCCAGGTCTGCGTGGCGTCCAGCCCCAGCAGCTTGGCGGTGGCGACGGCCGAGCCGAAGCCGCCGCAGGTGGAGGTGATATGCCAGCCCCGCGCGTAGTGCCCGGGCGAGACGGCGTTGCCGATGCGGCACTCGACCTCCGCCCCCAGCAGGAAGGCGTGCAGCACCTGGGCGCCGGAGAACCCGCGCTGTTCCGCCAGGGCCAGCACGGCCGGCGCCACCGGGGCGGTGGGGTGGATGACGGTTTGCAGGTGGGTGTCGTCGTAGTCCAGCAGGTTGCCGGCGATGCAGTTGACGAAGGCGGCGCTCATCGCGTCCAGCTTCACGCCCTGGCCGAAGACGGTGCTGGTCGGTGCGCCGGCGGTCACGCGCATGACCTTGAGGGCGGTGGTGACAGCGGGGTCCTGCGCCACGCCCAGCGCGCAGCCGATGTGGTTAAGGATGCTGCGCAGCCCCTCATGCCGCAGCGCTGGCGGGATGTCCTGCCACTGCGAGGCGGCGACGAAGGCGCCCAGCGTCTGGCCGGCATAGGGGGAGGATGGCATGGGATGGCTCCGCGGCTGGGCGGCGGATAAAGCCGGAAGCGGGCCAGTTGGTAAAGTGAGAGCCGGTAAAGTGGGGGGCTTCTGTTGCCCGGTGCCCCCCGAACCGCGCTTCTTACTGCTTACGCAGCAACAGCGAGTGCAACGTTGTCGTTCGCACTTAGGATGTAGCCCGATAACGGCGGTACAATGCCGAGCAAAAGCGTCTTCTTTACCACGCGTGTCGAGCCTGTTTCACCCCCACACGCCCCGGCACAACCGGGGAAGGTATGGTGGAGGTGCCGGGCACTGCCCCCGGGTCCACAACGATTATTCCAAGCCGCGTTTATCACCATAGTCGGTCGGGGTTGCCCCCGGACGACAGCGTGGAGATAGGCGCTTCCGCCGCGGATTTCCAGTGGTGTTGCAGCGTGGCGCTGGCCTCGCCTCGTCCCGGCGGGTAAACCGCGCGGGAAAGCAGGGACCCGACCATGGCGCTCACCGAGTCGCAGCAGCAGGAAATCGCCGCCGCGCGGGCCACCGAGGCGCGCACGCTGCGGCCCAGCGTGCCGGCGCTGGAAGCCATGCTGTTCCAGGCCACGCCGGTGCTGGACAACGGCTTTGTCCGTGTCATCGACTACATGGGCGACGACGCCGCGGTGGTGCAGGCGGCCCGCGTCTCCTATGGCCGCGGCACCAAGGCCGTGTCCGAGGATCGCGGCCTGATCCGCTACCTGATGCGCCACCGCCACAGCACGCCGTTCGAGATGTGCGAGATCAAGTACCATGTGAAGCTGCCGATCTTCGTGGCGCGCCAGTGGATCCGCCACCGTACTGCGAACGTGAACGAGTACAGCGCGCGCTACTCCATCCTGGATCGCGAGTTCTACATTCCCGCGCCGGAGCAGCTGGCCGCGCAATCCGCCAGCAACCGCCAGGGCCGTGGCAACGTGCTGCAGGGCGCTGAAGCCGCGCATGTGTTGGACCTGCTGCGCGAAGACGCCACCCGCAACTACGACCACTATGTCGAGATGCTGAATGAGGATGAGGCCGGCCAGCCGGTTGACCCCGGCCGCCAGGGCCTGGCGCGCGAATTGGCTCGCATGAATCTCACCCTGAACGCCTATACCCAGTGGTACTGGAAGACGGACCTGCACAACCTGTTCCACTTCCTCTCGCTGAGGGCTGACGCGCATGCGCAGTACGAAATCCGCGTCTATGCCGAAGCCATGCTGGAAAGCGTGGAAGCCTGGGTGCCGCATTGCGCCGAGGCCTTCCGCGACTTCCGCCTCGGCGCCGTCACGCTCTCGGCCGGCATGATGGCCGTGGTGAAGCAGATGCTGGCCGGTGCGCAGCCGCAGCAGAAGGGCAGTGGTCTCAGCCCGCGTGAATGGCGGGAACTGATGGCCGTGCTTGAGCGCCCCTTGGGGCGCGACGCTTGAGCAGCGCCACCACCAAGGCGGCACCTCGCGTCCAGGCTGTGCCGGCGCCACGTAAGCCGCGCGCCGCCAGCGCCCCGCGCCCGGCCAAGGGCAAGGCGGGGCCGACACCGCGCTTCGGCCGGCTGGGCAGCTGGGGCTGGGCGGCGCTGCTGGGCATCGGCGTGGTGGTGCTCTCGCCGGTGGTGCACGCCTTTTGGGGCGATGTCGGCGTGCTGGGGCTGGGGATTTTCGGGCTGGGCTTCCTGCTCGGGCGCTGGACCGCGGCCTGATGCACCCCGAGCGGCTGGAGCGGATCTACGGCTTCCTCGCCCTGGCGGACCGGCTGAAGCACGTGCCGCGGCGCGGCCAGACGGTGCAGCCGGACGGCACGCTGCGCGCCGAGAACTCGGCCGAGCATTGCTGGAACGCGGCGCTGGTGGCGCTGCTGCTGCATGGCGAGCACGCCGAGGCGCCGGACCTGGCGACGGTGCTCTCGATGATCCTGGCGCATGACCTGGTGGAGATCGAGGCCGGTGACACCTTTGCCTTTGACGAGGAAGGCAAGCTGACCCAGGCCGAGCGCGAGCTTGCCGCCGCCGAGGTGGTGTTCGGTGCCCTGCCGGACGACCTCGGCCGGCAGATGCGCGCGCTGTGGGAGGAGTTCGAGGCCGGCGTGACCGCGGCGGCGCGCTTCGCCATGGCCTGCGATCGGGCGCAGGGGTTTTTGCAGGGCGTGCTCTCGGGCGGGCATTGGTACCAGGTGGGCGTGACGGAGGCGATCAGCCGCCGCCGCATGGACCCTGCCAGCGACGTGGCGCCGCCGTTCCGCGCTGTCATTGAAGACCTGTACCGGCGCGCCCGGGAAGCGGAGATGTTCGCGCCATGACGGTGCTGGTGTTCGGCTCGGTGGTTGCCGACATGGTGTTCCCGCTGCCGCATCTGCCGCGCCCCGGGGAGACGGTGCTGGGCGAGGCGATGCGCGTGCTGCCCGGCGGCAAGGGCGCCAACCAGGCGGTGGCGGCGGCCAGGGATGGCGCTGCGGTGGCCTTTGCCGGCGCGGTCGGGCGGGATGCGCTGGCCGAGCAGGCGCTTTCCGGCATGCGCGCGGCGGGCGTGGACCTGGCGCGCGTGGCGGAGGTGGAGGCCGCGACCGGCTGCGCCGCCGTCTGCGTGGATGTGAAGGGGCAGAACCAGATCGCCGTCGCCGCTGGGGCCAACAGCTGGGCGCTGGCGACGCAGGTGGAGGACGCGGCGCTGACCGCCGAGACCACGCTGCTGCTGCAGATGGAAGTGCCGGCGGTGGAGGTGGTCGAGATCATCCGCCGCGCTAGCAAGGCGGAAGCGCTGATCATCCTGAACCTGGCCCCCGCCCTGCCGCTGCCCGTGGAAGTGCTGCGCCTGGTCGATGTGCTGGTGGTGAATGAGGCCGAGGCGACCTGGCTGATGGGGCATCTGGGCCTGGACCCCGCCACCCGCAACTTCGACGAACCCGCCAGCGCCGACCTGGCTGAGGCCATTGGCGAAGGCGTCGCCGTGGTGGTGACGCGCGGTGAACGCGGGCTTGATGCGGTGGACGCCGATGGCCAGCGCATCACCTACGGCACCGCCCCGGTGAAGGTGAAGGACACCACCGGCGCCGGTGACTGCTTTACGGGGGTGCTGGCAGCGGCGCTGGATGAGGGCGAGGAATTCCCCGCCGCCCTGTGGCGCGCCATGCTGGCGGCGACGCTGTCCTGCACCCGGGAAGGCGCGGCGGTGAGCTTCCCGGGTGCCGAGGAGACCGACGCCTTCCTGGAGGCGAGCGCGGGTTAGCGCTTCGCCAACTGCTTCTCCACGATGGCGGCGAGGATGCCGGCGCCGTAGGGGATGGCGGTGTCGTTGAAATCGTATTTCGGGTTGTGCACTTCGCAGCCGCCCATCTGCCCCTCGCCATTGCCCACAATGATGTAGGCGCCCGGCTTCTCCTGCAGCATGTAGGAGAAATCCTCGCTGCCCATCACCGGCGCCTTGTTGCGCTCGACATGCGCCTCGCCGACCATCTCGGCGGCGGCATCCGCAATGGCGGTGGTGTGTTCCGGCGTGTTGATGACGGGAACGGTGATCTCGTTCCAATGCAGCTCCGCGGTGGCGCCGAAGCCGGCGGCGATGGCGCTGGCCAGCGCGCGCATGCGGTCCTGCACCAGTTGCATCGTCTCCACCTTGTAGGTGCGGACGGTGCCGCGCAGGTGAACCCGCTCGGGGATGACGTTGTAGGCCTGGCCGGCATCGAAGCCGGTGGTGGAGACCACGGCGGTATCAATGGGCGCCACGTTCCTCGCAACGATGCTCTGGAACGCGGTGACGATCTGCGCGCCGACCACCACCGGGTCGATGGTGCTTTCCGGCCGCGCGCCGTGGCCGCCCTTGCCGTGGATATCCAGGTCCCAGAACGCCGCGCCGGCCATCATGGCGCCGGGGCGGATGCCGTACTTGCCCACCGCCAGGCCGGGGCGGTTGTGCAACCCGTAAACCTCGTCGCAGGGGAAGCGCTGGAACAGCCCGTCATTCAGCATGGCCAGCGCGCCGCCCAGGCCTTCCTCGGCCGGCTGGAAGATCAGGTTGACCGTGCCGTCGAAGTTCTTGGTCTCCGCCAGGTATTTGGCGGCGCCGAGCAGCATGGTGGTGTGGCCGTCATGACCGCAGGCGTGCATCATGTTCGGCACGGTGCTCTTGTGGCCGAAGCTGTTCTCCTCGGCCATCGGCAGCGCGTCCATGTCCGCCCGCAAGCCGATGGCGCGGTTGCCCTGGCCGTTGCGCAGCACGCCGACCACGCCGGTGACGCCGACGCCGCGATGCACCTCATAGCCCATCGCCTCCAGCCGTTCCGCCACCAGCGCGGCGGTGCGGGTTTCCTGCAGGCCGATCTCAGGATGCATGTGGAAGTCCCGGCGCCAGGCGGTGAGTTCTTCCTGCCAGTCGCGGATGCGTTCGATCGGGGTGGTCAAGGCTGATCTCCTTGTGTCGCCAGGGCGATGGCGTCCCGCAGGACATCCATGTCGCCGATATGATTGGCCAGCAGCAGCACCAGCCGGGCATCGAGCCGGCGCGAGGCCGCTTCGTCAAGCGCACGATGCGCCTGCATCAGCGCCTCGTACAGCGCATCCGGGTCGGCCAGGCGCGGTTCGGTCTGCAACGGCATTATACGAGTCCCAGGGCGCGACGATGCGCGGCCGCGATCTCCGCCGCTTCAGGCGCCTGCAACCGGGCCGCCAGATGCTGGTCCGGGCGCAGCAGCAGGCAGTCGCCGGGCTTGGCCTGCCAGCGGCGGGCAACCAGGCCGGCATGGTCCCACAGTGCGCCGGCGCGGTCGTCATCCGCCACGAGCAGGGCGGTGATGCCGGCGGGGATTTCCGCGGGAAGCTCGCCGAAGCACAGCAGGGTGAAGCGGCCATCGGCGCCGATGTGGCGCAGCAGCCAGTCGGCACGGCCGGCGACCAGCACCGGCGCATCCGGTGCCGGCGTGCCCAGCGGCAGGCCCTCGCCGCCCGGCGTGGCCAAGGGCGAGCCATGCAGCGTGGCCGGGCGCGACAGCCGGCCGGAGTTCACCAGCTGCCGGGCGAAGCCGTGGCTGCGCGCCAGGTGCAGCACGGCGTCCCGATACGCATGCGCGGCGCTGTTCTTCGGCGTGATGAAATCCGTGCTGCGCGTGCTGTTGAGGATGTTCTCGTCGGCGGCCAGCACACGTTCGTCGTCGTAGCTGTCCAGCAGCGCCTCGGGCGCCTCGCCGGCCAGTACCGCGGCCAGCTTCCAGCCCAGGTTGTCCACGTCCTGCACACCGCCATTGCCGCCGCGCGCGCCGAACGGGCTGACCTGATGCGCGCTGTCCCCGGCGAAGATCACGCGGCCGTGGCGGAACTTCTCCAGCCGGCGGCAGCGGAAGGTATAGACGCTGACCCATTCCAGTTCGAACGGCGGGGCCGCCATGCCGCTGGCGCCTTCCAGCATGGCTTTCACGCGCGCGATCACGCGCTCCGGCTGCTTTTCCACCTCGGGGTCCGCGTCCCAGCCCAACTGGAAATCGATGCGCCAGACATGGTCCGGCTGCTTGTGCAGCAGCACCGATTGCCCGGGATGGAAGGGCGGGTCGAACCAGAACCAGCGCTCGCTCGGGAAATCCGCGTGCATCACCACATCGGCGATCAGGAAGCGGTCGCGGAACACCTGGCCCTGGAAGGGCAGCGCCAGCGCTTCCCGCACCGTGCTGCGGGCGCCGTCGCAGGCCAGCAGCCATTCGGCGTGCAGGCCATAGTCGCCTTCCGGCGTGCCGAGGTGCAGCAGCGCGCCAGCGGCCTGGGCTTCGACGCCGGTGACGCGGGTCTGCCAGCGCAGGTCCACCAGGCCGCTGGCGTCGCAGGCCCGCACCAGCCATTCCTCGGCATAGTATTGCTGCAGGTTCACGAAGGCCGGGTATTCGTGGCCCTGTTCCGGCAGCAGGTCGAAGCCATAGGCTTCCTGGTCCTGGAAGAAGACGCGGCCGCGCGACCAGGTGACGCCCTTTTCCAGGAAGCGTTCACCCAGGCCGAGCCGGCCGAAGATTTCCAGCGTGCGCTTCGCCCAGCAGATGGCGCGGGAGCCATAGGAGACGGTGTCGTCCTCGTCCACCACCACGCTGGGCACGCCGCGGCGCGCCAGGTCCAGCGCCAGGGTCAGCCCGACCACGCCGGCGCCGGTGATGACCACGCGCGCGCGTTCCGGCACGGCGCTACCCAGCGCGGCGGGGCGCCGGAAGGCATAGCGCGGGTTCTGGTAGGTGCTCGTCATCGCTTCCTCACAACCCCAGCCCAGCGCCCTTGTCCAGGGCGTTTTCGCCGCCACGTTGCCGTGAGCCGGCGCGCGTAATGTATGGCCGATACGCGGCCGGTCGCGCTAGGTTGGCAGGCTGATGGCCTTGGAGGAATGCTATGTTTCGTCGCACGCTGCTGGCCCTGTTGCTCGCAGGGTTGGTCGCCCCTGGCCTGATGCCGGGTGCCCGGGCGCAGTCCAACGACCCATCCTTCCGTATTGTCAACAATAGCCGCCATGTGGTGAACGAGGTCTATGCCTCGGTGGCGAATGAGCGGAACTGGGGCAATGACCGGCTGGGCAATGATATCATCAACCCCGGCGCCAACTACATCGTGCGGCTGCCGCAGGGTGACTGCAATTACGACGTGCGCATTGTTTATCAGGGTGGGCTGGCCGAGGAGCGCCGGCGCATCAACACCTGCAGCCTGACCGATCTGCAACTGCCGCTGGTGGCGAATGCCCCAGTGCAGCAGGCCCAGCCAGCGCAGCCCCGGCCGCCGCAGCAGCAGCAGGCGCAGCCGCGCCCGGCCCAGCCGCCGGCCCAGCAGGGCGCCCCCCAGGGTGGGCCGATCACCGGCAACCCCAGCTTCAACCTGGTGAACCAGAGCGGCCGGGTGATCGAGGAGTTCTACGCCTCGGCCGCCAGCGCGCGGGACTGGGGCCAGGACCGGCTGGGCGATGCAACCGTGCAGCCCGGCGCCAGCTTCGCGGTGCAACTGCCGCAGGGTGAGTGCGTGTATGATCTGCGCGCGGTGTTCCAGGGCGGCGGCAACCAGGAACGCCGTGGCGTGAACACCTGCGCGCTGGACAATTACGTCGTGCGGTGACGCACGCGGCTGAAGCGTGCGGTGACGCACGCGGGCTAAGCGCGCGAGTGACAGTGGGAACGCGGCGGCGGCGTTGCGCCGCCGCCACCCCGGCCCTCCCCCACGCGGTGGGGGAGGGGGCAGCGGTTACGCCGCCTTCGCGTGGATCGCCTTCCACACCACTTCCGGCGTCGCCGGCATGTCGATGTGGGTGACGCCGTCTTCGCTCAGCGCATCGACCAGCGCGTTCATGACAGCAGGCGGGCTGCCCACGGCGCCGGCCTCGCCCGCGCCCTTCACCCCCATGGGGTTGGTCTCGCACGGGATTTCCATCAGCTGCACGTCGATGTCCGGCAGGTCCGAGGCGCGCGGCAACGCGTAGTCCTGGAAGCTGGCGCTGAGCAGCTGGCCACTTTCCTTGTCGTAGCTGGTGCGTTCCAGCACCGCCTGGCCGTAGCCCTGGGCCACGCCGCCATGCACCTGGCCGCGCACGATCATCGGGTTCAGCGCATGGCCGACATCGTCCACCACGGTGTAGCGCACGATGCTGACGTGGCCGGTCTCAGGGTCCACTTCCACCTCGGCGGCGTGGCAGCCATTCGGGAAGGTGTGGCTCTTGATCTCGGCCACCTCGGCGGCGTCCAGCTGGGTGGCGCTGGTGTTGCCGGCGGCCAGGGCGGCGCGCTGCGCGGCGGCCAGGTCCAGGATGTTCACCGCCTTGTCGGTGCCCACAACGCTGAAGGTGCCCTTGGTGAACTCAATGTCCACAGGGGCGGCCTCCAGATGCTCGCTGGCGGCCTGCTTGCCCTTCTCGATGACCGTCGCCGCGGTCAGCAAAATCGCCTGGCCTTCCGAGTACAGGCTGCGCGCGCCGCCGGTGCCACCGCCGGTCGGGATCAGGTCCGAGTCGCCCTGGATGATGCGGATCTTTTCCAGCGGAATCCCCAGCTCGAAGCTGGTCATCATGGCGTAGGCGGTCTCATGCCCCTGGCCGGTCGACTGGGTGCCGACCAGCACATCCACCATGCCATCGGCGGCGAAGCGGACCTCTGCGCGCTCGGTCGGCGCGCCACCAGTGGCTTCCAGGTAGTAGGCCAGGCCGATGCCGCGGCGCTTGCCCTGCGCGGCGGAGGCGGCACGGCGGGCGGGGAAGCCGGCCCAGTCCATCCGCTTCAGCGCGGTCTCGTACACCAGGGCGAAGTCGCCACTGTCGTAGCGCTGGTCCATCGCGGTCGTGAAGGGCATGGCGCTCTGCGGCACCATGTTCTTCAGGCGCAGCTCGGCGCGGTCCACGCCCAGCTCGCCGGCGGCGGCGTCGATCAGCCGCTCCACCACGTAGTTGCTCTCAGGCCGGCCGGCGCCGCGATAGGCATCCACCGGCGTGGTGTTGGTCAGCACGCCGATGACGTTGGCGTGGATGGCCTGGAAGCCATAGACGCTGGCCAGCACCTTGGTGCCCGCCATGGTCGGGATGAACGGCCCGAAGGTGGACAGATAGGCGCCCATCTCGGCGTAGTTCTTGGTCCGCAGCGCCAGGAACTTGTGGTTCGCATCCAGCGCGATGCTGCATTCCGTGATGTTCGCGCGGCCCTGGGTGTCCGTCATGAAGGCTTCGGTGCGCTCGCTGGTCCACTTCACCGGGCGGCCGAGGGCGCGGGCGGCGAACAGCGTCAGCACGTGTTCCGGGTACAGGAACAGCTTCATGCCGAAGCCGCCGCCGACATCCGGCGTCACCACGCGGAACTTGTCCTCGGGCAGCTTGAAGACCGCGTTGGCCAACAGCCCCTTCACCAGCCAGGAGCCTTGGGTATTGGTCCACAGGCTGAACTTGCCCTCGCCGGCCTCGTAGCTGCCCAGCGCGGCGCGGGCTTCCATGGAAGCCACGACGACGCGGTTGTTGACCAGGCGGCGCGTCGTCACATGCGCGGCGGCGGCGAACAGCTCGTCGGTCTTCGCCTTGTCGCCCACTTCCCAGTCGAAGCAGAGGTTCCTGGTGCCGGCCCAGACTTCCGGCTGGCCGGCGTCCAGCGCCGTCGCCAGGTCGCTGGCGGAAGCCAGTTCGGCGTAGCTGACCTCGATCGCCTCGGCGGCGTCGCGCGCCTGCTTGGCGGTCTCGGCCACGACGAAGGCCACGGGGTCGCCGACATGGCGCACCTGGCCGTTGGCCAGCGCCGGGCGCGGGGTATTGGCGCGGGGCGAACCATCCCGGTTCTTCAGCGGCACGGCGCAGGGCAGGTCGCCCAGTGCGGCGATATCGGCATGGGTGAACACGCCCAGCACGCCCGTCATGGCCTTTGCTGCCGCGGTGTCGATGCCGGTGATCGTGGCGGCCGCGTAGGGGCTGCGCAAAACGTAGCCGTAGCCCTGGTTGGGCAGGTCGATATCGTCGGTGTAGCGCCCGGCGCCCTTCAGCAGCCGGGGGTCCTCGATGCGCCGTAGCGGCTGGCTGAGCCCGAACTTGGCCATGTCTCTGCTCCCGTGGTCGTCTGGACCCATCATCTATGGCCCAGGGGGGCGATGGGAAGCCCCCCCAGCGGTCAGTGCGGTGCCTGCCCGGCGGGATAGACCGGCGGCGGCACGATGCCGAACCAGCTCTTGATGCGTTCGCGCAGCCACTGGAACACCACGTACAGCATCGGGATCATGAAGATGCCGATGGCCGCCGCCGCGATCATACCGCCGAACACCGGGGTGCCGACGGCCCGGCGGGACAGTGCCGCCGCGCCGGTGGCATAGACCAGCGGCACCAGGCCGAGCACGAAGGCGATGGAGGTCATCATGACCGCGCGGAACCTGAGCCGCGCGCCCTCGATGGCCGCTTCCGAGATGCTGCGGCCCCGCAACTCGCGCGCTTCCTTCGAGAACTCGATGATCAGGATGCCGTTCTTCGCCGCCAGTGCGATCAGCACCACCAGGCCGATCTGGGCATAGACGTCCAGCGACAGGCCGAAGAACCAGATGGCGGTGAAGCTGCCCAGGCCACCGACCGCGACCGAAAGCAGCACCGGCACCGGGATGGTCCAGCTTTCATACAGCGCCACCAGGAACAGGTAGGCGAACAGGATTGCCAGCCCGATCAGGATGCCGGTCTGCCCCGCCGCCTGCTTTTCCTGGAAGGCGGTGCCGGTCCATTCGAAGCCATAGCCCTGCGGCAGCGACTGCGCGGAGATTTCCTCCATCGCCTTCAAGGCATCGCCGGAGGAGACGCCCGGCCGACCCACGCCATTCAGCAGCACACTGCGATAGTTGTTGTAGCGCTGGATGGTCTGCGGCCCGACCACGATCCGCGCATCGGCGAAGGCCCGCAGCGGCACCATCTGGCCCTGGCGGTTCCGCACGCGGATGCGCCAGATATCCGGGATGTCGTTGCGGTCGCTGGCCTCGGCCTGGATATTGACCTGCCAGGTGCGGCCGAACTGGTTGAAGTCGTTGACGTAGAAGCCGCCCAGCGTGGCCTGCAGCGCGTTGAACACGTCCGAGATCTGCACGCCCAGCGCCTGCGCCTTGTCGCGATCGACATCCAGGTACAGCGACGGTGTGGTCGGGCTGAAGGTGGTGAACACCGCCGCCAGCCGCGGGTCGGACCGCGTCGCCGCCATCAGGCCGTAGGCGACGCCGCCGAGTTCCGCGGGGTCGCGGCCCTGGAAGTCCTGCAACTGGTATTCGAAGCCGGCGCCGGTGCCGAGGCCAATGATCGGCGGGATGTTGAAGGCGAAGACGTTCGCGGTGCGAATACCGGCGGTGGCGCCGAAGGTGCGGCCGATGGCGGCGAAGACGCTGTCCTGCGCCGCGGTACGGTCGGCGAAGGGCTTCATCCGCGCCACCAGGAAGGCGGCGTTGGATTGTGCCCCGCCATCGATCAGCGAGAAGCCGACAATCGCCAGCACGTCCTGGATGGCGGTGTTCTGCTTCAAAATGGCTTCCACCTGCGCGGTCGCTTCCCGCGTGCGGGAAACGCTGGCGCCCTGCGGCAGCTGCAACTGCATGAAGAAGGCGCCCTGGTCCTCCTGCGGCAGGAAGCCCTGCGGGGTCTTGCCGCCGACGAACCAGATGCCGGCGCCGAAGGCCACCGTCAGCACCAGCGCCAGCGCCGCCACCCGCACCAGCCGGGTGACGACCCAGGCATAGCCGTCGCGCACCTTGTCGATGCCGCGCAGCACGTACTTGATCGGCCCGCGCTTCGGCCCGGTACGGCGCAGCACCAGGCTGCACAGCGCCGGGGAGAGTGTCAGCGCGTTGATGGCGGAGATCACCATCGCCACGCTGATGGTGACGGCGAACTGGCGGAACAGCACGCCCGACACGCCGGGGATGAACGCCACCGGCACGAAGACCGAGAGCAGCACCAGCGTGATGGCGATGATCGGCGCGGTGATCTCCCCCATCGCCTTCTTCACCGCATCGGCGGGCGAAAGCTCCGGGTGTTCCTCCAGTACGCGCTCGACGTTTTCCACCACGACGATGGCGTCATCCACGACGATGCCGATGGCCAATACCAGGGCGAGCAGCGAGATGGTGTTGGCGGAATAGCCCACCACCAGCAGTACGGCGAAGGTGCCGATCAGGCTGACCGGCACCGCGATGGTCGGGATCAGCGTGGCGCGGGCGCTGCCGAGGAACAGGTAGACCACGATGACAACAAGTATAAAGGCCTCCAGCAGCGTGGTCATCACCTCCTTGATCGTGTCGGTGACGAAGGTGCTGGTGTCATAGACCACGTTGTACTTCATGCCCGGGGGGAACCGGGTGGCAAGCTCATCCAGCGTCTTGCGGAAGGCGTCGGCCACCTGCACCGCATTGGCGCCTGGTGCCAGGTAGATGCCCATGGAGACGTTGGGCCGGCCGTTCAACCGCGCCTCCACGTCCATGCTGGCGGCGCCGAGTTCGACCCGCGCGATGTCCTTGATCTTCAGCACCGAGCCATCGGGGTTGGCGCGCAGCACGATCTCGCCGAACTGGGCGGGGCTGCTCAGGCGGCCCAGCGTCTGGATGTTGAGCTGGAATTGCTGCGCGTCGTCGATCGGCCGGGCGCCGATGCGGCCGACCGCGGCCTGGATGTTCTGCCCCTGGATAGCGGTGATGATGTCCTGCGGCGTCAGGTTGACGTTGATCAGCCGGTCAACGTCGAACCACACCCGCATGGAGTAGTCCTGGTTGGCGAACAACTGCGCCTGGCCAACGCCGGGAATGCGGGCCACCCGGTCCAGGATGTTGATGGTGATGTAGTTGGACAGGAACAGCGGGTCCTGTTCGCCATTCTCCGAAAAGAAGCTGGTGAAGGCCAGGATGGCGCTGGATTGCTTGCGCACCAGCACGCCGGAACGCTGCACCTCCTGCGGCAATCGGGCCAGGACGGACTGCACCCGGTTGTTGACGTTGACGGTGTTGATGTCCGGGTTGGTGCCCAGCGCGAAGGTCACGGCCAGGGTATAGGTGCCGTCATTGGCGCTGTTGCTGCGCATGTACAGCATGCGGTCGGCGCCGTTGACCGCGCTTTCGATCACCTGGCCGACGGTGGCTTCCACCACGGCGGCCGAGGCGCCCGGATAGCGCGCGGTGACGCTGACCTGCGGCGGCACGATGTCGGGGAACTGGCTGACGGGAATGGCAAACATGGCCAGCGCGCCGGCCAGGGTCATCACGATCGCGATGACGATGGCCAGCCGCGGCCGGTCAACGAAGACGGAGCTGATCATGTCTCGCGCCTCAGCCGGGCCGACCAGCGGGGCCGGGGCGTCCGGCCGGTGGGGCACCGGCGGGTGCCGGGTTCACCGGGGCGTTCGGCGTGACGCGCTGCATGCCTTCGGTGATGACTTGCTCGCCGCCAATCAGCCCGCGCTCGACCACCGCTTCGGCCGCGGAGCTGCGGCCCAGCGTGACGTTGCGGCGCTCCGCCTTGTTGCCTTCGCCAACGATGAAGACATAGGTGCCGCCCTGGTCCTGCAGCACCGCGGCGCGGGGGATCACGATGGCCGGCACCTGCTCGGCACCCTCCACCGCCACGGTGACGAACTGGCCATCGACCAGCTCGCGGTCGCCGGCGCTGCCGGCGCGGGCGGTGCTGCGGACGGGGTTGGGGATCAGCGCGCGGACCAGCAGCGTGTCCGTGGCGCGGTCCACCTGGGTATCGATGAACTCGATCCGGCCAGTATGCGGATAGGCGGTGCCGTCGCTCAGCTTGATGCGAACCACCACCGCGCTGACGCCGCCGCGTGGCTCGTAGCGATTGCGCAGCTCCAGCGCCTGGCGCTGGCTGACGGTGAAGGAAATCCGCATCGGGTCCTGGCTGACGATGGTGGCCAGGATCTCGCTGGAGGGGGTGACGACGTTGCCGATGGCGTAGGTGGCGCGGCCGATCTTGCCCTCGATCGGTGCAATGACGTTGGTATAGGCCAGGTTGATCTCGGCGATGCGGACCAGCGCCTGGGCGTTCAGCACCGCGGCGGCGGAAGTGCGGTCCGCCGCCAGGGCGGTGTCCAGCGCCGCCTGGGTGCCGGCGCCGCTGCCGCGCAGCTCCTGCGCGCGTTGCAGGCTGACCCGGGCGTTGATGGCGGTGGCCTGGGCGCTGGCCAGCTGGGCGCGGGCCTGTTCCAGCTGCGCCTCGAAGGGCGGCTTTTCGATCCGGAACAGCACGTCCCCGGCCTTCACTTCCTGGCCCTCGGCGAACAGGCGTTCCTGCAGGAAGCCAGTGACGCGGCTGCGCAGGTCCACGCGGAACTGCGCCTCGATCCGGCCGACGAAGTCGGTGCTTTCGGTCACCGGCTTGCGCTCGGCCAGGATGGTGCCGACCGGCGCTGGTCCCTGCGGGCCGAACTGGGCCAGGGCAGGGCTGGCCAGGCAGGCGGCGAGGAGCAGGGCGGCAATCGGCGCGGCAGGGCGACGCATCGGCAGGTCTCCGGTAATAGCTTGCCATGTCGTGAATGCTGCAGTGCAGTCAAGCGCCAGCTTCGCTCCCCCGCCGAATGGCCCCCCTGCTCGCGCCAGCTTGCGCGGCCACCGGCGATGGGTTGGGTGGGGTGCCGCCCCCTTGCGGCGCCGCGCCCCGCCGGGCAGCTTGCCGGGCATGTGGCCAGCTCCTCCCCGCGAAATCCCCGTCCGCCTGTTCTCCCGCATGCCGGAGAAGGACCGTCGCCTCAGGCGCAGCCCCTGGGCGGACCACAACCGGGCCGGGGCGCCGGTGGACAGCTTCCTGGAAGGCCCGGCCTTCGATGCGTCCGGGCAATTTCATGTCGTTGACATCCCGAACGGGCGCGTCTTCCGCGTCGGCCCGGCGCATTGGCATGTGGTGGCGGAGTATGACGGCTGGCCGAACGGCATGAAGCCCGGCCCGGTGAACGGCGCCCATGCCGGTGAACTGCTGGTGGCGGATTACCGCCACGGCCTGCTCAGCCTGGACCCGCAGACCGGCGCCATGGCCCCGGTGCTGGAGACGGTGATGAGCGAGGGTTTCTTGGGGTTGAACGACCTGGTGCTGCACCAGGACGGCAGCATCCTGTTCACCGACCAAGGGCAGTCAGGCCTGCAGAACCCGAATGGCCGGGTCTGGCGGCTGTGGCCGGATGGCCGGGTCGACAGGCTGATCAGCAACGGCCCCAGCCCCAACGGCATTGCACTGAACCGGGCCCAGACCCACTGCTACGTGGCGATGACTCGGAGTTGCGAGGTCTGGCGCTTCGCGCTGCGGCCGGATGCCATCGTCGGCAAGGCCAACTGCTTCTTCCGGGTGCCCGCCGGCACCAGCGGCCCGGACGGCATGGCGGTGGATGCGCACGACCGGCTGTTCATCGCCAACCCCGGCCATGGCCAGGTCTGGGGGGTGAATGCCCAGGGCCACTGCGTGTTCCGGCTGGACTGCACCGCCTTCGGCACCCACCCGACCAATGTCGCCTTCGCACCCGATGGCACGACGCTGCTGATCACCGAAAGCGGCACCGGCAGCGTGCTGGCCGCGGAGATTCCGGCCCCATGACCCACCGCCGCACCCTGCTCGCCGCGCCGTTCCTGCTGCCCGCGCTCGCCCAAGCGCAAGACGCCCCCTGGCCCAACCGCCCGGTGAAGGTGGTGATGCCCTACGCCGCGGGTGGCCCGACCGACGTGATCTGCCGCCTGGTCTGCGACCGCTTGTCGCAGCGGCTGCCCAACCGCTTCGTGGTGGAAAACCGCACCGGCGCCGGCGGCAATATCGGCGCCAGCGTGGTCGCGAAAAGCCCGGGCGACGGCTACAGCTTCCTGTTCAGCAATATCGGCCTGACCGTGGTGCGCGCGCTGTACGCCAGCCTGGACTACGACCCGACGCGCGACCTGAAGCCTGTCACCCTCGTGGCCGAAAGCCCCATGGTTTTGCTGGTGCCGCCCAACGCGCCGTGGCGCACGGTGGCGGAGCTGGTGGCCGACGCGCGCGCGAACCCCGGCAAGTTCAGCTACGTCTCGGCCGGCGGTGGTGGCGCGCTGCAACTGGTGACGCTGCTCTTCCTCAAGGCCGCGGGCATCCGCATGGAGGAGATTGCCTATCGCGGCAGCGCGCCGGCCGTGCCGGACCTGGCCGCCGGCAGCGTGCAGATGATGATCGATGCCGGCGCCACCGGCTTTCCGCTGGCGCAGAACGGCCAGGCACGGGCGCTGGCGGTGACCTCCACCACCCGCAGCCTGGTGATGCCGACCGTGCCGACCATGACGGAAAGCGGCCTGCCGGATGCCAGCTTCGCGGTGTGGCAGGCCTTCTTCGCCCCCGCGACCACGCCGGACGCGCTGGTGGCGCAGATGCAGCGCGAGATCGCCGCCGTGCTGGCGGAACCCGCGGTGCGCCAGCGCCTGGGCGAAATGGGCGCCGAGCGGATCATCGGCAACCCGCCGGCCGAGGCCCAGGCCTTCGTCGCCGCCGAGTTCACCCGCTGGGAAAACCTGCTGCGCGAAGCCGGGGTGAAGCCGCAGTGAGTGCGCCGACACCGCTCCGCGGCCTGAAGGTCGTCGAGTTCACCCACATGGTGATGGGCCCGACCACCGGCATGGTGCTGGCCGACCTCGGCGCCGAGGTGGTGAAGGTGGAACCCGCCCCTTCCGGCGACAGCACCCGCACCCTGACCGGCAGCGGCACCGGTTTCTACGCCGCCAGCCAGCGCAACCGGCAGAGCCTGTGCGTCGATATGAAGACGCCGGAGGGCATGGCGTTGGTGCGGAAGCTGGTCGCCGGCGCCGACATCCTGATCGAGAATTTCCGCCCCGGCGCCATGGCCAAGCTGGGCCTGGGGTGGGAAGCGCTGCACGCCGCGCATCCGCGGCTGATCTACTGTTCCTGCAAGGGCTTCCTGCCCGGCCCCTACGAGACGCGTGTGGCGCTGGACGAGGTGGTGCAGATGATGGGCGGCCTGGCCTACATGACCGGGCTGCCCGGCCGTCCGATGCGCGCGGGGTCCTCGGTCATCGACATCATGGGCGGCATGGCGGCGTCCATCGCCATCCTGGCCGCGGTGACGGAGCGGACGACGACCGGCCAGGGCCGCTACGTCGAAGCCGGGCTGTTCGAGACCGTGGCGATGCTGATGAGCCAGCACATGGCCCAGGCCGCCATCACCGGGGTGGAGCCGCCGCCGATGAGCACGCGCCTGCCGGCCTGGCCGGTCTATGACGTGTTCGATTGCGCCGATGGCGGCCAGCTTTTTGTGGGTGTGGTGACGGACACCCAATGGCCCGCCTTCTGCGACGCCTTCGGGCTGGAGGCGCTGAAGACCGACCCGACCCTGGCCAACAAGAACCAGCGGGTGCAGCAGCGCGACCGCACCATCCCGGTGATTGCCGAAGCGCTGGGCCGCTACACCAAGCCGGAACTGACCGAGAAGGTGGCGGCGCTGGGCCTGCCTTTCGCGCCGATCAGCCGCCCGGCGGAGCTGTTCGACGACCCGCATCTGAACGCCGGCGGTGGCCTGGTGCCGCTGACCCTGCCGGATGGCCGCACCGTGAAGCTGCCGGCGCTGCCGGTGGCGTTCGACGGCGAGCGGCCGGGGTTGCGGCGGGACTTGGCCAGGCCGGGGCAGGACAATGCGGAGATTGCCGCGGCGCTGGGCTACAGCGCCGCGGAGGTTGCGGCGCTGCGCGGGAAGGGCGTGTTGGCGGGTTAGCGCAAAGGCTATTCGGATGGCGTGACCTGCTCGCTCGGAAAGGGGCTCCGTTGCCGCCCCATGCCGGCAAAATCCCCCATCCGCAGCCGGCTGGACACCTGCTTGCGCAACTCATCGCGCCAGCCCAGCGCGAAGGCGGCATCGGCCAGCAGGAACAGCGGCGAGACGAAGGTCTGCGGCAGCTTGCCCAGCAGCGACGGCCTGCTGGCCTCGAACCGATGCCCCAGCAGCTGGAGCACCCAGCCACCGATGAAGGCCGCCGCGCCAGCGCTCCAGCACACTACCGGCGCCGCGCCGGCCACCGCATCCGCACCCCAGAGCAGCAGCAGCACCGCCACCAGGACGGCAAGGCCAATCCGCAGGTCCAGCGCCAGGTAGTACAGCCCGCCCAGCGCCACCAGCGCCATGGCCGGGGTCAGGCCTTCCCAGCGTGGCACCGAAAGCGCGACGAGCAGCGCGAACATGACCAGCAACACGCCGACGACGTGCATCGCCCGGTTGCGCCGGTCGCGATGATGGGTGCCGAAGCTGGCCATGTGGTCGGACAGGCTGCGCATGCGGTCACTCCCCCGGGCGAGGGCCGCAGTCTATCCCTGCCTGCGCGGTTGCAGCATCACGAAGCCGGCGGTGCAGACCAGCAGCGCCACCGCGAAGGTCAGCAACCCCGCCGCGGTGCCGCCGAACCCGGCGGCGACGCCGCTCAGCGCCTGCAGGATGGCCGCACCGCCGAAGAAGGCGATGTTGTTGGCCGAAAGTGCGCGGCCGGTCTGCGCTTCCGGCACCGCGGCGCGCACCAGGCTGAAGACGATGATCTGGCTGCACAGCGCCAGGCCGAAGATGCTCAGCGTCAGCACGTCCCACCACGGCGGCAGGTCGGCGCCGGCCACCATGGCCAGCAGCATCAGCCCGGCGATGATGTGCCCCGCCGCCAGCAGGAAGATCCGGTGCGGCCAGACCCGCGCCAGCCAGCCATTCAGCATCGGCCCGACGATGACGGTGATGGTGTAGATCAGCAGCACATTGCCGGCGGAGACCCGGGACAGCCCCTTCTCCTCCATCAGCCACGGCCCACCCCACAGCGCCCGCACGCCGAACTGCCCGGCGAAGCTGGCGAAGGCGAGCACCATAACCGGCCGCAGCGCCGGGCTGACCAGCAGCGCCAGCACCTGCCGCGCATCCTGCATCAGCGTCGGTCGCGCCGCATTGCGGGCCGCGGGCAGCCGCGGCACGCCCAGCGCCACCAGCGCGGCCACCAGCAGCGCGAAGCCGGCACAGGCAAAGTAGCCGGCGCGCCAGCCCTGCCAGTCCACCAGCAGCGCCAGCGGGCTGGCCGAGAGCAGCATGCCCGAATTGCCCACGCCCTGGGTGATGCCGCTCCACAGCGCGAAGCGCGGCGCATCCATGGTGCGGGAGGCGAAGGTCAGCGGGCACATCATCATGCCGGAACAGGAAAACCCCAGCACCACCTGGCCCAGCAGCATCACGCCGGTGCCCGGCGCCACCGCCGCCAGCAGGCTGCCCAGCACGCCCAGCAGCAGCAGCACGAGTGAGGTCGGCCGCACGCCCCAGCGGTCCAGCCCGACGCCCACCGGCAGCATGGCCAGGGCGAAGGCGAAGGGGAACACGCCGGTCAACTGGGCCAGCGCCTCCGGGCCGATGCCCAGGTCGCGTTGCAGCACATCGGCCGCCAGCGCCGGCAGCGTGCGGACCATGTTGGAGAACACATGGCCCATCGTCAGGATGACGAGGACCACCGCAATCGGCAGTTTCACAGGCGTCAGTTCCGGAACATCTTGCCCGGATTGAGGATGCCCTTGGGGTCCAGCGTCTGCTTTATGCTGCGCATGACCGCCAGCGCTTCCGGCCCGTGCTCCAACTCCAGGAACTCGCGCTTGCCGATGCCGATGCCGTGTTCCCCGCTGCACGTCCCGCCCAGCTTCAGCGCGCGATGCACGATGGCCTTGTCCAGCTCCCAGGCGCGTGCCAGCGCGGCGGGGTCCTTGTCGTCCACCAGGATCACGGTGTGGAAGTTGCCGTCGCCGACATGGCCGCAGATCGGCGCCGTGAGGCCGCTGGCGAGAATGTCCTGCTTCGCCCCCAGCAAGGCTTCGTCGAGGCGGGAGATCGGCACGCAGACATCGGTGGCGATGCCGCGCTTGCCGGGTTCCAGCGCCACGCAGGCCCAATAGGCGTCGTGCCGCGCCTTCCACAGCTTGTTGCGGGTCTCGGCATCGGTGGCCCAGGCGAAGCCTTTCCCGCCATTGTCGGTGGCGATGGCCTGGACCATTTCTGCCTGCTCCTTCACCCCGGCCTCGGTGCCGTGGAATTCCAGGAACAGGCAGGGTGTTGGCTGGTAGCCTTCCAGCTTGGAATAGCTGATGCAGGCGGCCATCTGCACCTCGTCCACCAGTTCCATCCGCGCCACCGGCACGCCCACCTGAAGCGTCTGGATGACGGTATCCACCGCGCCCTTCAGCGTCTCGAACTGGCACACCGCGGCCGAAGTCGCCTCGGGTATGCCATGCAGCCGCAGCCGGATCTTGGTGACGATGCCGAGCGTGCCCTCGCTGCCGATGATCAGCCGGGTCAGGTCATAGCCGTTGCTGGCTTTTCGCGCGCGACTGCCAGTTTGGATGACACGGCCATCCGCCAGCACCACTTCCAGCGCCAGCACGTTTTCCTTGATGGTGCCGTAGCGCACCGCATTGGTGCCGCTGGCCCGCGTGGCGCACATGCCGCCGATGGTGCAGACGCTGCCGGGATCCACCGGGAAGAACATGCCCTGGTCGCGGAGAAACTCGTTCAGCTGCTGCCGGGTCACGCCCGGCTCGATCAGGCAGTCCAGGTCCTCGGGGCTGACTTCCAGCACGTTGTTCATGCGGGAAAGGTCGATGCTGAGGCCACCGCGCACCGGGTTCACATGGCCCTCAAGGCTGGTGCCGGCGCCGAACGGCACCACGGGCACGCCATGCTGGTAGGCCAGGGCCAGCAACTGGCTGACTTCCTCGGTGCTCGCCACGAAGGCGACCGCGTCCGGCAGGGTCGGCGTGGTGGTGTCCTCGCCGCGGCTATGCTGTTCGCGCAGCGCCGTGGTGGTGCTCAGGCGCTCCCCCAGCAGCCCACGGGCGGCAGCGATCAGAAGTTCAACGGCGGCGGGCGAGGCGTTCATGGCGTGTCCTTTGCCGCTTGGCTATCATGGCCCGGGCTTGGAGAGGAAGCGACCTTGCGTGCATTTCTGATCGCCGCCGCGCTGCTGGGATTGCCTGCGGCGGCGCAAACCCTGGACCCCGCCAGTGTGGAAGGCGCCTATCGCCGCAGCTTCCCCAACGAGCTGGTGACCGGGGAGAAGTACACCTCTGAGGACATCCTGGAGGTGGTGCGGCTTTCCCCGACCACTGCCTACCTCCGCACCAGGCTGAACTTCGCCAATGGCCACCAGTGCAGCATGCATGGCGTGGCGCGGGCGGAAGGCCAGGCGCTGGTCTATCGCCGCCCGACCGCCCCCGGCACCCCCAGCTGCGCGCTGACGCTGCGCTTCGTTGGCGGCCAGGTGCAGTTCGACGACCAGGGCGACCAGTGCCGCGAGACCGATTGCGGCGCCCGCGGCAGCTACAGCGGCACGGCGCTGCCGGTCGCTTCCCGCCGCCGCATCACCTACCTGGAGCGCCTGCGCGCCAGCCAGGAGTTCCGCGAGGCCCAGGCCGAGTTCCAACGCAGCCCGACGCCGCCGCGCTGAGGCCGACCACGCCTTGCCCTGGGCTCCAACTGCTATAGCATCCGCGCCACTGCAGCACCCAAGGGGGAGAGAAACGATGGCGAACAAGGTCAAGGAAGCGTGGAAGGCCGGCAAGGCCGTGGTCAATGGCTGGCTCGCCATCCCCAACGGTTTCAGCGCGGAAATGTACAGCCAGTGCGGCTGGGACAGCGTGACCGTGGACATGCAGCACGGCGTGCAGGACTACCTGTCCTGCGTCTCCTGCTTCCAGGGCATCCAGCTGGCCAATGGGCCGACGCCGATGGTCCGCGTGCCGTGGAATGAGCCGGGCATCATCGGCAAGGTGCTGGACGCCGGCGCCTATGGCGTGATCTGCCCGATGATCAACACCGCCGCCGAGGCCGCCGCCCTGGTGCAGTACAGCAAGTACCCGCCGCAGGGCACGCGCTCCAACGGCCCGATCCGCGCCGGCGTGTACGGCGAGGCCGGCGGCTACCAGAAGACTGCCAACGAGAACATCCTCGTCATCCCGATGATCGAGACCAAGACCGCGATCGAGAACATCCAGTCTATCCTGGATGTGCCGGGCATCGACGGCATCTATATTGGCCCGTCGGACCTGTCCTTCAGCTACGGCAAGACCCCGAAGCTGGATGTCGAGGACAGTGAGATCCTGTCGATCTACGAGATGCTGCTGAAGGAATGCGGCAAGCGCGGCATTGCCGCCGGCCTGCACAATGGCAGCCCGGCCTATGCCAACCGCATGATCAAGATGGGCTTCAAGCTGGTCACCATCAGCAACGAAGTCGGCATCATGATGAACGCCGCCACCGCGGCGGTGAAGACCGCGCGCGGCGAGTAAACCCTGGCGTCTCCCTCCCCGGCGCAACCGGGGAGGGATTTGCTTCAGTACGGCGAAGGCTCGGTCGCCGAGACATGCGCCGAGACCACCTTCCAGCCGACCTCCGGTAACCGCACCCAGGTCTGCGTCTGCCGCCCCGGCAGGTCGCGGTCGCGCATGTCGTATTCCAGGTTCACCGTGGCGATATCCCGCCCCAGCGTGGTGATGACCAGGCGACGGCGGCGCAGCTTGCTGCCCGGCCCGGGTGGCCGGCGTACCCGATGCGCGTGGATTTCGTCGAAGCCGTAGCCGTTCTCATGCACGGCGTAGCGGATGGTCAGCGGGCTGTTCCAGAAGGTGGCGTCCAGCACCGCCACGTTCTTGTCGATCAGCGCCTGCTCATAGGCCTCGAACCGGGTGCGGACTTCCTCCACGACCTCGGGGATGTTGATCTCCATCGCAGTTCTCCCAGCATGATGCGGCCCGGCTCGTAGCAACCCGCGTGCCTGGAGCATGCTCCAGGCCTTGTTCGAGCAACTGAGTCACCGCGCCGGCGATTTCGCCTTCGCGGATCAGACTCTAGTCCAGGTCCTCCGCCGTGCGCGGGCGGGGGCGCGGCGTGCCGGCATAGGGGTCCAGGCCGCCGGTGGTCGCCTCCACCACGCGGCAATCCTCGCACAGCTCCAGCACCGCCAGGCGCTTCGGGTCGCTGAACATCCAGTGGCTGGCTGCCAGCTTTGCCTTGACCTTCTCGATGCTCGACCGGGTGCCGAAGGGCTTGGCGCAGCGGGTGCAGAGGAAGGGGTCCTCCGCCTTCACCACCTGCGGCTGCGCCGCCTCCGGCGCAAAGTTGAGCCGTGGCGCCAGGGAGATGACCTGTTCCGGGCAGGTGGCGACGCAGAGCCCGCATTGCACGCAGGCATCCTCCAGGAAGGAGAGCTGCGGCCGGTCCGGGTTGGCGGAGAAGGCCTGGGTCGGGCAGGCCATGGTGCAGGCCAGGCACAGGGTGCACCCCTCGGCCCGCACCAGCGCGGCACCCAACGGGGCGCCAGCCGGCAGCGGCACCAGCGCCGGCGCCGTGGCGGGGTGCAGCGCGGCCAGCGCCTGCTTCAGGACTTCGCGGCTGGTGCCCAGCGCCAGGAAGCTGGCGGGCTGCCAGCTCCGCCGCGGCATCGGCTGGCGCAGTGCCTCGCCCAGCGTGAAGGGGTCGTCGGTTTCCAGGGTGGCCAGCCGCGGCGGCCCCTCCGCCAGCCCCATGCCGGCCAGCGCCGCCTGCATGGTGTCGAGGTTCTGCAGCACGCCATCCACGCCATGCGGCCGGCGCGCCGGCAGCAGCCGCCGCACCCCCGCCGCGCCCCAGGCCAGGGCGGCCGCCAGCGTTGCCAGGTCGGTCTGCGAGACCTCGTTCACCCTGAGCGGCAGCACCTGCGCCGGCAGGCCGTCGCCGTGGCGAGCCAGCGCGTCCAGCAGCGCTTCGCCATGCGCTTCGTCGTGCAGCAGCAGCACCGCATCGGCGCCGCCCGCGGCCGTGTAGGTCTGCAGCAGCATCCGCAACCGGGTCAGCGTGAAGCCGGGGGGCGGCAGCGCGTAGCTGGCCGCGCCGGTCGGGCAGACCGCGGCGCAGGCACCGCAGCCGGCGCAGATCTCGGCCGAGATCACCACGCTGTCGCGCCCGGGGGTGATCGCCCCGGTCGGGCACAAATCCAGGCAGCGGGTGCAGCCGGTGCGCTTGTTGCGGCCATGCGCGCATAGCCCGGCGGTGAAGTCGATGAAGCGCGGCTGGTCGAACTCGCCCACCATGTCGCCGGCGGCGGCGACCAGCTTCTCCACCTCGGCGACATTGTCCGGGTTGGCGCGCAGGTAGCCCTGGCGGGTCTCGGCCAGCGGGAACAGCGGGGCGCCGCCGGTCAGGTCCAGCACCAGGTCGGCGCGAGACCGCGCGCCATCCCGTCGCGTGCCCCAACTATAGGCGGCGCGAGAGGCCGGGGAGGGCGCCGCATGGCCGTCCACGACCACCTCGAAATTCCCCAGCCAGCCGGTGGCGGTGCGGGCCTTGCCGCGCAGCACCGGGTATTCCGCCTGGCGCGGCGGCGTCACCGCGGCCTCGCCGGTCAGCAGCACCGTCAGGTCCAGCTTGTCCTTCAGCCGCTCGGCCACGGCCAGGGCGGTGGCGTCGCGGCCCAGCAGCAGGGTCACGCCCTCGCTGACCAGGCCGACCAGGGGCGTCTCCGGCACCGGCAGCGCGGCGGCGGCCAGCAGCGCCGCCATCTTCGGCCCGGCGCGCTCGGCCTCGGTGCTCCAGCCGGCGGTTTCGCGGATATTGGCGAAGCTGATCGGCTGGGCGAACCCGGCGGCCTCGGCTTCCTGCTGGAACAGCGGGGCTTCCTGGGTGCAGCCGATGGTCAGCGCGCGGCCCTCCGCCAGCGCGGCGGTGAAGCGGTCCAACTGGGTCCGGCACAGGTTCTCGGCAGTGCGGATGGCGGCGCCGGCGCCGCAGCCGCGGGTCAGGGCGCGCTCGTCCAGCGGCATGCTGTCCTCGCAGGTGCAGGCAAAAATGGTGCGGGCAGGCATGCGGGCAGCTTTCCCCTTGGGCTGGCTGCCCTATATGGGCGTGCGGCGGCGTGCTGGCGAGGTTCCACTTGCAGGCGATGTCACGCGCAGGTTACAGGAATGAATTCCTTTCGCCGCGGCAGGGAGGCCGGGTATTTGTCCGAAACCAGTGCCAGCCTGCCGCCCTTGCCCAGCGTCTTCACCCCCATGCGCGCGCCGGCCGGCGTGGCGGCGCTGGACCATGCGGCGGCGCTGGCGGCCGGGCATGGCGCGGGCCTGCTGGCCTGGGCGCCCGGCGAGCACTGGGCCGAGGCCGCGCTGGTGCTGGAACCCGAGGAGGCCGGTGAGGCCCGGCTGGCGCTGCTGGCCGGCTGCAACGCCCTGGCCGATGCCCTGGCGACCAGCGCCCCGGCCGAGTTGCCGCTGGGTTTCGCCTGGCCCGGCGGTCTGCTGCTGAACGGTGGCCGCTGCGGCCTGGTGCAGGTGCGGCCCGGCCCGGATGGGCTGCTGCTGCTCGGCTTCCGCCTGCGGCTGGCCTTCGCCTCGGGCCATGAGGCCGGGTTGCTGCCGGGCGAAACCGCGCTGCGGGAGGAAGGCGCCGAGCCGACCTCCGCCGCCGAACTGACCGTCGCCTGGGCGCTGCACCTGATGGCCGGGCTGGATTCGTGGCAGGCGCGCGGCTGGCAGCGCATGGCGGAAACCTACCTGGCCCGGCTGCTGGACCCCGGCGCCGAGGCGGGCCTGAAGCGCGGCATCGACCCCGCTACCGGCGCGCTGCTGCTGGACCGCGCCGGGGTGCAGGAGGTGCGGCCATGCTGAAGTTGCCGCGCACCCTGCGGCTGGACCCCTCTGATAGCGTGGTGTTCCTGGCCCCCGCCGCCCCCGGCGAATGGGCGGTGCCGGGCGCCTTCGCCTTCTGGGGCGAAGACCCGGAGGCCATGGCGGGCAAGCGCCGGCAGGAGTTCCGCGCGGGCTGGCTCGGGCTGGCCAGCTTCGGCTGGTCCACCCTGGTCGAGGTGGTCGAGGCCAGTGCCACCGAGCAGGCCGCGGCCGTCTCCGCCCTGGCCGAGCACATCAAGGCGGCGCACGGCGCGCCCACCCTGGCCATGGCGATCGCCGCCGCGGAAGACGAGATGCAGTTCGCCGCCGAACTCTGCGCCGACCACGCGCCCGGCACCGTGCTGGCCCTGGCGCGCAGCCTGGAGGGCGGTGAGGTCAAGGAGCGCTTCCGCAGCCTGCACCGGCGGGAGACGGCGCCGGTCTTCGCCATTGTCGAGGATGATGACGTGCCGGCCGAGGCCGTGGATTTGAGGAGCCTGCCGGATGCCTGACCACGTGCGCGACCTTGGGCGCGACCTTGGGCGCGACGAGGCGCCCGACTACTGGCTGGCCAGCGGCCACCTGTTCTGCGACCCGACGCCGGAAGGCCGCCTGCTGCCCACCCCGGCGCTGTGGCGCGCCTTCCTCGCCCGGCCGGAGCTGGTGCCGCCCGAGGAAGCCTGCGCCGCCGAGCGCGCGCTGCATGCCGGCCTTTTGTCCGAACCGCTGCGCCCCGTCGCCGCGGCCGAAATCGCCGCGCTGGAGGACGCCGACGCGCGGGAGAACTGGCAGGTCTTCCTGCGCTTCCGGGACCAGGTGGCCGTCGCGCCCAGCCTGGAGGCGGCCTGGCTGGCGCTGTACGGCGGCGATGTCCGCGGTGTGCCGCCGATTTTCCTGCAGATGCTGACCCATCTGGTGGCCTATGCCGCCATGGTGGGGGAGGCCGACGCCTTCGCCTGGCGCGCCGCCGAATGCCTGTTCCGCACCCAGCGCGCCGCCATCCACCAGGGCGCGCTGCTGCTGGCGGATGAGGAAGTGGTGGATGCCCGCGCCGCCGATGGCGACCTGGGCGCGCTCGGCCGGCTGCTGACCGAAGCCGGTGCCCCGCCGCCGACGGTGGAGCTGGAGGTTTTGTCCGAAACCAACGCGGATGGCTATCCCGGCCGCAGCGACGCGCATGACCTGGCGCTGGACATCGCCGAGAACCGCCCCGGCCAGCGTGGCCTGGCCCGCGCGCTGGAGCGGTTTATCAGTCATGTGCTGGGCGAGCAGGTAACCATCACCGCCGTGCCGGTCATCGCCGACGCGCCCTGGATATTGGGGCTGGATACCGAGGCGACGCGGATCGGCAATGCGCTGTGGCGCGGCGAGGACGTGGCCCAGGCGGAGTTGGCGCGCATCCTCTGGCTGGGCGAGTTGCGCTTTGCCGAGGAAAGCCGCGTGCTGCCGCGTGCCCAGGGCCGCCCGGTGGTGCTGGCACTGGCGATGGACCAGGCGCAGCGGGTGCGGCTGAAGCCGCAGAACCTGGTGGGCGGCTTGCCGTTATTGGCGAAAGGCGAGGGCACATGACCCCCGATACCGAAACCCGCGCGGTGGCGGTGCTGGCCGAACTGCGCCGCGGTGTGACGCCCTGGCAGGACTGGGTCTGGCAGGCGATGGAGGTGCTGGAGCAGGCGCCGGACCTGGCCCCCTGGTCCGTGCTGCGCCAGGATGAGCGGAGCACCCTGTACTTCGCCGGGCTGGCGGACGTCGCACTGCACCCGACCGACACCGACAACTACCGCCACAACCTGGCCGCCGAGGCGCCGCGAATCTGGGTGGTGCTGCGCCCGGTGGAAGCCGCGCCCGGCATGGCGCTGCATTGCGCCACCGTGGATGCCGGGGAGGCACATAACTACGCCGACTCGGGTAACGACCTGCTGGAGGCCCTGCCGCTGCCGCCCGCCCTGGCCGCCTGGGTGGCCGATTTCTGCGAGCGCCACCACAAGCAACGCGGCTTCCAGAAGCGGAAGCGGGACGCCAAGGCATGAGCGAGTTCCTCGCCCGCTGGTCCCGGCTGAAGCGCGGCGACGCCGAGGCGCCGGAGGTGACGCCCGAAGCGCCGGTCCTGCCGGCGGTGGAGTCGGCTGCGGAGGTGGCGGCCGAGCCGGAATTCGACCTGTCGCTGCTGCCCTCGCTGGAGGAGCTGACGACCGAGACGGACATCAAGGGCTTCCTGCACAAGGCGGTGCCGGCGGGGCTGCGCAATGCGGCGCTGAAGCGGATGTGGGCGCTGGACCCAGCGATCAGGGAGTTCGTTGGCCCGGTGGACTACGCCTGGGACTTCAACGACCCCGCGGGCTTGCCGGGCATCAGCGAGAGCCTGACTGGCGACGTTTCGCAGCTGCTGGCGCGGGCCATCGGTGCTGCACCGCAGCAAGAACCGCAGACTGACTTGCTGGCGGAGGCACCACAACCGGAATTACCCATCGCCCTGGCGGCGCCACCGGAGCAGCAACCTGCCGCGCCGGAGCCCTTGGCGGTGCCGGCTGAAACTGTTGCAGTTCGGCCGCGCCATGGCAGTGCGCGGCCAGTTTAGCCGATATGGCAGGGTAACCCGCATCTTGGTGCTTGCGAAATCAGGGGCATCTAAATCATTAGTGGTATTGAACGCTGCGCGATAAACCGCCAGCGAGGGTGTTGAGAACCGGGATGGCTGGGGATCTGGGCGTCGATCCGTTGGATCTGGAGCGGGCGAGGGTGTTTTCCCTGCTCGGGCATTTGCTTGCGGCACCGCCGGAGGCCGCCCTGCTGCGCGGGCTGGCGGCTCTTTCCGGCAATGACTCCCCGCTCGGCCGCGCCACCGATGGCCTGGCGCGCGCCGCCGCGGCGACCGATGCGACGGCGGTGCGGCGCGAATATGCCGCGCTGTTTACTGGAGTCGCCCGCGGCGAGTTGCTGCCCTATGCCAGCTACTACCTGACCGGCTTCCTGCATGAACGCCCGTTGGCCGAGTTGCGCTCTGAGCTGGCGCGCCTCGGCATTGCCCGCGCCGAGGGCGTGGCCGAGCCGGAGGACCACATCGCCTTTTGCTGCGAGGCAATGGCCGGGATGCTGTCCGGCAGCTTCGAAGGGGAGGCCGATGCCTTCCTGGCCCGCCACCTGAAGCCCTGGGCCAGCCGCTGCTTCGCCGACCTTGAAGCCGCCGAGAATGCCACCTTCTATCGTGCAGTCGGCGCCTTCGGCCGCACCGTGATGGATATCGAGACCGCCGCCGCCGATCTGGCGGCCTAACCTTGCCGGGAGAGAACGCAATGTCCGAAGAACAACCGGCCGAACGTCGCGGCTTCCTGCGCGCCTTGGGCCTGGCCGCTGTGGCGGTGCCTGCCGCTGCCAGCGCCGCCGAGGAGGTTCGCGCCGACGCGGTGCCCGCGGGCACCGCGCAGAAGGAAGGGCGCAGCGACCGGACCAAGGCGCGCTACCAGGCCGGCAGCGCTGACGTGCAGGCTTTCTACAACACCAATCGGTACTGAGCGGGAGAACCGGCGATGCTGATCAAGCGCAGCGACGGCAAGGCGGCACGGCAGCGGCTGGCTTCCGCTTATCAAGGTCTTTCGGGCGGCGGGCTGGACCGCCGTGGCTTCCTGCGCCAGGCGGGGCTCGGCGGCGCCGGGCTGGCCGCGCTGGGTGCGCTGCCGGTGCTGACCGCGCGCCGCGCGGAGGCGGGGCCGACCAACTTCGCCCAGCCGATCACCCGGCGGAAGAACATGTGCACCCATTGTTCGGTGGGCTGCTCGGTCATCGCCGAAGTGCAGAACGGCGTCTGGGTCGGCCAGGAGCCGGCCTGGGAAAGCCCGATCAACCGCGGCACGCATTGCGCCAAGGGCGCTTCGGTGCGGGAGATCGTGCATGGCGACCGCCGGCTGAAATACCCGATGAAGCTGGTGGGCGGCGAGTGGCGCCGCATCAGTTGGGCCACGGCGGTCGAGGAGATCGGCACCAAGATGGCGGCGATCCGTGCCTCCTCGGGCCCCGACAGCGTGTTCATGCTGGGCAGTGCCAAGTTCACCAATGAAGCCGCCTACCTGTTCCGCAAGTTCTCGGCCTTCTGGGGCACCAACAACGTCGACCACCAGGCGCGCATCTGCCACTCCACTACGGTGGCTGGCGTTGCCAATACCTGGGGCTATGGCGCGCAGACCAACAGCTACAACGACATCCGCAATGCCAAGACCATGATCATCATGGGCGGCAATCCCGCGGAGGCGCACCCGGTCAGCCTGCAGCACGTGCTGACGGGAAAGGAACTGAACCGCGCCAACCTGATCGTCATCGACCCGCGCTTCACCCGCACCGCGGCCCACGCCACGGAATATGTGCGGCTGCGCCCGGGCACCGATATCCCGATCATGTGGGGGATGCTGTGGCACATCTTCCGCAATGGATGGGAAGACAAGAAGTTCATCGCCGAGCGCGTGCACGGCATGGAAGACGTCCGCAAGGAAGTCGAGAAGTGGGACCCGGCCGAGGTCGAGCGCGTCACCGGCGTGCCGGGCGCGCAGATGGAGCGCATCTCCAAGATTTTCGCGACGGAAAAGCCGAGCACGCTGATCTGGTGCATGGGCGTCACCCAGCACACCGTCGGCACTGCCAACGTGCGCGCGCTGTGCACGCTGTTGCTGGCCACCGGCAATGTCGGCTCGCCGGGCACCGGTGCCAATATTTTCCGCGGCCACACCAACGTCCAGGGCGCCACCGACCTTGGGTTGGATGTGACTACCCTGCCGGCCTACTACGGCCTGGACGAGAACGCCTGGCGCCACTGGTGCCGGGTGTGGGAGACCGACTATGCCTGGATGCAGGGGCGCTTCGGCAGCAAGGCGCTGATGGAGCTGCCGGGCATCCCCAGCACGCGCTGGTTCGACGCCACCCTGATGCCGGGCGAGCGAAACAAGGAAGGCGCCGGCGAGGCCTATGTCCAGCAGCCCGACAACTACAAGGGCATGGTGGTGTTCGGCCACGGCGGCAACACCGTGACCCGCATGCCCGAGATGCTGAAGGGCCTCGAGAAGCTGGAACTGCTGGTCGTCGCCGACCCGCACCCGACGACGTTCAGCCAGATCAGCAACCGCCGCGACGGCACCTACCTGCTGCCGATCTGCACCAGCTTCGAGATGGATGGCAGCCGCACCGCCTCCAACCGCTCGCTGCAATGGGGCGAGAAGATCGTCGAGCCGATTTTCGAGAGCAAGTCGGACTACGAGGCGATCTACCTGCTGGCCAAGAAGCTCGGCTTTGCCGACCGGATGTTCAAGAACATCAAGGTGGAGAACGACCAGCCGCTGGCCGAGGACCTGCTACGGGAGATCAACCGCGGCGCCTGGAGCATCGGCTACACCGGCCAGTCCCCGGAACGCCTGAAGCTGCACATGGCGCACCAGGACCAGTTCGACATCGTGACGCTGCGCGGCAAGGCCGGCACGCCGGTGGCCGGCGACTTCTATGGCATGCCCTGGCCCTGCTGGGGGACGCCGGAACAGAAGCACCCCGGTACGCACCAACTGTACAATACCAACCTGCACGTGAAGGAAGGCGGCGGCACCTTCCGCGCCCGCTTCGGCGTGGAGCGCAACGGCCAGACCCTGCTGGCTGAGGGCAGCTATTCCAAGGGCAGCGAGATCCAGGACGGCTACCCCGAGTTCACCGTGGCGGTGCTGAAGCGCCTCGGCTGGCTGGAGGAGCTGACCGAGCGCGAGCGTGCCAGCATCGAGTTCCACTTCGGCCCGAACATCGACCGCGCGAGCTGGGCGAATGATCTGTCGGGCGGCATCCAGCGTGTGGTGATGGAGCATGGCTGCGTGCCCTACGGCAACGCCAAGGCCCGTGCCAATGCGTGGAACCTGCCGGACCCGGTGCCGGTGCACCGCGAGCCGATCTATACATCTCGCACCGACCTGATCGCCAAGTACCCGACCCTGCCGGACCGCCGTGGCTTTCGCATGCCGCATCTGGGCGTTTCGGTGCAGAACCGCAGCACTACGGTGGTCAAGGACTTCCCGATCATCCTCAGCTCTGGCCGCCTGGTGGAGTACGAGGGCGGTGGCGAGGAGACCCGGTCGAACAAGTGGCTGGCCGAATTGCAGCAGGACATGTTCGTCGAGATCAACCCGGCCGATGCCGCTGCGCGCAACATCAAGGACGGTAGCTGGGTCTGGGTGATGGGCCCCGAGAACCAGAGCAAGGCCAAGATGAAGGCGCTGGTGACCGAGCGTGTCGCCGCCGGCGTGGCCTGGATGCCCTTCCACTTCGGTGGCTGGTGGCAGGGCGAGGATCGCCGCAAATACTATCCGGCCGGGACTGACCCGGTGGTGTTGGGCGAAAGCGTCAACAGCATCACCACCTACGGCTATGACCCGGTGACCTACATGCAGGAAACCAAGTGCACGCTTTGCCAGATTCGCGCGGCGTAAGGGGAGGACTGACACAATGGCTCGCATGAAGTTCCTCTGCGACGCGGACCGTTGCATCGAATGCAACGCCTGCGTCACCGCCTGCAAGAACGAACACGAGGTGCCCTGGGGCATCAACCGCCGCCGTGTGGTGACGCTGAACGACGGCAAGCCCGGCGAGCGCAGCATCTCCATGGCGTGCATGCACTGCACCGACGCGCCCTGCGCGGCGGTCTGCCCGGTGAACTGTTTCTACACCACGGCCGACGCCATCGTGCTGCACGACAAGGACCTGTGCATCGGCTGCGGCTATTGCTTCTACGCCTGCCCGTTCGGCGCGCCGCAGTATCCGCGCGTCGGCAACTTCGGCGGCCGCGGCAAGATGGACAAGTGCACCTATTGCGCCGGCGGCCCGCAGGCCGACAACAGCGCCGCCGAGTACATCCAGTACGGCGCCAACCGCATCGCCGAGGGCAAGCTGCCGCTCTGCGCCGAAATGTGCAGCACCAAGGCGCTGCTGGCCGGCGATGGCGACATCATTGCCAGCATCTACCGCGAACGGGTGACCAAGCGCGGCTACGGCAGCGGCGCCTGGGGCTGGCGTACCGCCTACAAGGAAGGGGTGCAGGCGTGATGCGCGCGCTTCTCCTCACCCTGGCGCTGCTGATCACGGTGCCGGCTGTTGCGCAGAACACCGTGCCGTTCACCGCGCGGGACCAGACCTCGGCCGAGGAACTGGAACTGCAACGCGCGCTGCAGGGCGGCACCATCAGTGGCCGCGTCAGTATCCCCGATACCAAGTCGGGCAACCTGGTGCAGCCGGAAGGGCAGGCCTGGCGCCAGTTCCACAACCGCACGCTCTACACCGTGGGTGCGGTGGCGGTGCTTGGCGTGCTGGCGCTGCTGTGGCTGTTCTACATGATCAAGGGGCGCATCCGTATCGCCGCCGGCCCGGCTGGGCGCACGCTGACGCGCTTTAACCTGCTGGAGCGGACCAACCATTGGATGGTCGCCAGCAGCTTCATCGTGCTGATGCTGAGCGGGCTGAACCTGACCTTTGGCCGCTACATCATCTTGCCGACGCTGGGGCCGGAGGCGTTCACCACGCTGAGCATGTGGGGCAAGGTGGCGCACAACTTCCTCAGCTTCCCCTTCGTGCTGGGGCTGGTGGTGATGTTCCTGCTGTGGGTGAAGGACAACATCCCCAACGCGCTGGACCTGGAATGGCTGAAGGCCGGCGGCGGTTTCCTCAACAACTCGCATCCGCAGGCCGGGCGTTTCAACGCCGGGCAGAAGGGCGTGTTCTGGATCACGGTGCTGGGCGGGGCTGCCGTGGCCATCACCGGCTATGTCCTGGTCTTCCCGTTCGTCGTCACCGACATCGCCGGCCAGCAGTTGGCGCACATGATTCACGGCGTGCTGGCCATGCTGATGATTGCGGCTATCCTGGCGCATATCTACATCGGTTCGGTCGGGATGGAAGGCGCGGTTGACGCGATGACCACCGGCCAGGTGGACTACAATTGGGCCAAGGAGCACCACAGCCTTTGGGTGGACCAGGAACTAGCCAAGGCGCGCACCGTGATCGAACCGGGCGCCAAGACCGCCGGCGCGGACTGACCAGGCGCGTCCGATGCGGATGATCGGCCTCGCGGGTTGGAGCGGGGCCGGCAAGACCACGCTGCTGACCCGGCTGATCCCCTGCCTGACGGCGCACGGGGTCCGCGTTTCCACCATCAAGCATGCGCATCACCGGTTCGATATCGACACGCCGGGCAAGGATAGCTGGCAGCACCGCGAGGCCGGCGCCGAGCAGGTGCTTGTCTCGTCCGGCCAGCGCTGGGCGTTGATGACGGAGTTGCGCGCGCAGCCGGAGCCGCCCCTCGGCTTCCTGCTGTCGCAATTGGCGCCGGTCGATCTCGTGATCATCGAGGGCTTCAAGCGCGACGGGCACCCGAAGCTGGAGGTGCATCGCAGCGCCAACGGCAAGCCCTGGCTGCATCCGGAAGACCCCGCGATTGTCGGCGTGGCCAGCGATGTTGCGCCACCGGCTGGCGTGGCCTGGGTCGCGCTGGACGATGCCGCCGCGGTGGCCGCATTGGCGCTGCGCCACGCGGTGGAGGTTGCGCCATGGCGCAGCTGACCGACGACTGCTTCGCCTTCGGTGGCGCCCTGCTGAGTGTCGAGCAGGCCGAGGCGCTGATCGCCGCGCGAGTGCCGCCGCTGGCAGGCGCCGAGACGGTGCCGCTGCACGCGGCGCGCGGCCGGGTTCTGGCCGAGGCATTGCGGGCTGGCGTGGCGCTGCCGCCCTTCTTCAACGCGGCGGTGGATGGCTACGCCTTCCGCCACGCCGACCTGGGTGCTGGCGAGACGGCGCTGGTGCTGGCGGGGCGCATCGCCGCCGGGCATGGCGGTGGCGCGCTGCCGGCCGGCGCCGCAATGCGGATTTTTACCGGTGCACCGATGCCGCGCGGCGCTGACAGCGTGCTGATGCAGGAAGACGCGCGTGAGGCCGATGGCGCGGTGCTGGTGCCGCCTGGCCTGAAGCCCGGCGCCAATGCCCGCCCGGCCGGCGAGGATGTGGCGCTGGGCGCCGTGGCGCTGGCCGAGGGAACGCGGCTGCACGCGCCGCAGATCGGACTGGCGGCGGCGCTGGGCAACGCGACACTGGCAGTGCGGCCGCTGGTGCGCGTCGGCGTGTTTTCCACTGGGGATGAGTTGGCCTCGCCGGGCACCACGCTGGGGCCGGCGCAGACCTATGACAGCAACAGGTTCACCCTGCTGGCGCTGCTGGGCGGGCTGCCGGTTGCGGCGAGGGACTTGGGCATCCTGCCCGACAATGCTGCCGCAACCACGCAGGCGCTGGCGGCGGCGGCTGGCGCGCATGACCTGCTGCTGACCAGCGGCGGGGTTTCCACGGGCGAGGAAGACCACGTCCGCAGCGCCATCCAGCAGGGCGGCAGCCTGGTATTCTGGCGGCTGGCGGTGAAGCCCGGGCGCCCCGCGGCAATGGGGGTTATCGGCGGCACCCCGGTGCTGGGGCTGCCGGGCAATCCGGTGGCGGCGGTGGTCACCTTCCTGCATCTGGCGCGGCCGTTGATCCTGCGGCTGGCCGGCGCGGAGGCCGAGACGCTGCCGCGGTTTCCGGCGCAGGCGGCGTTCAGCTATCGCAAGAAGGCGGGGCGGCGGGAATATGTGCGGGTGCGGCTGGCGCCAGGTGCGCCGCTGCCGCTCGCAGAGAAATTCGAACGCGAGGGCGCCGGGCTGCTGACCAGCCTGACCGAATGCGACGCCTTCGCCGAGTTGGGCGAGGAGGTGACGGCGGTGGCGCCCGGCGATACCGTGGACGTGCTGCCCTTCGCCGCCTGCTTCTGAGCGCGACTGCTGAGCGCCGCGCCACCCGCTCGATAGGAACTTCGATGTCACAGCGTTTGATCGTCGGCATTTCCGGGGCGTCCGGGGCCATCTATGGCGTGCGGCTGCTGGAGTTGCTGAAGGGCAGCGGGGTCGAGACTCATCTGATCATGTCGCAGACCGCGCGGATCACGCTGGCGACAGAGACCGACTACAGCGTGAAGCAGGTGGAGGCGCTGGCCGATGTGGTGCACGCGCATGGCGACCTGGCCGATGCCTGTTCGTCGGGCAGCTTCCGCACGCTGGGCATGGTGGTGGCGCCGTGCAGCGTGAAGACGCTGGCCGAGATTGCCACCGGCGTGACGCCAAACCTGCTGTCTCGCTCCGCCGATGTGGTGCTGAAGGAACGCCGCCGCCTGGTGCTGATGCTGCGCGAGACGCCGCTGCACCTCGGCCATATCCGCAACATGGCGCAGGTGACGGAGATGGGCGCGGTGGTCTATCCGCCGGTGCCGGCCTTCTACGCCAAGCCCGCCAGCCTGGCGGAGATGGTGGACCATACGCTCGGCCGGGTGCTGGACCTGTTCGATATCGATGCCGGCACGGTGCGCCGCTGGCAGGGCCTGGGGAAACAGCCATGAGCAACGAGTTGGTGCTGGACACGCGCTTCCGCGCGGCGTTGCGCCGCATGCAGGACGCGCAGCGGCTGCAGGCGGTGACGGGCCAGGTCTCCACCGAGTTCGAGATCGCCAGCATGATGAAGCAGCTGGATGGCGGGCCGGCGCTGCTGTTCAACGACATCGAGGGCCACGACCTGCCGATTGTCGGCAACCTGCTGTGCTGCCGGGAGAATGTGGAAGCCGCCTTCGGCACCGATTTCCGCGTGCTGCGCAGCTTCATCACCCGCGCCTTGGGTGGGCCGATTGAGCCTGTCGAAGTCTCGCATGCGCCCTGCCAGCAGGTAGTGCTGAAGACCGGGTTCGACCTTGGCAAGTTGCTGCCGGTGCTGCGCCATGCGCCGGGCGATGGCGGGCGCTTCATCACCGCCGGCGTGGTGATCTGCCGCGACCCCGACAGTGGCGTCTGCAATGCCAGCTACCACCGCTTGCAGGTGGTCGGGCCGGACCGCCTCGGCATCAAGCTGGACTATGGCCGGCACCTGCGCCTGGCGTTTGAACGCGCGCAGAAGCTGGGCCAGGCGCTGCCGATCGCGATCTGCCTCGGCACCGACATTGCGTTGCAGTACACCGCCGCCACCATGGGCAGCCAACTACCAGAAAACATGGACGAGCTGGCCGTGGCCGGGGGGCTTTCCGGCCGGGCGTTGCCGATCACCCAGGGCATCACCGTGCCGCTGCCGGTGCCGGCGGAAACCGAGATCGTCATCGAGGGCTTCATCCAGCCGAGCGAGACGATCAGCGAAGGGCCGTTCGGCGAGTTCGTTGGCTTCGCCGCGCCGGCCGCACCGGCGCCGGTCATCGTGGTCTCCGCCGTCACGCATCGCCGCAAGCCGATCTACCCCGCCATCAACGGCTATGGGCGCGAGACGGTGATGCTGCGGAAGTATGTGCTGGAGGCCAGCCTGCTGAAGGCGGTGCAGCCGGCGGTCCCAATCGTGGTGGATGCCGACATGACCGCGGGCGGGCTGCACCGCTTCCACGCGATCATCCAGGTGAAGAAGACGCTGCCGACGCATGAGGGTTTGCAGCGCAACGCCATGCTGGCCGCCTTCGCCGCGCTGAAGGATCTGGACCTGGTCATCGTCGTGGATGACGATATCGACATCCGCGATTGGAACGACGTGGAGTACGCGCTGGCCACGCGCATGGAAGCGTCGCGCGACCTCATCGTCATCCCCGAGGCGCGCGGGCACGAGTATGTTCGCGCCGGGCGCAACGGCATCCGCGCCAAGCTGGGCATCGACGCGACGGTGCCGCCGGAGGAGCGCGAGCGCTTCACCCGCGTCGCCTTCAAGCAGGTGGAGATCGAGCGGCACAGGCTTTGCTTCGACCGGGACGTGATCGACCGCAGCCTGATGGAGTGATGCCATGATCAAGCGCCGCGCCCTGCTTGCCGCCCCACTGCTTGGCCTGGCGGCGCCGGCCCGCGCGCAGAACTGGCCGGACCGCACGGTGCGCTTCCTGGTGCCCTTCGCGCCCGGCGGCAACACGGACCTGGTCGGCCGACTTTCGGCGCAGTGGATGACGCAGGCGCTGGGCGTTTCCGTGGTGGTGGAGAATCGGGGCGGCGCGGGCGGCATCGTCGGCAGCGACGCGGTGGCCAAGGCGGCGCCGGATGGCTCGCTGTTTCTGGTCGGCAGTATCGGCAGCATCAGCGTGGCGCCGGCGCTGGAACGGCTGCCCTACGACCCGCAGGTGGATTTGGCGCCGGTCTCGCTGCTCTCGACCAACGCGCTGGTGCTGCTGGGGCGTAAGGCGCTGCCCTTCGGCAGCACCCAGGATGTGGTGGCCGCGGCCAAGGCGGCGCCGGAGCGGCTGACCTGTGGCTCCTCCGGCATCGGCGGACTGATGCATGTCTCCATGCTGGTGCTGGAGGTGCTGGCGGCGGCCAAGTTCACCCATGTGCCGTTCCGCAGCGGGTCGCAGGCGGCGCAGTCGCTGACCTCGGGCGATATCGACCTGATGTTCGCCAACATGTCGGACGCGCTGCCGCTGGTGCAGGGCGGCGTGGCGCGCGCCTTCGCGGTTTCCACTGCCCAGCGCAGCGCACAGATGCCGGACGTGCCGACGATGCAGGAGCTGGGCTTCGCCGGCTTCGACGTGGTCAGCTGGAATGCGCTGTTCGCGCCGGCCGCCACGCCGCGCCCGGTGGTGGAGAAGCTGTCGGAGACGGCGCGGCGCATGGTGGCGGACCCGGATATCCAGCGCCGCATGGCCGGGTTTGGCAGCGTGGCCGCGGCCAATACGCCCGCCGAATTCGCCGCCCAGATCAGGGCCGAGACGGCGATGTGGGGCGATATCCTGAAGCGGGCCGGGCTGGCGCGGCCAAGTTGAAGCCCGACCGCGGTCGTCCGAGGCGCTGGCGCCGAAGGGCGTGAATCGCCGGTCCTACGCAAGCTGATCGGCGTCTGCCGATCAGCGCGCCCAGGCGCCCAGCATCACGCCTTCGGCCAGCTTGTTCTGCACGGTGAAGTCGCTGTCCTGCGGGCCGCCGCGCAACGGGTCGGTGAACCAGCGCCAGATCAGCACCGCTTCCACGCTCGGCCGGTCCAGCGCGTGCAGCCAACGGGCCAGCACTTCCGCCTGCACCCGCGGGTCGGGCTGGGTGCGGCGGTCCTCCACCACTTCCCAGGGGCGCGCGGCGGCGCCGGCGGCGCTGCGCAGGCCAACCTCGGCCACCCAGACCCGGCGGCGCCAGCGGGCGGCCAGGCGGTCGATCCGGTCGGCCTCGCGCCGCAGTACGGGGGCCCATTCCTCGGGGCCGTCGTCACGGCCCAGCGCGGGGTACAGCTTCAGGCCGATGGCATCCAGCTGGTCCCAGTGCTGCACTTGGTCGGCCATCTCGGTGCTGTCCACCACCTGGATCAGCTTGCCGCGGAACACCCCACGCACCGACCCGACCACGCCGCGCCATTCCGCCCGCGCCAAGCTGCGCGACAGGCCGGAGCCGATGGAGAAGGCCTCCGCCCCTGCCTCCTGCGCCACCTTGGCCACCTGCAACAGCGCGTTGGTGTAGCTGGCGAACCAGCGGCGCCATGCTTCGGCGTTGGGCAGCATGATCTGGCCGGGCTGGCCGCCTTGCACCCAGAGGTGCGGCTTGACCAGCACGCGCAGGCCCAGCTCCCGCGCCTGGCGGATGCCCTCCCGCAGTTGCTCGGCCGACATGTCGCTGCCCAGGCTGACATCCGGGCTGGTGCTGCCGGACTGCCAGAGGAAGGGCACGATGGCGACCGCATCGACGCCGCTGGCGGCGGCACGGCGCAGCGAAAGCCGGGCGTCGGGGCCGCCAAAGGGGTGGCTTTCCACCTGCGACATGTTGACGCCGCGCCAGGGTGCGCCCAGGGGAGCCACCAGGGGAGCCACCAGGGGTGCTGAGGGGGGGGCGACCGACAGTGCCGTGGGCGCGGGCCCACGCGGCGTCTGCGCCAGCGCAGGCCGTGGCAGCACCAGCGGGAGGGCGAAGGGGGCAGCCAGCAGGCCGCGGCGGTGGAGAGGTTCTGACATGGACGAAACAGGTTATACCCCCGCCGCGAAACCCGGAGGAGGGTGAATGTCGGCTCTGGTCATCCTGGGCGCCGGCGGCCACGGCCGCACGCTGGTGGAGTTGCTGCGCGCGCTGGGCGGCTGGGACCTGGCTGGCCTGGTCGATGGCAACCCGCCGGCCGGGCCGGTGCTGGGCGTGCCAGTGCTGGGCGATGAGTCGGTGCTGCCCCGGCTATGGACGGCCGGCGTGCGGAAGGCGGTGGTGGCCATTGGTCACAACGGCGCCCGGCTGGCGGCGGCGGCGCGGCTACGGGCCCTGGGCTTCGGCTTTCCCACCCTGGTCCACCCCAGCGCGATACTGGCCGGCAGCGCCAGCCTGGGGCAGGGCGTGGTGGTGCTGCCCCGGGTGGTGCTGGGCGCCAGCGCGCGGGTCGGCGACTTTGCCATCCTGAACAGCGGCTGCATCGTCGAGCACGACGCCGATATCGGCGTGGGCGCCCATGTGGCGCCTGGGGCGGTGCTGCCCGGCCATGTCACGGTGGGCGCGCGTGCGCTGCTGGGGGCCGGGAGCTGCTGCGTGGTCGGCGCGGTCATCGGCGCCGATGCCGTGGTGGGCGCCGGCGCGGCGGTGACCCAGGAAGTACCGGCGGGTGCCACGGTGGGCGGCGTGCCGGCGCGCCGCCTGGGCTGAAGCGGCGGCGCGGCGCTCTACACCGGCAGCCGCAGCCGCGCGCGCAACCCGCCCAGCGGGCTGTCCTCCAGCACAATGTCGCCGCCATGCGCCCGCACGATATCGCGCGCGATGGCCAGGCCGAGGCCGGAGCCGTCGGCCCGGCTGGTGGCGAAGGCGCGGAATGCCTGCTCGCGCTGTGCCGGGGGAATGCCGGGGCCGTCGTCATCCACCGAGACCACCGCCCAGCCGGCGTTCCGGTCGTCGCTTTCGGGGGCGTGGCGATGCAGGAACTCCACCGTCAGCGCCACCTCGCTGGCGTGGCGGCGGGCATTGTCCAGCAGGTTGCCCAGGCAGCGGCGGATGGCGTCGGGCCGCAGCGGCAGGGTCAGGCTCTCGGGGGCGCTGACCGCCACCTTGCCGCCGGCGCGGCGGGCCTTGCCGGCGATATCCTGCACCAGTTCCACCAGGTCGGCCGGTTGCACCTGCTCGGTGCCTTCGCCCCGGGCGAAGGACAGGTAGGCGGCGATCAACCGCTCCATCTCCGCCAGGTCCTGGTTCAGCGCGGCGATGTCCTCCTCGGTCTCCGGCTGGCGCGGCAGCATGGCCAGGCCCAGGTTCAGCCGCGTCATCGGCGTGCGCAGGTCGTGGCTGATGCCGGCCAGCATCTCCGTGCGCTGGCTGACGAAGCGGCGCACCCGGTCCTGCATGCGGTTGAAGGCGACGGCGGCCTGGCGGATTTCGGTGGCGCCCTCGGGCTTGATGCTGCCGATGTCGCGGCCCAGCCCGAAGGCCTCGGCCGCGCCGGAAAGGCGGCGGATGGCGCGTACCTGGTTGCGCAGGAACACCACGGAAACCGCGGCCAGCAGCAGCGCCGACCCGACCAGCCAGACGACGAAGAGGTAGATGGTGGCGGTGAACAACCGCTTGCGGGCAACCTCGACCATCAGCACGCCGTCCGGCATCTGCACGCGGATGACCACGCTGCGCGGCTCACCCAGCCAGTCGGTATCGAAGGGCAGCGACAGGCGCTCCTCCAGCGCGTGGTCCAGATCCTCCTCCAGCGGCAGCAGCGGCATGGATTCGGGGCGGCGCACCACCTGCATATGCGCGCCGGGCTGGAAGGCCATGACCAGGTCCAGCCGCCAGGCTGCCTCGCGCGCAATCCAGCCGCGGCGTTCCTCGGGTTCGCGCAGCATCAGCTCGGCCAGCATGGCGACCTCGCCGGCGACCCCGGCGGCCAGGCGGCGGCTGATGACGTCCAGATGTGCGCCGTAGAATATTTGCAGCGCGACCAGTTGCACCACCACCAGCGGCACCAGGATCATCAGCAGCGAGCGGCCGAGCATGCCACGCGGCAGCAGGAAGCGGATGGCGCGGGACAGCAGCTTGCCGGCGCGCTGCGCCGCGGCGCCGGAGGAGACGGTCACCGCTGCGTGCCGCGCCGGGCCGTCATGGTCCGGGCCGCAGCACGTAGCCGCGGTGGCGCACGGTATGCAGGAAGCGCGGCTCGCGCGGGTCCGGCTCGATCTTGCGGCGCAGGCGCGTCACCTGCACATCCACCGCGCGTTCGCCGGCGTCCGGCGTGCCCAGCGCGGCGGCGATCTCCTCGCGGCTCAGGACGTCGCCGGGGCGCTTAGCCAGGGCGGTCAGCAGGCTGGCCTCCCCGCCGGTCAGGCGCACGATGCCTTCGGGCGTGCGGAGTTCGCTGCGCTCGGGGTCGAACCAGCTGCCGCCGAGCTGCACCGGCAATATCGCCTGGGCGGCGGCAGGCGGCATGGCGCGGCGCAGCACGGTGCGGATGCGCAGCGCCAGCTCGCGCGGGTCGAACGGCTTGGCCAGGTAGTCGTCCACGCCGGCTTCGAGGCCCGCGACCCGGTCATCCGGCTCGCCGCGGGCGGTCAGCATCAGCACCGGCACGGTCTTGCCGGCCTCGCGCAGGCTGGCGACCAGCTCCAGCCCGCTTTCGCCGGGCATCATCACGTCCAGCACCAGCAGGTCGAAGCTCATGGCGGCCAGCGCCTGGCGCGCGGCGGCGGCATCGGCCGCGACCGAGATGCGGAACCCCTGCTCGGCCAGGAAGCGTTGCAGCAGGCCGCGCAGGCGGGCGTCGTCGTCCACCACCAGCAGGTGCGGTTGTTCGTGGGTTTCGCCCGGCATCGGCCCGTCCCTCCGTTCAGCCAAGCCGCGCGAGGCGGCCGGCCGGGCGGTCGCCATCCGGGCGTTCCAGCCGTTCCAGCTGGCCGCGCGCCTCGGTGCCCATCAGCCCGCGCATCACCTTGCGGAAGCCGTCCACCGCCACCGGCCCGGCCTCACGATAGGCCCGCATGACGTGTTCGCGCTGGCGGTCGAACAGCCGCTGTTCCAGCGCCAGCCCCTTGGGCGCCAGGGTCAGCAGGCGCTGGCGCCGGTCGCTGCGGCCGGGCGCCTGGGTGACGTAGCCTTCCTCCACCAGCGGCGTCAGCACCCGGCCGAGCGACTGCTTGGTGATCGACAGGATCGCCAGCAACTCCCCTACCGTGATGCCGGGGCGGCGGCCGACGAAGTGCAGCACCCGGTGGTGGGCGCGGCCCATGCCGAGCTCCTCCAGGATGCGGTCGGCGCCGCCGGTGAAGTCGCGATAGCCGAAGAACAGCAGGTCCTGCGCCAGGCGCAGTTCCTCCTCACGCAGGAACAGCAGGTTGCGGCCGGCGCCGACCGGTGCGGCGGGCGGGATTTCCGTGCTGGGTCGGGGCGGCATGTGACCCTGCCTCGCATCGGGCGCGCGTTCGGCGGCGGGGTGTTCCGGCAGCAACGCCGCCACGCCCGCTGCTCCGCCTGCCTTGTCATTCGGCATCAATGGCTCGCTTTTCCCTGTATCGCCGGGCGCCCCGGTCCGGTGAGGCCCGGGCCGCGGCGCGTCATGCAGGATAAATGACACAAACCGGCCCAATGGTGCAGCAGCATCGCTGCCTCAAAGCCGTTCCAGCGCGATCACGTCGTGATGGCCGTCCCAACTGCGCTCGCTGAGGCAGACCAGGCGGCAATCCGGCATCTTCTGCACCTCGGCGACGATCCATTCCGGCGTGCAGAACGACACGCCATAGCCGTACATGCCCTGGTAGTCGGCATAGCCGAAGCCGGTGGCGGCGTAGTCGGCCTCGATCTGCGCGACGTTGGCGGAGCCGGCGATGTAGGTGGCCGGCCTGCGGCTGAAGGCGTGGCGGCCGTGGAAGCTGAGCAGCGCCAGGCCGTGCTTGCGCGTCCATTGCAGCACCAGGCGCAGCAACTGGCGGGCGCGGTCGGCCGGCAGGTGGGTCAGGACCGAGCCGACCCAGATCAGGTCGTAGCTGCCCGGCGCGGCCATGTTGTCGAAGTCGATGCCGGGGTTCCAGGTGCGGGCGCCGAAGGCGTCGGCGCAGAAGGCCAGGTCGTCCTCGCGGATTTCGGCGGCGGTGATCGTCGCCTCGGGCCAGGCGGCACGCATCCAGCGCATCACCCGCCCGGCGCCGGCGCCGAAATCCAGGATGTTGGTGGCGCTGCGCCGGTCGGCGATCTGCATGGCCACCTGCATCATGTTCAGGGCGGACAAGCCGACATAGAGATAGTGATGCACGTTGCCGGCGCTGAACATGCCGTCATCGGTGTGCAGCCGCAGCGACAGGCGGCGGAAAATCTCCTGCTGCGGCGGCGGGGGCAGGAAGTAGTTCGGCACCTTCAGCAGCGGGGGGGCGGAATCGGTCATCGCTGGTTCCTGGGGCCGCAAGCAGCCGCGGCCGACCGGCCGAGATTATCGGCTATTCCGACGCAGGGGAATCATTGAAAGCCCCGCGCCGGCTGGCAGCGCTAGCGGTCAGAACAGGCCGCGGATGACCAGTTGCAGGCCGATCAGCAGCAGGAAGGCCTGCACCGCCTGGCGAAACCACTTTTCCGCCAGTGCCGCCCGCACCAGGCGGCCGAGCCAGAGGCCCAGGAAGGTCGGCGCCAGCACCGCCAGCCCGCCAAGGCCGAGCTCCGTGCTGATCATGCCCTGGCCGGCCAGCCCCAGCGCCAGGGTGGCGGTGACCAGGGTGGCACCGAGGCCGAAGCCCTGGACGAACTGGTCCGGCGGCAGGCGGATGGCGGAGAGCCAGGGCGCCGCCGGCATCATGTAGCTGCCGGTCAGGCCATTGGCGATGCCGGAGAGCAGCCCCATCACCGGCGACAGCCAGCGCTCGCGCTCGGCCGAAGGCTGCGGCCAGCGCGGCCCGAGCAGCGACAGCAGGGACGAAGCCACGACGAGGATGCCGAGCAGCCCGGCCAGCAGCCGCGCATCGGACCGCGCCAGCAGGCCGGAGACCGCCAGTGTGCCGACGCCCGACAGCAGCAGGAAGCCGCGCAGCCGCAGGAAGGTGGCGCGCAACTGGCCGCCGGCCAGGCCCTGCCAGATATTGGTCGCCAGCGTCGGCGCCACCGCCAGGGCCATCGCCTCCGGCAGCGGCCGGGTCAGCGCCAGCAGCCCAAGGGTGATGGTCGGCAGGCCGAAGCCGACCACCCCCTTCACGAAGCCACCGAGCAGGAAGATGCCGGCGACGATCAAGGCCTGCGGCAGAAGGGACGAGTCGAGCATGGCGGCAGCCTAGGGCCTGAACGACGCAGGCGGAATCGCCGGCGCGGTTTATCTGTGGTCTGCAAGCTAGCCGCAGGCGCCGGGCGGAGGCTTCGGCCTGGGACGAAGCGGCGCCAGGCGTCGCTACAGCGTGATCCACTTTGATGGATCATCCGGTAGCCAATGCTCGAGAGATTGATCGACCGCTACGGCGATTCCGCCTGCGTGGATCAAGCTCTACCCGCGGCCGACCAGCCGCAGCCACGGCTTCCGCGCGATGTCGGCCTGTTCCGGCGCGGCCACGCCGTAGTCGTCATAGCTGGACGGGCGGCCGGGGCGGGGGCGGCGCATGCCCAGCACCGCCGCCAGCGGCATCAGCCAGGCGATGCGCGCCTGGTAGCGATGGTGCGGGCCTGACAGCGCGCCGGTGGCCGCGGCGTTGACGGTGACGCCGACCAGCACGCAGAGCACCAGGGCCAGCCGCTCGCGGTCGCCCCAGGCGGCGGCGCGGCGCCAGGCCAGCAGCGCGCCGAGGCCGCCCAGCACCAGCACCAGCCGATGTGGCGCCAGCCACGGCGCGGCCAGCGCGGGCAACGCTCCCTGCGCCTGGGCCGCCGCGGCGTAGCTCGCCACTTCGCCGCGCGGGAAGCCTTCGCGCAGGCGGGGGGCGACATTGGCGGCCAGGTGGTCCGCCACCAGCGCATCGCCGACCCGGGCCAGGAACAGTTGGCGCCAGGCATTGCCAAGCATGGCGCCGAGTACGCCGAAGGGTTCCCGCAGCAGGGTTTCGCCGATGATCTCGCCGGCTTCGGGCGCCAGCAGGGCGCCGCCGAGGAAACGGTCGCGGCCCTCGATGTCGCGGTTCACCGGGCTGTTCGGCTCCCAGAGGAAGGCGTCGCTGTCCATCGGCAGGCGCCAGGCGAAGGCGCAGAGATACCAGCCGGCCTCGGGGCAGGCGGCCTTGATGGTGCGCGCCGCCGGGCCATCCGCCTGCAACCGGGCGAGCAGGAAGCTGTCGCCATGCGGCGAGAGCGCGAGGCGGCCATGGCCGACCAGGTTGGTGGCCAGCAGCAACGCCAGCGCGGCGGCCAGCGGCAATGCCGGGCGCCAGCGGCGGGGCTGGCCGCGACGCAGCACGAACAGCAGCACCACCAGCGCCAGGGCCAGTGGCAAATGGGACAGGTGGGCGGCAATGCCGAGCGTCGCCAGCACGCCCAGCCCAATCGCCTCGGCGCGGGACAGGCTGGGGCCGGCGAGCAGCCACAGCGCCAGCACCACCATCGGCGCCAGAATGTCGGGCATCAGCAGCGCGGCGAACCATGGCGCCGCGGTCAGCGCCGCCAGCCCGGCCAGCAGCAGCAGGTGGCCACGCGGCGTCACGCTGCCGCGCGCGGCGCGCTGCGTCAGCCAGAGCAACCAGGACAGCGCGATGCCCTGCGCCAGCGCCGGCAGCCACAGCGTCAGCTGCCAGTGGAACAGCGCCAGCATCGGGCCATAGACCCAGGGCTTGTCCCAGATCATCAGCGGGCCGAGCGTCTGGTGCAGGAAGGCGCCGGTATCGCTGAACAGCAGCGGATAGCCGTTCAGCAGCCAGGCCGGCCAGATCAGCAGCAGGCCGCCGGCCAGGATGGCGGCCCAGCAGACGCGCCGGCGCGGGCGTTCAGCCGGCGTGGGCGATGCGGTCAGGTCCGAGGCCATGTCCGACGCCGGTGTGGGCTGCCGCCGGCGCGACGGAGTGGGCCGGATCATGGCGCGGCGAAGAACTCCACCACATTGCCCTCGGGGTCGGCCAGGCGCAGGTGGCGGGGGGGGCCACCGGCATGGCCGGGGGCTTCCAGCACCGGAATGCGCGCGGTTACCAGGCGGCGATGCCAGGTTTCCAGGTCGCTTTCGGGCAGGGCGAAGGCCAGCAGCGTGCCAGCGCCGCTGCTCAGCGGGAACAGCGCGTCACCGCGGGTGCGCAGGACCAGTTCCACGCCTTCCAGCCGGAAGCGCGGGCTGCCGTAGCCACCGGTGGGCGGCTGCTCCAGCACCCGGGCGTAAAACTCGGCGAGGCGACGGGTGTCGCGGCAGGCCAGTTCGATGCGGGCGAGACGGGTCAATGGTCATCACGCAGGGGCGCGGGGGCGTCCCAGCGGGAGGCGGCGGCATCATCCTCGGCCTTGGCCTCGACCCAACGCTCGCGACCATCGGCGAATTCCTCGCGCTTCCAGAACGGCGCACGGGTCTTCAGCCAGTCGATCAGGAAGGCGCAGCTTTCCAGCGCGGCAGCGCGATGCGACGACGCGGTCAGCACCAGCACGATCTGTTCGCCCGGCGGCAGGCGGCCGACACGGTGGATGACGGTGCAGCCGGTCAGCGGCCAGCGCGCCTCGGCCTGGGCGGCGATCGCCTGGATCGCCCGTTCGGTCATGCCCGGGTAGTGTTCCAGTGTCAGCGCCGCCAGCCCATCATCGGCGCGGCACAGGCCGACGAAGCTGGCCATGCCGCCGATATCGGTGCGGCCGGCGGCCAATAGGGCAGCTTCGGCCCCCAGGTCGAACGGCGCCTGCTGCACGCGCACGGTGGCCATCGCCTAGCCTCCGGTGACGGGCGGGAAGAAGGCGATCTCGTCGCCGGGCTTCACCACTTGGTCGGGCGTGGCGAATTCCTGGTTCACCGCGCAGCGGATGGTGCGGCGGTTGGCGAAGGCGTCGGCATGGCCGGGGCTTTGCGCCGCCAGCCAGTCCACCAGCGCGGCGACCGTCGTCACCTCGGGCGGCGGTGACACCTCCTCCCCGGCCCGGCCGATCTTTTGCCGGACCCAGGCGAAGTAGAGGATGTTCACCGTGGGGTTTGCACGATCTGCGGCGGCTCACCCGGGCGGCTGATGATGGCGGTGTTGCCATCCCGCGTGATGGTGCCGCCGGCGCCTCCCGGCGTGTTGAAGGTAGAGGTGTTGCCGACCGTGGTGGAGGGCACGATCGTGCCCCTCGGGGTCTGGATCGGCGCGCCTGGCTGGCTGGCGGCGGCGGGCAACGGCGCCAGCGACGGCAGGGCGCTCTGCGGCGCCGGCACCCGCGGCTCGGCCTCAATCGGTGCCGGCACGAACGGGCCACCGGTGCCGCGGCGCTGGGTGGGTTCGGACAGGGCGGCAGGGGTCGGGTAGTTGGAGATGCCGCGCATCGCCTGGTCCGGGTTCATCAGTGTGGCGCGCGGGGCTTCC
>CANBNK010000016.1 GCA_947371015.1 Acetobacteraceae bacterium | reverse complement strand
GGGGTTGCTGGCCGTGCTATGACAATACGTCGGCGCGACTTGCACAAGTGTTGCCTTCCACGTGGAAACGCGCGACGGGTTCAAATCGAAAGCATCCACTCGGCACGGTCGCCGCGTGGCCCAGGGAGCCAGTACCATGTCTGATCAGGCCGCCACCGTCGCCGCCCCCAACCTCCCCCCGCTCTACAAGGGCCTGGAGCCGCTGACGCCCGAGCGTCATGGCAAGCTGAAGCTGCAGAACCCGGGCTTCGCCTTCGCTGCCGAAATGCACGCCGTGCCGCTGGCGGCCGAGGAGTTCACCGCCGCCTGTCGCAGCATGCCCATCGTCTTCACCGCCCAGGCGCCGCACGTACCGCTGGCGCTTTGCGGGCTGCAGGCCGGCCACAACCACTTCATCAACACCGACGGCAAGTGGGCCGAAGGCTCCTACATCCCGGCCTATCTGCGCCGCTACCCGTTCTTCCTGGTGCGCGTCTCGCCGGAAAGCCAGCAGCTGGTGCTCTGCGTCGATCCGCAGGCGCCGCATGTCTCGGCCACCGATGGCGACGACATGTTCACCGCCGATGGCAAGCCCTCCGCCATGCTCGACCGCGCCTTCAACTTCACCAAAGGGGTTGAGGAAGCCATGCTGCGCACCCGCGCGATGGCCGATGGCCTGGCCGAGATGGGCCTGCTGAAGGCCTCCGTGGTGCAGTTCCAGCAGGGCGACAAGCCGATGCGCGTGGACGGCTTCTTCGCCGTGGACCGTGCCGCGCTGCTGGCGCTGACCGCCGAACAGCTGGTCACGCTGCGCGACCGCGGCTGGCTGGAGGCGATCTACGCCCACCTGATGTCGATCGGTGGCATGGGCGACCTGGCCCGCGACATCCACGCCTGAGGCGGCGACCGGCGCCGGAGACCACCCCGCGGCAGCCGAATCCGGCAGGCCATCCGGCCCGGCTGGCCGCGGGTTTGGCTTCCACCGACGGGAACGGAGCGTTAAGGGAACCTCAACGCCCGCTTCCCGGAGGAACCATGTTCAACCGCCGCCAGCTGCTCGCTGCCCCCGCCTTGCTGCTCACCGCCCCCGCCTTGCTGCTGGCCAACACCGCGCGGGCGGAACAGCGCTTCCCCAGCCTGAGCATGTTCATCCCGGCCGGCCCCGGTGGCGGCTGGGACGGGTTGGGCCGCGCGATCGAGCAGGTCTCGCGCCAGGCCGGCCTGGTCGGCACCTTCCAGTTCGAGAATATTGGCGGCGCCGGCGGCACCGTGGGGCTGCCCCGCTTCGTGGCGTCCAAGCGCGGCCGCGGCGATGCGCTGATGGTCAGCGGTTCGATCATGGTCGGCAGCGTCCTGACCAACAAGACGCCGGTCGGGCTGCAGAACGTCACCCCCGTCGCCCGGCTGACCGAGGAAGCCGATGTGATCGTGGTGCCCGCGGCCAGCCCGATCAAGGATATCAGCGGATTCCTGGCGGCGCTGAAGGCCAATCCCGGCGGCACCAGCATCGCCGGCGGCAGCGCTGGCGGCACCGACCACATCGCGCTCGGCCTGGTGCTGAAGTCCCAGGGGCATAGCGCGCGGCAGGGCAGCTATGTCGCCTTCGCCGGCGGCGGGCCGGCCCAGGCGGCCATTCTCGGCGCGCAGGTCAGTGCGGGGATGTCCGGGCTTTCCGAGTTTGCCGAACAGATAAAAGCCGGGCGGATGCGCGCCCTGGCCACCACCGGCGCCACCCGCAGCGACCCGGCGATCCCGACGCTGAAGGAAAGCGGCGTGGACGTGGTCATCACCAACTGGCGCGGCGTCTTCGCGCCGCCGGGCGTGCGGCCGGAGGCACTCACAAAACTGGTGGCGCTGATGACGGAGCTGCATGCGCTGCCAGCCTGGGCCGAGATGCTGAAGACCCGCGACTGGGCCGATGCCTTCATGGTCGGCGATGAATTCGCGCGCTTCCTGGACAGCGACCGGGCGCAGACCGAGCTGGTGCTGAAGGAGATCGGCCTTGCCTGAGATGCACCCTCCCGGAATTGACCGCACCGACCTGAAGGTGGGCGGCTTCGTGCTGGCGCTGGGCGGGCTGGCGCTGTGGCAGGCCGCCGAGATCCCGGCCTCTCCGCTGTATGGTCAGGTCGGGCCGAAGGCGGTGCCTTATGGCGTCGCCGCCGTGCTGGCATTGCTGGGCGCCGGGCTGGTGGTGCAGGCGCTGCGCGGCGGCTGGAGCCACACACTGGAGGAAGTGCGCGAGGCACCGCCGACCAACTGGCGCGCGCTGGCGCTGCTGGTCGCGGGGTTGCTGGCCAATATCGTGCTGATCGTGCCGCTCGGCTTCTGCCTGGCGGCCAGCGTGCAGTTCGTGCTGGTGGCGGCGGCCTTCGGCTCGCGCCGGCTGGGGCGGGATGCGGTGCTGGCCTTGGTGCTGACGCTGACGGTGTGGTTCGGCTTCGTCATGCTGCTGGGGGTGAATATCGGCGCCGGGCTGCTGGAAGGCGGCATCCTCCGGCTGCTGGGGCAGGAGCTGCCATGAACGCGTTCGACGGCCTGTCGCTGGGCTTCAGCCACGCCTTGACGTTGAGCAACCTGGGCTGGGCACTGCTGGGCTGCTTCCTGGGCACCGCCGTCGGCGTGCTGCCCGGCATTGGCCCGGCATTGACCATCGCGCTGCTGCTGCCGATCACCTTCCAGGTGGAGGCGACCGGCGCTTTCATCCTGTTCTGCGGCATCTTCTACGGCGCGATGTATGGCGGCTCGACCACCTCGATTCTGCTGAACACGCCGGGCGAGAGTGGCTCGATCATCACCGCGCTTGAGGGCGCCAAGATGGCGCGCAACGGGCGCGCCGGGCCGGCGCTGGCCACCGCGGCCATCGGCAGCTTCGTCGCCGGCACCATCGGCACGCTGGGGATCAGTTTCCTCGGGCCGGTCGTGGTGGAGTTCGCGCTGAAGCTGGGGCCGGCCGAGTATTTTTCGTTGATGGTGCTGTGCTTCGTCACCGTCTCAGCCGTGCTGGGCGGTTCGGCGCTGCGCGGGCTGACCAGCCTGGCCTTCGGGCTGCTGCTGGGGCTGGTGGGGATCGACCTGCAAAGCGGCCAGCCGCGCATGACCTTCGGCATTCCGGAACTGCTGGATGGCGTGAACGTGGTGCTGGTGGCCGTCGCGCTGTTCGCGGTGGGGGAGACGCTGTTCCTCGCCTGGCGGCACCACGACAACCAGGCGGTGGTGCGGCCGGTCGGCAGCATCATGATGAGCCGCGACGACTGGAAGCGCAGCTGGAAGCCCTGGCTGCGCGGCAGCTTCCTCGGCTTTCCGTTCGGCGTCATGCCGGCCGGCGGCACCGAGATGCCGACGATGCTGAGCTACTACGCCGAGCGCAAGCTGGTGGCGCCGGAACACGTGCATGAGTTCGGCACGACCGGCGCGATCGAGGGCGTGGCCGGGCCGGAAGCCGCGAACAACGCCGCGGCGGCGGGCATTCTTGTGCCGATGCTGACGCTGGGGCTGCCGACCAGCGCGACAGCGGCGATCATGCTGAGCGCGTTCCAGAGCTACGGCATCAACCCCGGGCCGATGCTGTTCGAGCAGCAATCCGCGCTCGTGTGGACGCTGATCGCCAGCCTGTATGTCGCCAACATCATGCTGGTCGTGCTGAACCTGCCGCTGGTGGGGCTGTGGGCGCGGATCTTGAAGATTCCGCAGCCGCAGCTCTACGCGGGCATCCTGGTCTTCGCGACCATCGGCACCTACGGGATCTCCAACAGCGTGGTGGACCTGGTGCTGCTGTACAGCATCGGCTTTGTGGCCATGTTCATGCGCCGCTTCGACTTCCCGACCGCACCGGTGGTGATCGGCATGATCCTGGGGCCGATGGCGGAACAGGCGATGCGCCAGGCGCTGACGATCAGCCAGGGCGATTGGACCGCGTTTGTCACGCGGCCGGGGAGCGCAGTGCTGCTGGGGCTGGCGGTGCTGGCGCTGGTGGGGCCGCGGGTTTGGGGGATGGTGCGGCGGGGGTAGCAGGCCAGGGGCGCCGCCCCTGGACCCCGGCAAGGGCCGAAAGGCCCTTGCAACCCGATTTTAGAGTGTGATCGTCGCAGGCGGAATCGCCGAAGACGTGAATCACACGACAAAACAAGGGGCTAGAGTCTGTCGGGCGCTTCTGTCTGCGCCTGACAGACTCTAGCGAAAGAATTTGCCGCAATGGCTAAGGCGGCTTAGCCTTACAGTATGAAGCTTTCCGATTGGATGGACAGGTCCGGCGTGAAGCCCGCGCAGCTGGCTGCGACCTGCGGCGTGCACGCCATCACCATCTACAAATGGCGCGCCGGTTCCAGTTTCCCACGCCCCGCTCAACTTGCAGCTCTCGCGCAGGCAACAGGCGGGGCGGTGACATCGAACGATTTTCTGAATGCCCCGACAACGTCTCAGCCAGCCAGGTCCGCCGGCTTCGCCGAAGCCCAGGCGCCCTTCGTGCAGGAGGCCCGTTCGCTCGGGCTCGACGCCGACGCCATCGCCGCTGCTGCGCTGAAACAGGCCATCGGCGATGAGAAGGCGCGGCGCTGGAACGAGGAGCACCGCGAGGCCTTCGCGGCGTGGGACCGTTGGGTGGAGGAGAACGGCTTGCCGCTCGAAGAGCATCGCATGTTCTGATGGCGCGGTTCGACTTCTACGCCGGCAGCGGGAACGCGCGCTATCTGCTCGACGTGCAGTCGGACCACCTCTGGCAGTTGCCGACGCGGGTGATGGTGCCGCTGGGCCCAGCGCCGAAGAGCCCGCCCAGCGTGCGTGACCTGACGCCGCACCTGGTGGTGCAGGGCGAGGAACTGATGATGCTGACGCCATTCATCGCGGCGGTGCAGCGCAACCGGCTTGGCAGGCCGCTCGGCAACCTGAGGGACCGAGCCGACGACATCACCCGCGCGCTGGACATTCTGCTGACCGGGTTCTGAGCACGCGGCGCCCCATCCGCCGCGCGCTTCCAGCGCGCCTACTCCGCGCGCTTCCAGCGCGACCCACCGCTCGGCTTCGGCAGCCCCAGATTCTCCCGCAGCGTCGGGCCGGCGTATTCCTTCCGGTACACGCCGCGCCGCTGCAACTCCGGCACCACGAAGTCCACGAACTCGCGGTACGCGCCAGGCACATGCGTGGCGCTGATGACGAAGCCGTCGCAGGCGCGCTCCGTGAACCATTGCTCGAACTTGTCGGCCAACTGCTTCGGGCCGCCCACCATGTCCATGCGTGGCTTGCCTCGGCCGCTGCCGACGATGAAATCGCGCACCGTCGGGTTCCGCTTGCCGGTGCGGCGGACGACGTTGTCGCGGATGGCCTGCAAGCCCTGGATGCCCGCCATTTCCTCGTCGGAAAACGCCTCGTCCATGCCCTTCGACGCGAAGTCGAAGTTCAGGGCTTCGCTCAGCAGCGACAGCGCGTCGATCTCCAGCGGCAGTTTGGCCAGGGCGGCGGCCTTGTCCTCGGCTTCCATCTGCGTCGCCGCGGTGATGGGGTAGGCGATGGTGCAGGCTTTTACCTGTTCGGGGTCGCGCCCCTGCGCGGCGACCAAGGCCTTGAACGCGGCGTATTCCTGCTTTCCGCCGGCGATGTCGTGATAGGCGACGAAGACCAGCTCCGCCCAGCGCGCCGAGAACGCCTTGCCTCGCCCGGAGGAGCCCGCCTGGATCAGCACCGGCTGGCCCTGCGGGCTGCGCGGCACGGTGAAGGGGCCGCGGCTGTGCAGGAACTTCCCGCGGTAGTCCAGCCGATGCACCTTGCTGCCGTCGCCGAAGCGGCCGCTAGCCTTGTCCACCAGGATCGCGTCGTCTTCCCAGGCGTCCCAGTGGCCCAGCACGACCTCGACGAACTCATCGGCGCGGTCGTAGCGGGCGTCGTGCGACATCATCTCGGCATGGCCCATATTGGCGGCCTCGCCGTCGTTCAGCGACGTCACGATGTTCCACGCCGCGCGGCCGCCGCTCATCAGGTCCAGCGTCTGCATCTGGCGGGCGACGTGGAAGGGCTCGTAATAGGTGGTGGACGCGGTGCTGCCGAGGCCGAGGTATTTCGTCGCCGCGGCCATCATGGTCAGCGTCACCACCGGGTCCAGCTTCACGCAGCGGATGCCGTGCTCGATGGTGTGGTGGTGGTCGCTGCCGTAGCGGTCCGGCATCGACAGGCGGTCGTCGAAGAAGGCCAGGTCGAAGCGGCCGGCTTCAAGGATGCGGCCGATTTCCTGGTAGTAGTCGGCGGTCAGGAAATCCGTGCGGCTTTCCGGGTGGCGCCAGCTGCTGGCCAGGTTGGTGCAGTTCTGGGCCTGCAGAAAGCCGACCATCGCCATTTGCCGCATCGGCGTTCCCCCTGTTGCGCTTGGCGGTGATGCTTCCGCGCAGGGGCGCTGGCGTCAACTGCCGCGTCCAAGGGAATGAAGGGGGCGGCGCGGCCTCAGCCGGCGAAGGCGCGCCAGGTCTGGAAGCACAGCACGCCAACGAAGGCAGCCACGGTGCCCAGCAGGGTCAGCCGCAGCAGCAGCATGGCGGTACCCGCCGCACGGTTCTCGAAATGCTGGCTTGCAGTGGTGGAGGAGGCGAGGCGCTGGGACATGGGGAAGCCCTATGGTTGCTATCGGCAGCCCCTTCATCAACTCAGCGAGGGTGTTTCGCCTAGGGGGAGAAACGCACGCTCGCAAACCCGTGATTCAGCCGCCGTATTTATCAGAATATTACCATTTTCTGATCCATGTCTTTATTTTTGTTTCATCGTCTTGTCGCCAGGATGGCGGTTAAGTAACTTCGCATTCGCTCACCGTCCGAGCTAGATTTGGTCCATGCGACGAAGTCCTCGCATCAACCATGATGAGGAGACACCAAATGTCGCAATTGAAAACCCTGTGGCACTGGTGCGGCTTACCGTTGCGCCTGGCCCTGTATTTCTGCGCGTTTATTTTTGGCCATCCGTTGCTGTTCACGCCAGTGGTAGCAGCGGCAACGGCGGCGGCGTTCTGGGACCATCGGGCACAGGCCGGCGGCGTGGGCGTCATGGTGCTGGGACTGCTGGTGATGTGGATCGCGGAGACCTTGGGCGGCACGAACCCCGCCTGGCCGGCGCGCAGCCCCTTCGCCCCACCCCAGCCGATCGAGACCTGAAACCAGGCGCTTAACCGTGGCGGGGACAGGTGCCCCTGCCGCGGTTCCGCCGACTCGTACGCCATGCCTGCTCCGGCGGCATCAGGCCGCAGGCCGAGACGCTCAGTCTCAGGGGTGCGGCACCGTCACGGCCATCGCGCAGGCCATGGCCGTGGCCAGCCCGGCCCATAGCGCCAGGTTCGGGTTGCGTGCGCCGCCCCATAGTGGCCGCAGCGCCGGGAACAGCGGCGAGAGTATCAGCACCACCAGGGCACCGGCGGCGGCCGTGCCGAAGGCCAGGGCAAGGGCGTCCTGCATGAGGGGCATTTCCTGAGGGGCTGGAGCGGGCGAAGGGAATCGAACCCTCGTCACTTGGTTGGGAACCAAGAGCTCTACCATTGAGCTACGCCCGCGGCAGGCGGCGTGTTTAGCCGACCCTTGCCGCGCAAACAAGCCGCGCGCGCCTTGCGAGGCATATAGGCTGCGCGCTACTTGCGTAGGCATACGGGCTGCGCGCTACTTGCGCGACGAACAAGCCGCGCGCTACACAGAAGATCTTCCTGGCGACAGGAAGGCTCGCGATTTGTCCGGCCAGCTTGCGGCGAGCTCCCATACGGGTCCCCCTCAGCGACGCACAGCGGCGCCGAGGGGTGAAAAACATTCGCGCTAAACGGCCTTCGCGTGCGCCCGCCATGGTGCGCGCGAAACCCCGTTCAGGGGCCGGACGCCGCGCGTTTGAAGGTGTCCTGTATCATGGCCAAGCCGACCACCACCCGCCCGCTGCGTCCCGCCACCCTGCTGGTGCGCGGTGGCACCCAGCGTTCCAGCATGGACGAAACCGCCGAGGCGTTGTTCCTCACCTCCGGCTTTGTCTATGACAGCGCCGAGCAGGCCGAGGCGACGTTCAACGGCACGGTGACGCACTGGCAGTACAGCCGGTTCGGCAACCCCACGGTGGCGATGCTGGAGGACCGGCTGGCCGCGCTGGAAGGCGCCGAGGCCTGCCGGATGACGGCGACGGGCATGGCCGCGATCCACGCCTCGATGTTGAGCCATTTGAAGACCGGCGACCGGGTGGTGGCGTCTCGCGCGCTGTTCGGCTCCTGCCACTGGATCGTCTCGACGCTGCTGCCGCGCTACGGCATCGAGGGGGTGTTCGTGGATGGCCCGGACCTGGCGCAGTGGGAAGCCGCGCTGAGCACGCCGACCGCGCTGGTGCTGCTGGAGACGCCGAGCAACCCGATGCTGCAACTGGTCGATCTGCCGGCGGTGGCCGAGCTGGCGCACAAGGCCGGCGCCATCGTGGTGGTGGACAACGTCTTCGCCACCCCGCTGCTGCAGAAGCCGCTGGAACTGGGCGCCGACGTGGTGGTGTACAGCTGCACCAAGCACATGGACGGCCAGGGCCGCGTGCTCGGCGGCGCCGTGCTGGGCAGCAAGAAGTGGGTGGAGGAGGTGCTGCAGCCCTTCACCCGCAACACCGGGCCGGCGCTGTCGCCGTTCAATGCCTGGGTGATCCTGAAGGGGCTGGAGACGCTGCACCTGCGCGTGCCGGCCATGTGCCGCAGCGCCGCCGAGGTGGCGGACTTTTTGGCAGCGCGGCCGGAAGTGGCGAAGGCGCTGTACCCGATGCGCGCCGATCACCCGCAGCAGGCGCTGGCCAAGCGGCTGATGAGCGATGGCGGCACGCTGTGCACCTTCGACCTGGCCGGGGGCAAGGAAGCGGCGTTCAAGTTCTGCAACGCGTTGCAGTTGATCGACGTGTCCAACAACCTGGGCGATTCCAAGAGCATGGTGACCCACCCGGCGACGACCACGCATATGCGGATCGGCGCCGAGGAGCGGGCGAAGCTGGGGATTACCGATGGGACGATCCGGCTGAGCGTCGGGCTTGAGGATGTCGCCGACATCATCGAGGACCTGGCCGGGGCGTTGGACGCTACGCACTGATACCAAGCGCGCGAAGGTTTCACCTTCGCGCGCCCTCAGTCGCCGGGCGGGCCGCCTCCGCGGCCCTTGGCGTCGTGCGACGGCACGCTGACGCGTGACGCGGCATAAGCCGCGGCCGCCATTCGGCGGCTCGGCCTGCAAGCGGCGGGCCACAGGTCGGAACTTCATCTGCTTGGTACGAGGGGGCTGATCGCCCGAAAAGGGATCAGCGTGGAGATGGCGACGGCGCAACTGCGCCGCGCCGGCGACGGCGCTTTGCGCCGCGCCTACTTCCCCGCGTCCCGCGCCACCAGCAGCACCCCGTCGCGCACCTCGTGCGGCACCATCTCCAGGCTCTGCCCCAGGCAGGGCCCGGTCACGCAGTGCCCGTCCTCCACCTTGAAGCGCGCGCCATGCGCCGAGCAGACGATGAAGGCCTTGCGCGTATCCAGGAAGCGGTCCGGCAGCGGCTCCAGCGGCACGCCGATATGCGGGCAGCTGTTGACGTACACGCGCAGCACGCCGGCCTTCTTCACCGCGAACAGGCCGTAGAAGCCGCCGGGGGCACTGGGAAAACCGCGCGCGCCGGGGTCGGGGATGTCGTCCACCCGGCACAGCACGCGCAGGTCGGCGGTCTCAGTCGTCATCGGTCAGGCCCAGGCGTTCGTGCCATTCGGCAATGCTTTCTTCGGGGTATTCCTGGTGGTGGCGGTCGCCGCGCACCGCGTTCACCTCCACCCAGGGCGCCTTGTAGGCCAGCATCAGGTGGGTATGGCGCGGCGGCGTGGGCAGCTCCGTGTCGATGGCGCTGGCGAAGGGGTGGACCAACTCCGGCCAGCGGGCATCGTACAGCCACAGCGCGCTGCCGCATTCGCCGCAGAAATGGCGCTCGCCCGGGCTGCGATGGGCGCGTTCCCCGGCCTCCCGCAGCTTGGCGTGGTAGATGCGGATGTGCTTGCGGCCGGTGACCTTCAGCGTGGCGCTGTCGGCGCCGAGGTTCACCGCCCAGCCGCCGCCGCCCTGGGTCTTGCGGCAGATGCTGCAATAGCAGCGCTGGTAGGGCACCGGCGTGGTGGAGCGCACGCGGAACGTCACCGCGCGGCAGTGGCAGGAACCTTCAAGCTGCATGGGTCTGTTTCCGCTTTCGGGGCGGCTTGAAGCCGCTCATCCGGCAGAGGATGGCCCAGTGTTCAGCGGAAACCGGCATCACGGAAAGGCGCGACATCCGCACCAGGGCGAGATCGGCCAACTCGGGCGTGGCCTTGACCTCGGCGAGGGTGACCTTCTTCGGCACCGGGCCGACCGCCTGCATGTCGGTGCAGACCCAGCGGCCGGTGTCGTCGCTCGGGTCCGGGTAGGCTTCGCGCGCCACCTGCACCACGCCGACGATCTCCTTGCCGATGTTGGAATGGTAGAAGAAGACTAGGTCGCCTTGCTTCATCGCCTTCAGGTTGTTGGCCGCCATGGCGTTGCGCACGCCGGTCCAGGGCTCCACGCCGTTGGCCACCTGCTGATCCCATGAGAATGCGTCGGGTTCGCTTTTCACCAGCCAGTACGCCACCAACGCCGCCCCCGTTTTGCCGTATCGCAGTTGCTACAGTGGAGGCTTAGCGCCTGATAGGCCAAGGCGGAATCGCCGTGGGCGGTGAATCAGTCGCTCAACCAGCGCCTGATCGGCCAAGGCGGAATCGCCGTGGGCCGTGAATCAGTCGCCCAACCAGCGCCTGATCGGCCAAGGCGGAATCGCCGCGGGCGGTGAATCAGTGGCATCGGAGGATAGCATGCGTCGCGTGGTGCCATTTTGCCTGGTGCTGGCCTTGCCTGCCATGGGGCCCGCCCTGGGCTCTGCCCTGGCAGCGGAATTGCCGGTGCGCAGCGTCACCCTGTCCAATGCCGGGCTGATGCAGTTGGAACGCGGCGGCCCGCTGGACCCCGGGGAGAGCGTGACCTTCCGCGCCCCCACCGAGGATGTGGACGACGTGCTGAAGTCCCTGCTGGTGCGGGATGCCGCCGGCACGCTGGAAGGGCTGCGGCTGCCGGCGCAGGACCTGGAGGCCGAGGCATTCCGCGGCCTGCCCGTGCGCCCCGACGATTTCGAGACGCGCGTGGCGCTGCTGCGGGCGCTGCGCGGCCACTTGGTGCAGGCCGGCAACGCCCAGGGCCGGCTGGCGGAGGCCGAGGAGATCACGGCCGGGCTGCGCCTGACGGTGCTGACCGAAACCGGCCTGCGCAGCGTGGTGCTGACGGCGGGGGAGGAGGTGCGGCTGTCGCTGGTCTCCGGCAACCCCGCCGCCTTCCACCAGCCGCTGTATGCGCCCATTCGGGTGGAGCGGCCGGAGCTGCCGGTGCGCGTGGCCGAGCGGGTGATGGTGCAGGCCGATACCGGCGGGCGGCCGCCGCCGCCGCCCTCGGCGCCGATGCTGGCCATGGCCGCGCCGGCGCCGGCGATGGCGCCGATGATGCGCGCGGCGCCGGCGGGGGCGGGGGCGGGGGCGGGGGCGGGGCCAGGGCCAGGGGCGTTGGCGGTGGCCGAGCGTTTCCAGCAGCAGATCGCGGCGGTGCCGCCGACGGTGGCGGCAAGCTCGGCCGGGCGGGTGGCGTTCACGCTGCCGGTGCCGGTGTCCATCCGCACCGGGGAGACCGCCAACCTGCCCTTCTTCGACGCCGCGCTGCCGGCCGAGCGGGTGTGGTGGGTGCAGGACCTGGGCGCACGAAACCCGCTGAACGCGGTGCGGCTGCGCAATGCCGGCGCGACGGTACTGCCGGACGGGCTGGCCACCGTCTATGGCGGCGGCGGGCCAGGGGGAGGAGCAGCGGGTGGCGCCGAGGCCGGCGCCTTCCTCGGTGATGCCGAGCTGCGCGCGGTGGCCCCGGGCGAGCAGCGGCTGGTCGCCTTCGCCCGTGACCGCGACGTGGCGTTGAGCAGCGCCGGCAGCAGCAGCGAAACCCCGGTGGGCGTGCGCCTGCGCCCCGGCGTGGTGGTGGTGGCGACGCTGCGGCGAGAGGAGAGCGCACTGGCGGTGGACCCGCATGGCGCCAAGGGCCGGCTGGTGCTGGACCTGCCGCGCCGCGCCGGCATGGCGCCGCGCTTCACCGTGGCGGCCGAGGGCGACTTCGGCCTGCGGACCGAGGCGATGCTGGACGGCACCCCGGCCACCCTGCGCTTCGCCTGGGAACGCCAGGGGGAGGCCGAGCTGCCGCTATGGGATGCCGGGCTGGGCGACCCGCAACTGCTGCGCTGGCGGGAGGTGGACCTGGAGCAGAGCCTGCGCCGGCTGCCGGGCGGGCCGGGCACGTTGGAGACGCTGGCGACCATCCTGGCGCGGCTGCCGGCCGAGGCGCCGGGGCGCGACAAGCTGGCCGCGCTGGTGCCGGCGCTGCAGCAGGCGCGCGACCTGCTGGACGCAGCGCGCGGTGCCATCCGGGGTTATGCGGTGGCGGATGCCGCCCTGGCGCGGGCGCGGGCGGCGGCGGATGACCGCAGCGGTGCCGCGAAGGAAGCGGCGCGCCAGGCACTCAACCGCGCCAGCCAGGAGGCCGAGCGCGCCGGCACCACGGCGGATGCGGCGTGGGAAGCCTGGCAGCGCGCGGTGCAGGCGGTGGCTCGGCAGCAATAGGGGCGGGTGCCGCAGGCCGCCGGCGCTTGCGGCGACGGTCGGAGAAAACCTGAGCGCCGGTTCAGGCGTTGCCGGGGCAGAGAGCCGCGCCGCCTGTCGCGACGGCGGAGACAGCGCATGCCCGACAAGCCAAGCCCCGTCCTCGTCGCCGCCATCGGCGCTGCCGGCCTGCTGGCCGCGGCTTTCCAGCACGGCAAGCCGGACCTGATGCCGGTGGAACAACGCCAGGAGCGGCAGCGCCGCGAGACGGCGCCCCAGGAGCCGCTGCGCCCGGGGCGGCGCCAGTCCCGCAACGCGCTGGGGCGGGACGCCGCCGGCCCCACCGAGATCCCCGCGCGCGGCTGGTGGCAGGTGCTGAAGCGCACCGTGCAGCAGGCCGATGCGGACCGGGTGCTGACCGAGGCCGCGGGGGTGACCTTCTTCACCCTGCTGGCGCTGTTCCCGGGCATCGCCGCGCTGGTTTCCCTGTACGGGCTGTTCGCCGACCCGGTGACGATCTGGCGGCACTTCGCCATCCTGGATGGGCTGGTGCCCGGCGGCGGCATGGATGTGCTGAAGGACCAGGTGCAGCGCATCGCGGAAAAAGGCCCGGGCACGCTGGGCTTCAGCCTGGCGCTGAGCCTGGCGACGTCGCTGTGGTCGGCCAACCAGGCGATCAAGGCGCTGTTCGACGCGCTGAACGTGGTGTTCGAGGAACGCGAGACCCGGAGCTTCCTGCGGCTGACGGCGGAGACGCTGGGCTTCACCTTCGCGTCGCTGGTCTTCGTGCTGCTGGCCATCGGCGCCGTGGTGGCGCTGCCCGTGGCGCTGGCCATCATCGGCATCGGCGCCGAGGCCGACCTGCTGCTGCGGCTGACGCGCTGGCCGCTGCTGCTGCTGACCATGACGGTGTTCCTGGCCTGCATGTACCGCTTCGGCCCCGACCGGCGGCAGGCCAAATGGCGCTGGGTGACCTGGGGCGGGGCCATCGCCTCGGTGCTGTGGGTGGTGATGTCGGCCGCGTTCAGCTTCTACGTGACCCAGTTCGGCACCTACAACGCCACCTATGGCTCGCTGGGCGCGGTCATCGGCTTCATGACCTGGATCTGGCTGTCCTCCACCGTGGTGCTGGTGGGGGCGGAGCTGGACGCGGAACTGGAACACCAGACCGCGCGCGACACCACCGCGCCGGGGGACCAGCCGATGGGCCGGCGCGGGGCACGGATGGCGGATACGGTGGCGGGGTGAGGCCGGCGACCGGGGTAGCGGCGGGATGCCGGTTGCCAAGGTGGTTGGCTCAGGCCGGCGAGCAGGGGGCCGGCTGAAGCCGGTAGCCAAGGTGGCGTCGTGGCGCGCGGCCAGCGGCCCGGCGTGGATGGCCGGGACAAGCCCGGCCATGACGGAGGGGAGCGACGCGGGCTACAGGTTCTTCTTCTTGTCCATACCGATCTTGTCGTAGATCGCGTTGATATGCGCCTTCACCTCCGGCGGCGTTTCGTCCTTGGCCGGGGCGTGCAGCCATTTCAGCTTGTCCCGCGCGTATTGGCCCATGACCTCGTCCTGGTCCGAGGTGCCGCCGGAGATGCCGTAGGCGCCGACCATTTCCTGCCCGCGGAAGATCGGCGCAGCGCCGCCGCTGATGAAAATCTTGCCACCGGTGAAGACGGCGGCGTTGATCGCCAGTTGCGGGTTGCGCTCGCGCAGCCAGTGCTGGGTCACCAGGCCATCCGAGAAGCGCGGGCTCATGCTGCGGAAGGCGGCCATGGTGAAGGCCTTGGCGGCGGCGGTCTCCGGCGTGATCCAGCCGGCCTCGTCCATGCGTTCCAGCGCGATCAGGTGGCCTTCCGGGCCGACGATGGCCACGGAAACCGGGACCTGCATCTCCTCGGCCTTCTCGATCACGGCGCGGAAGAAGCGGCGGCATTCCACCAGGCGTAGCTTGGCCATCAGCGTGCTCCCGCCGCGGCGACAACCGCGGCCCATTTGGTGAGTTCGGCGGCGACCAGGGCGGCGAAGGCCTCTGGCCCCTTGGGCAGCGGGTCCATGCCCTGTTCGCGGAAGCGGGCCTGGATGGCCGGCGCGGCGGTGACGGCGGCGGTGGCCTCGGCCAGGCGGCGCAGGACGGGCGCCGGGGTAGCGGCGGGCGCCATCAGCCCGAACCAGATCGAGGTATCGAAGCCCGGCAGGCCGCTTTCCGCCACCGTGGGCAGGCCGGCGGCAAGCTGGGTGCGCTCGGCGCCGGAGGTGGCCAGCGCCAGCAGCTTGCCGCTTTCGATATGCGCCCGCGCCGTGGGGGCGGGCGAGAACATCACCTGCACCCGGCCTTCCAGCAGGTCCGTCATGGCCTGGCCGCTGCCGGCATAGGGCACGTGGACCATGCGGACGCCGGCCATCTGGTTGAACAGCTCCCCCGACAGATGCGGCGCGGTGGCGATGCCCGACGAGCCGTAGAACACCTGGTGCGGCCGTGCGCGGGCGTGGGCGATCAGCTCCCGCACGCTGCGCACGCCGAGGGTGGGGTGGGCGACCAGGATGTTCGGCAAATCCGTCAGCGTGGCGATGGGCGCGAAGTCGCGCTTCATGTCGTAGGTGGCGTTGGGCTGCATCAGCTGGCCGATGACGTTGGCGGCGCTGGCCAGCAGCAGGGTGTAGCCATCCGGCGCCGCGCGCGTCACGGCCTCGGCGGCGATGCCGCTGCCGGCGCCAGGGCGGTTCTCGATGATGATGGGCTGGCCGAGGCGCTCGCTGAGCATCGGCACCGAGAGGCGCGCGGTGAGGTCGGCCGCGGTGCCCGGCGGGAAGCCGACCACCAGGCGCAGCGGGCGATTGGGGAAGGCTTCCTGGGCGCGCGCCACCGCCGGGGTGGCGAGCAGCGCCGCTAGGGCGCGGCGGGTGATGGTCAGGGCCGACCGATCCAGACCTCCGGGCTGCGCCCTGCGGTCATCGGGCGTTGGCAGGGCCGACCGATTCAGACCTTCGGGCTGCGCCCTCCGGTCATCGGGCGGCATCACAGCCCCGGCGCCATGGCGGCCCAGGGTGCCGCGCGTTCATAGGCCGCCGCCGCGCGGTACACCGTGGCCTCCGCGAAGTTGCGCCCCACCAACTGCATCCCCAGCGGCAGGCCATTGCTGACCCCGCACATCACGGAGACGGCGGGGTGGCCGGAGACGTTGAACGGCGTGCGCGCCTGGCGCGGATAGGTCAGCTCCACCGCCGCCCGGTCGTCGATGGCGCAGGCTTCCTCCATGGACGAAGCGCAGAGCAGCAGGTCCACGTCCTGGAAGGCTGCGTCGATGGCAGCGACCAGCACGCGGCGCTGGCGCTGCGCCTGCACGTAGTCCGGCCCGCTGACGAACATGCCCGGCAGCAGGCGGCGGCGGGTCAGATTGGCGTAGTCGCCGGGGGCCTCGCGCAGCCAATGCTCGTGGATGGCACCGGCCTCACTGAGCAGGATGATGCGGTTGACGCTGCCGAACTGCTCCAGCTTCGGCAGGGTGATGTCGCGGACCTCGGCGCCCTCGGCGGCCAGCAGCTTCGCGGCGGCCTCCAGCGCGGCAATGACGGCCGGCGACGCGACGCTGTCCTGCTCATGGAAGTGGCGGACGAAGCCGATGCGCAGGCCCTTGAGGCCGCGGTTCAGGTCGCGGGTATAGTCCTCGGCCGGCGTGGCCATGCTGCCGGGGTCGCCGGCATCGTAGCCGGCGATGGCGTTCAGCAGCATGGCGTTGTCGCGCACCGTGCGGGTCATCGGGCCGACATGGTCCAGCGTGAAGGCCAGCGGGAAGACGCCGCGGCGGGAGACCAGGCCATAGGTCGCCTTCATGCCGACAATGCCGCAATGGCTGGCGGGGTGGCGGATGGAGCCGCCGGTATCGGTGCCCAGCGCCGCCGGCAGCATCCGCCCGCCGACCGCCGCGCCGGAGCCGGACGATGAGCCGCCAGGGTGGTGGCCGGGGTTCCACGGGTTGCGCGCGGGCGGAAAGGGCAGGTCGAAGCAGGGGCCGCCGATGGCGAATTCATGCGTGCTGAGCTTGCCGGGGAACACGGCGCCCTGGGCGCGCAGCTTGCTCGTCACCACCGCGTCGGTGGCGGCGACATGGTCCAGCCGGTGCTTGCTGTGGCAGGTGGTGGGGTGGCCCGCCAGGTCGATGATGTCCTTCAGCCCCACGGGAATACCGTGCATCGGGCTGCGCGGACCGTGGGAGGCGATCTCGGCCTCGGCCTCGCGCGCCTGGGCCATGGCTTCGGCCGGCAGTTGGCGGATGAAGGCGTTGAGCTTCGGCTCGACCGCGGCGATGCGGGTGAAGCAGTCCTGCAGCAGCTCGACCGGGGAGAGCCGCTTGGCCGCGATCAGCGCGCTGGCTTCGGCCAGCGAGAGGCTATGCGCGCTCACTTGCCGAGCACCTTCGGCCCGATGGCCGTAGGGCCGCTTGGCCCGTAGGGCTGAATCGGCCCGACCGCACGATAGGCGGGGCTCGGTTCCCGCGTGGCGTCCGTGGTCCGCGGGAAGCCGGCGCGCAGCTTGGCGACGCTGGCGATGGCGGCCTCGACATCGGCCTGGTGGTCGCGCCAGGCACGGTCCAGGCCGGCGGCCTTGGCCAAGGTTTCGGCGTTGCTCATGGGTGTCTCCCGGGTTCCCGCACAGCATGGCGCGAAAAAAGCCGGGGCGGAACCAGCTGGCTCCGCCCCGCAAGGTTGTGCCGGCGGGAGGAACTGGCGAGGGATGCCAGGGCGCCGGCACTTTCGGGAGAGACGCGAGACCGGAGGAAATCTGGCCTCGGGACTGAGACTGATCCGGAACAGTTTATAGATCGTTTCCATGGCGCCGCTTTTCTCCGGGGCGCGTGGCGGGTATCCCCATCCTCGCGTTGCGTCGGAGGGGGTTCATGCTGCCGCTCAAGGGCCTGAGGATTGTCGAGCTGGGGCACTACATCGCCGCGCCGTTTGCCACGCGGCTGCTGGCGGATTTGGGCGCCGAGGTGGTGAAGGTGGAGCCGCCGGAGGGCGACCCGGTGCGCGGCTGGGGCAGCCAGGTGGATGGCAACGCCGTGTGGTTCAGCGTGCATGGCCGCAACAAGCTTTCGGTGACGCTGGACCTGAAAAGCGCGGATGGCCGCGCGAAACTGCTGGCGCTGGCGGCACGCTCCGACGCGCTGGTGGAGAACTTTCGCCCTGGGCAGCTGGAGCGCTACAAGCTGGGGCCGGCGGAGCTGCATGTGGCCAACCCGCGGCTGGTGATCGCGCGGGTCAGTGGCTATGGCCAGGATGGGCCGTATCGCGACAAGCCGGCCTTTGGCGCCATCGGCGAGGCACTGGGCGGGCTGCGCCACCTGACCGCCAACCCCGGCGTGACCGACCACCCGCCGCCGCGCTGCGGCGTCTCTATTAGTGACGACCTGGCGGGCATGTACGCCGCGCTGGCGGTGGCCGCCGCCTGCTGGGGCGTGAAGGGCGACGCCAACGCGAAGGGCCGCGTGATCGACGTGGACCTGGTCAGCAGCGTGTTCTCGCTGATGGAGGGAATGCTGCCGGAATACGGGCTGTTCGGGAAAGTGCGGCAGCCCGCGGGCGCGGCGATCCCGACCGCGGCGCCGACCAACACCTATCTGTGCGCGGACGGCAAGTGGCTGTGCGTGGCCGGCAACAGCGACCTGATCTTCAAGCGGTTGATGGCGGCGATCGGCCGGGCCGAACTGGCCGACGACCCGCGCTACGTCAACAACATCGCCCGCTGCGAGAACGTGGCCGGGCTGGACACGGCGATTGCCGCCTGGACCCGCACCCTGCCGGCGGCCGAGGCTGAAGCGATACTGGAGAAGGCGGAGGTGCCATGCTCCCGCCTGTACGACATGGCGGATGCCGTGGCGGACCCGCACTTCCAGGCCCGCAAGCTGGTGATGGCGGTGCAGGACCCGTTGATCGGGGAGGTGCTGCATCCGGCGGCGCCGTTCCGCTTCGACGGCGTGGCGCCGGAAGCGATGGTGCGTTGGGCCGGCCCCGCCGTGGGCCAGCACAACGACCAAGTGTTCAACGACATGCTGCGTGAGGAACCCAGAAGATGAGCGACATTTTCCTGTCCGAGGTCGCCCCGCGCGACGGGCTGCAATCCATCGCCGCCATGGTGCCGACCGAGACGAAAATCGCCATGGTCCGCGCCGCGCATGCCGCGGGCATCCGGCGCATGGAGGTCGGCAGCTTCGTCTCGCCGCGCGCCATTCCGCAGATGAGCGACACGCCCGACGTGCTGAAGGCGGCCAAGCAGTTGGAAGGCCTGGAATGCACCACGCTGGTGCCGAACCGCCGCGGCTTCGAGACCGCGATGGCGCAGGGCGCCGACCGGCTGGGCCTGTTCATGTCCGTGACCGAAGGCCACAACCAGGCCAACCTGAACCGCAGCCGCGGCGACAGCCTGGCGGACCTTTCCGCCATCGTGCGGGAAGCCCGCGGCACGCCCATCCGCTTCAACCTGAGCTGCGCCTTCCACTGCCCGTTCGAGGGCGTGGTGCCGGAGCAGGATTGCCTGGATTTCGTCGAGCGCGTGGTGGCGCTGGACCCCGAGATTGAGATCGCGATCTGCGACACCACCGGCAATGCCGCGCCGGACCAGGTCGGGCGCGTGTTCACCCAGGCGATCAAGGCCTGGGGCAAGCGCTTCGCCTTCCATGGGCACGACACCTACGGCATGGGCGTGGCCAATGTATTCGCCGCCTACCAGGCGGGGGTGCGGGTGTTCGACGCCGCCAGCGGTGGCATCGGCGGCTGCCCGTTTGCGCCGGGGGCCACCGGCAACGTGGCCATGGAGGATGTGGTGTGGATGTTCCAGCGCATGGGCGTGGCCACCGGCGTGGATTGGGACGGGCTGCTGCTGGCGGCCGACCTGGCGGCGAGCGTGCCGGGTGCGATGCCCGGCGGGCGGCTGCGTGGCGTGCCGGGGGTGCGGGCGAAGGCGGCGTAGCGCCAGGCCCTTCGCCAGGCTTCACGCAGCTTTGGCGATTTGGCATGGTCGGGGCCGAGACGTAACGGACCCCGACGATGATCCAACGCCGCCAGGCCCTGCTGCTGCTCCCCCTCGCCGGCTGCGCCACGCCACCGGTGCAGCAGGCCGCCGTGGTCGTCTCGCCGCCCACGGATAGCCGCCAACTCTACTGCGTGCCTTATGCCCGGGAGCGCGCCAACATCCGCCTGACCGGGGACGGCTACCAGTGGTGGGACGCCGCCTCGGGCCGCTATGCCCGCGGCCAGCAGCCGGAGGCCGGCGCGGTGCTGGTGTTCCGCCAGACCGCGCGCCTGGTGGATGGCCATGTCGCGGTGGTCTCCCGCGTGATGTCGGCGCGGGAAATCCGGGTGGACCACGCCAACTGGGACAGCCGGCGCGGCGGCGGGCCGATCAGCCTGGACCAGCAGGTGCTGGACGTCTCGGCGGCGAATGACTGGACGGCGGTGCGGGTCTGGTATCCCGCCGGCGGGTCGCTCGGCATCACCATCTTCCCCACCGCCGGCTTCGTGCTGCCGCGGCCGGCGGGCGACGGCACCCGGCAAACCTGAACGTCTGTCCACAATTGGATGGAACCGCGGGCATGACGACGCTAACCTTCCCTCGTCGGGGCAGAGACCCCGGAGCAACGAGACGGGAGGTCGGGCCATGCCCCAGGAAAATTTCTTCGTACGCTTCGCAGTGCCGCTGTTTGCGGTCTTCCTGGTGGCGGGCTGCTACGGCCTGGCCATGGCCCATGGCCGCGTGGACGGGCTGAATTTCAAGGGCCTGATCCACGTCAGCACGGCGCTGGTGCTGCTCTCGGGCATCGCACTGATGTTCCAGGCCGAAAAGCGCGGCTGAGGCGGCCGCACCCCGGGGCGCCATGCCGTACAGGCGGCCCCCGGGCTTGAAGCCCGGCCCGGCGCGTGGTGGAAGCGGGCGATGAGGGGTGCCGCAGCGCCCCCGGAGGACGCCCGATGAGCCCGATGCCGCGCCGTGCCCTGCTCGCCGCCCCGTTCCTGCTGCCGGGCCTCGCCCAGGCGCAAGCCGCCTGGCCGGACCGGCCGGTGAAGCTGGTGGTGCCGTTTCCGCCCGGCTCCACGCCGGATATCGCCGCCCGCGCGGTCGGCCAGCATTTCACCCAGGTCTTCGGCCAGCCCTTCGTCGCGGAAAGCCGCAGCGGCGCCGGCGGCAATCTGGGCACCGATGCGGTGGCCAAGGCGACCGATGGCCATACCCTCGGCGTTTCCATCAATGGCCCGCTGACCACCGCCCCGGCGCTGTACCCCGCCCTGCCCTACGACCCCGCGCACGACCTGGCGCCGATCAGCCAGCTGGTGCGGATGGCGCAGTTCCTGGTGGTGCATCCCGCCCTGCCGGTACGGGACTTTGCCCAGTTCGTCGCCCATGCGCGGGCCAACCCGGGCAAGCTCAGCTTCGGCTCGGTCGGCGCCGGCTCGGCCGGGCACCTGGCCATGGAAGACCTGATGGCGCGCACCGGCACGCGGCTGCTGCACGTGCCCTATCGGGGCTTCCCGCCGGCGGTCATCGACCTGGTGGCCGGGCGGATCGACGCCATGCTGGTCTCGGCCGCCGCCATCCTGCCGCAGTTGGGCGCCGACCAGGTGCGCGGCCTGGCGGTGACGGCGGGCGCGCGGCTGGCACAGGCGCCGGCGGTGCCGACGCTGGCGGAATGCGGCATCGCCGGGGCCGAGAGCTTCGCCTTCATCGGGCTGATCGGCCCGGCCGGCACACCGCCGGCGCGGGTGGCGCGGTTGGCGCAGGAGGCGCGGCGGGCGCTGGACGTGCCCAGCGTGCGCGCGGCCATGGAACAGGCGGGCTTTGAGGTGGTCGGCAGCGACCCCACCGCCTTCGGCGCCTTCCTGGCGGCGGAGCGTGAGCGCTGGGTGCCGCTGATCCGGCGGCTGGGGATTACTGCCGAGGGCTGAATTCGCCTGCCGCCCGGTTGCACCAGGCACCGGGCCGGGCCATGTGAAGGTTTGCGCCGCCGGGGGCGAGACGGTAGTGTCGGGGCCTTCAGCGGGCTGACCGGCCAGTCATACTCCGGGCGGGCGGCACAACAGGTTTTGTCGAGGCGTCACATGGGTTCGTTCAGCATCTGGCATTGGGCCATTGTTCTGATGGTGGTGTTGCTGCTGTTCGGCAGCGGCAAGATCAGCGGGTTGATGGGCGACCTGGCCACCGGCATCAAATCCTTCAAGAAGAACATGAAGGAAGACGAGGTCGATGCCTCGATGGCCGCGGCCGAGCCGGGCAAGCCCGCCGGCACCATCCAGGGTCCGGCTGGTACCAACACCACCGCCGGCACCGCGCAGACCACGTCTCGCCCCGCGGCTTGACGTAGGCTGGCCTGATCCAGGCTGGCCTGACCTTGGCCGGCTGAACCAGGCCGATTTCGACCAGCGCCTTTGGGCGCCGCGGGCCTCGCCGGCCCCGGCGCCCTTTTGCCGTTCCGGGGGGAATGCCGATGGCGGATGAAGACGCGTTTGGCCGGGCGACGGCCGAGATCATCGCCGCCGGTGAGCGGCTGGACCGCTTCAACTGGGTGCCGGCCACGGCAGGCAATATCTCCGTGCGCCTGGCCGATGGGCGGGTGGCCATCACCCGCAGCGGCGGGCACAAGGGCTTCCTGCGGCCCGAGGGCGTGATCGCGGTGGACCTCGACGGCCGGCCGCTGCACGCGGGCGACAAGGCTTCCGCCGAAACCGGCCTGCATTGCGGCATCTACCGGCGATTCGCCGAGGCCGGAGCGGTGCTGCACGGGCATTCCCTGGCCAATACGGTGCTGTCCCGCGCCGCCGGGGACGCTGTGGTGCTGGCCGGATATGAATTGTTGAAGGCATTCCCCGGCCTGCCGACGCATGACGCCCGGGTTGAGGTGCCGGTCTTCGACAACGACCAGGATATCGACCGCCTGCAGGCTGCGGTGGATCGCCGCTGGGATGGCATGACGAGTGTGCCGCCGGGGTATTTGATCCGCGGCCATGGGATCTATGTATGGGGCAGGGACATGGCGACCGCCCGGCTGCGGCTGGAGGCGCTGGAGTTCATGCTGGCCTGCGAACTGGAAGAAAGGAGAGCGGCACGATGAGCCGTCTGACCATTTGGAACGCCTCGACCAAGCAGGAAGAACTGCGGACCGAGGACGCCACCGCCATCGCCGCCGCGCTGGCGCCGCTGGGCGTGCGGTTCGAGCGCTGGGACGGCGTGCAGGTGCCCGATGGCGCCAGCAATGACGAGATCCTGGCGGCGTATCGGCCCTACCTGGACAAGCTGATGGGCGAGACCGGGGCCGGCAGTGCCGACGTGGTCAGCCTGACGCCGGACCACCCGCAGGCCGCGGCGATGCGGGAGAAGTTCCTGAACGAGCACATCCACACCGAGGATGAGGTGCGGTTCTTCGTGAAGGGCGCCGGCGACTTCGTGCTGCATGTCGACGGCCGCGTCTATGACGCGCATTGCGTGCAGGGCGACCTGCTGAGCGTGCCGGCGGGGACGCAGCATTGGTTCGACGCCGGCGACAAGCCCTACTTCACCGCGCTGCGCGTCTTCACCGACCCGGCCGGCTGGGTGGCGGAGTTCACCGGCACCGACATGGCGCTGCGCTTCCCGGTTGCGGCCTGAATGACCGTTCCAGGGCCGACGATTCACGCCTCCGGGTGCTCGGCTTCGCCTGCGCCCTCCAGCGATCGGCGGCCGAAGCTGGTGCTGACGGATATCGAGGGCACGACGACGGCGATCGCCTTCGTGAAGGAGACGCTGTTTCCGTTTGCCGAGGCGGCGCTGGACGGCTTCCTGGCGGCTGAAGGCGCGGAACCCGCGGTGGCGGCGCTGCTGGCTGAGGTGCGCGCGGCCGAACCAGGCGCCGCGCCAGCCGCGACGCTGCGGCGCTGGATGGCCGAGGACGTGAAGGCGACGCCGCTGAAGGCGTTGCAGGGGATGATCTGGGAAGCCGGCTATCGCGATGGCCGGCTGAAGGGGCATCTATGGCCGGATGTTGCGGCTTGTTTGCGCGGCTGGGCTGCGGGTGGCGTGGCGCTGGCGGTGTATTCCTCGGGCTCCGTGCCGGCGCAGAAGCTGCTGTTTGGGTTCAGCGAAGCGGGCGATCTGAACCCGCTGTTTGCCGGCTTCTTCGACACGCGCATGGGCGGCAAGCGGGAAGTGGCGAGCTATGCCGCCATTGCCGCTGAGTTGCGGTTGCCACCCGCAGAAATCCTGTTTCTCTCGGACGTGGCCGAGGAGCTGGATGCCGCGGCGGCGAGCGGGTTGGCGACCTGCCAGCTGGTGCGCGCCGGCGACGGCACCTTGGGCTGCGCGCGGCATGCGCAGGCGGCGGATTTTCCCGCGGTGGCCGCGCGCTTTGGGCTGCCGGGCTAGCCACGGCGTCACCACCGCGCCGGTCGCGGTGGCCCGCCCGAACTCGTGCGGCGGGGATGCCTGAGAGCCGCCCGGGCATAACGGCGGAGGCGTCCCCCCCCCGCCCGCCTGACATTCCCGCCGCTTCGTGGTTTCCTGCCGTGAACGAGCAGGAGCCACGGGCATGGGCCATCTTTCAACGCATGTGCTGGATACCGCGAATGGCCGGCCCGCCCAGGGCATGGCCTTCGAGCTGTGGCGGGTGAAGCCGGATGGCGCCGAGCGCATCCTGGCGGCCATCACCAACAAGGACGGCCGCACCCCCGCCGCGCTGCTGGAAGGCCCGACCTACATGCCCGGCACCTATGAGCTGGTGTTCATGGTGGGCGAGTACTTCACCGCCATGGGCAACCCGCAATCCGACCCGCCTTTCCTGGATGTGGTGACGCTGCGCTTCACCATGGCGGAGCCGGATGGCCACTACCACGTGCCGATGCAGGTGACGCCCTGGGGCTATTCCACCTACCGGGGCAGCTGAGCATGCAGGGCGATTATCCGCGCGACCTGGTGGGCTATGGCGCGACGCCGCCGGATGCGAAGTGGCCAGGTGGCGCGCGCATCGCGGTCAACTTCGTCATCAACTACGAGGAAGGCGGCGAGAACAACATCCTGCACGGGGATGAGGCCAGCGAGGCCTTCCTGAGCGAGATCGTCGGCGCCGCGGCCTGGCCCGGCCAGCGCCACATGAACATGGAAAGCCTGTACGAATACGGCAGCCGCGCCGGCTTCTGGCGGCTGCATCGGCTGTTCACCGAACGCGGACTGCCGGTGACCGTCTTCGGCATCGCCACCGCCATGGAGCGCAACCCGGAAGCGGTGGCGGGCATGCTCTCGGCCGGGTGGGAGATCGCCAGCCACGGGCTGAAGTGGATCGAGTACCGCAACTTCTCCGAAGCGGCGGAGGAGGCGGATATCCTGGAAGCCACGCGCATCCATACGCGGCTGACGGGCGCGCATCCGTACAGCTTCTACCAGGGGCGCGGGACGGTCCATACACTGGGCATTGTGCAGCGGGAGGGCAGCTACCTCTACAGCGCCGATTGCTACAATGACGACGTGCCGTTCTGGGTGAAGGGCGAACGCGGGCCGTTTTTGATGGTGCCCTACACGCTGGACGCCAATGACATGCGCTTCGCCACCGCGCAGGGTTTCAATAGTGGCGACCAGTTCTTCACCTACCTGAAGGACAGTTTTGACCAGCTCTACGCCGAGGGCGGGCGGATGATGAGCGTGGGGCTGCATTGCCGGCTGGCCGGGCGGCCGGGGCGGGCAGCGGCGCTGGCGCGGTTCCTGGAGTATATCCAGCGGCAGCCGGGCGTCTGGGTGGCCCGGCGGGTGGATATCGCGCGGCACTGGATACGCACGCATCCGCCCAAGGCCGGGCTGCGGCCCAGCACGCTGTCCCCGGCGCTGTTCATGGAGCTGTATGGCGACCTGGCCGAGCATACGCCGGACTTGGCCGCTGCGGTGTACGAGACCGGGCTGACAGCGGCGCAGGATACCGCGGAAGGGCTGCACAAGGTCTTCGTATCAGCCGTGCATGCCTGGCCGCGGGAGCGGCAGCGCAGCTTCCTCAACGCCCACCCGGATTTGGCCGGCAAGCTGCACGCGGCCAAGCAGCTGACCGAGGACAGCACCAGCGAACAGGCCAGCGCCGGGCTGGACCACTTGAGCGATGCCGAGCGGGCGCGCTTCCTGGAGTTGAACGCGGCGTATCGGGCGCGGCACGGCATCCCGTTCATCGTGGCGGTGAAGGGGCTGACCAAGGCGGAGATCGTCACCGCCTTCGAGGCGCGGCTGGGCAATGACCCCAGCGCCGAACACGCCGAGGCGCTGCGCCAGGTGGAGCGGATCATGCTGCTGCGGCTGAAGGACCGCATGGGCGCGTGACGCCCGACGAGCTGCGCGCGCTGCCGGCGGCGCCGGAGGTGCCGGCGTTGGCGGCGCTGTGGTGGCAGGCGCGCGGCGACTGGGCGCGGGCGCATGAGGCGGCGCAGGCCGATGAGGGCGCCGACGCCGCCTGGGTGCACGCGCTGCTGCACCGGGAGGAGGGCGATTTGGGCAATGCGGATTACTGGTATCGGCGCGCGGGCAAGCGCCGGCCGGCGGGGGCGTTGCGGGAGGAGTGGGAGGCGATTGCGGCGGCGCTGCTGGCCGCCGGTTAGGCCACCCGCTTCTTCAGCAGCTTCCACGTGCTGGTCGCGTAGGCCACCAGCGTGCCCTCCTGGTCGCGCGCTTCCGCCCGCAGGAACCAGGTGCCGCCCTGGCGCAGCGCCTCGCCGCGGCACACCACGCGGCCGTGGCGCATGGCGGAGAGGTACTGGATCTTCATTTCCAGCGTGGTGCCGGGCGTGCCGGCGGCGCGCACCAGATGGCCCATGGCGATGTCGAGCGCCGTGGCCAGGATGCCGCCATGCAGCGAGCCCTGTGGGTTGAACATGAAGTCATGCGCCTCGAACGCCACTTCGCAGGCATCGCCGGGGTAGGTGATCTCCAGCCCCAGCAGGCGGGCGAGGAAGAAGTCGCCGAAGACCTCCTGCTCGCCGGCGATGGCGCGGTCGAAGGCGGCCTGGGCCTGGGCCTTGTCGAGGGTACGGGTCATGCGGGCCTTCCGGGACTGTCGGCCGGCGATGTAGCGCCGGCGACGGGAGAAGGCCAGCCAGCCGCGCCGACCTCCGCCGCGGCTTCCCGGGCCAGCGAGGCACCCTGACCCGCCCGGCCGCCGCGCCTCCGCGCAAACCAAGCGCCCCGGCCCGACGAAGGCGGGCCGCAAGGCCGAATGGCCGTCGCGCCTTGTGGCGCGTAAGCCAAGGCCGCGGATGCGGCCGCCCGGCGCTTGAGGGCCGAAAAGCAGCGAACTGAACGCAGCGGCCCAGAAGGGCCGCTGCGTTCAGTTCGCGGTAATGCCCATGGCGCGGATGGCGCCGCCGACCTCGCGCACATCCTTCTCGATGAAGGCGGCGAATTCCGGCTGCGTCATGCTGCCACCGACAATGCCCACCGTGGCCAGGCGGTCGCGCATCAGCTGGGTCTGCATCGCCGCGGCCACTTCCGCATGCAGCCGCGCCAGGATGGCCGGCGGCAGCCCGGCCGGGGCGCTGAGGCCGAGCCAGTTGCCGATGACCAGGCCGGGCAGGCCGACCTCGGCCGTGGTCGGCACGTCCGGGAGGCTGGGCTGCCGCGCGGCCGAGGTGACCGCATGGGCGCGGACCCGGCCGGCCTTGATGTTCTCGGAGTTGTCCGGCATCGGGTCGAAGGCCAGCGGGATGGAGCCGCCCAGCAGGTCCGCCTGCATCGGCGTGGAGCCGCGATAGGGCACATGGTTCAGCGTGATGCCGGTCTGGCTGCTGAACATGGTGCCCAGCACATGGCCGACCGAGCCGGCGCCCGAACTGCCAAACGCCACCGGGTTGCGCTGCGCCCGCAGCCAGGTCTGCAACATGGCCATGTTGGTCACCGGCACCGCCAGGTTGGTCATGATGACCAGCGGCGTGATGCCGATGTAGGACACATGGGTGAAGCTGGTGACCGGATTGTAGCCGGCATTGGGGTAGATCGGCGGGCTGGTGGTGATGGGGGCGTTGTTGCTCAGCATCAGCGTGTAGCCATCGGCCGGCTGCTGGCTGACATGCAGCGCCGCCAGGGTGCCGCCGGCGCCGGGGCGGTTGTCCACCACCACGCGCTGGCCCAGCTTCGGCGTCATCGCCTCGGCCAGCACGCGGGCGACGATGTCCGACGAGCCGCCGGGCGGGAAGACCACGACGATGCGGATGGGGTGGTCGGGCCAAGCTTGCGCACCCGCTTGCGGCACGGAAAACAGGCAGAATATTGCCGCAAAAAGCGGCAGGGCACGCTTGAGCATGGGGCTACTCCGTGATGCAGGGCGGTATGGTGCAAAGCCCGCGCCGCCGCGCGAGGCAAAGCCCGCACCACCGCGCGAGCCAAAGCCGGTCATTCCAGCGTCACCCCGCTGGCCCGGATGACGCCGGCCCAGCGGGCGCGGTCGGCGGCGACATAGGCGGCCAGCTCGGCCAGGCTGCGCGGCGGTTCGGGCGAAAGGCCCAGATTGGCAAGCAGGGTACGGAACGGCGCGTCGGCCATGGCTTCCGCCAGCGCCGCGTGCAGCCGCTGCTGGGTGGCCGCGGGGGTCCGGGCGCTGACCGCGATGCCATACCAGAAACTGGCGTCGAACCCCGGAAACCCCTGCTCGGCGATGGTCGGCACCGCCGGCAGCACCGCCAGGCGTTCAGGCGTGGTGACGCCCAAGGCCCGCAGCCGGCCGTCGCGGATATAGGGCAGCGCGCTGCCGATGGTGTCCACCATCAGCGGCGTGTCGCCGGCCAGCACGGAAACCAGGGCGCGACTGCTGCCCTGGAACGGCACATGGGTCAGCCGCAGCCCGGCCTGGGCCGCGTACATCTCGGCCGCCAGGTGGGTCGGGTTGCCCAGGCCGTTGCTGGCGAAGGGCAGCGGGCCTTCGGCACCGGCGGCGCGGCGGCGGGCCAGGGCGGTCAGCTCGGCCAGCGTCGCCGCCGGCAGCGCCGGCTTCACCACCACCACCAGCGGCACGCCGTTGGTGATGGCCAGCGTCACCAGGTCGCGCTCTGCGTCGTAGGGCAGCCGCCGATACAGCAACGGGTTGACCACCAGCGTGGCGCTGCCGGCCTGCAGCAGCGTGCTGCCATCGGCCGCGGCCGCCAGCGCGGCCTGCGTCGCGATGATGGTGTTGGCGCCGGGGCGATTGTCGGTGACCACCGGCTGCCCCAGCACGCGGCCAAGGCGCTCGGCCAGGGCGCGGGCCACCAGGTCGGTGCCGCCGCCGGCGGGGTAGCCCACCAGCAGGCGCAGCGGTCCCGCCTGGGGCTGCGCCTGAGGCTGGGCCGTGGCTCGCCCGGTTGCGCCGGCCAGCAGGCCGGTTGTCAGCATGGCGCGCCTGGTTGCCGGCATCGCGTCCCCTCCACCCGTTTGCGCGTGATCGCCTGAGGCGGCAGCGCCGAAAGGCGTGAATCACCCGCTCAAAGAAACAGCTGGCGTCGCCCGGGCGCTTTTGACCGCGCCCGGGCGCCGCCAGCGTGCCTTGTGCCCGTGCCGGGGCGCGGCTAGAAGCCCTGAGCCCGAGCGCGCGGGAGCCGCCCATGATGACCACCTACACCGTTGAAAACGGCCACCTGGCGGTGCGGGACGGCGCCCAGCCGCCCGAGGCGCTGCGCGCGGCGGTCTGGATCGACCTGCTGAACCCGACCTCGGTGGAAGAACAGGCGGTGCAGGGTGCGCTGCGCCTGGAGATTCCGACGCGCGAGGAAATGCAGGAAATCGAGAGCTCGTCGCGGCTGTACAAGGAGGAGGATACCCTCTTCCTGACCGCGCCCTTCCTGTATGGCGTGGACAATGGCGAGTTCAGCTCCACCGCCATCACCTTCGTGCTGGCCAATGCCAACCTGATCACGGTGCGCTACGCCACGCCCAAGGCCTTCGCGGTGTTCGCGGCGCGCTGCCAGCGCACCCCGGCCACGCTGATGACCACGCCGGACGCGGTGATGTTCCACCTGTTCGAGCAGGTGGTGGACCGGCTGGCCGATATTCTGGAACGCATCGCCGCCGACATGGACCGCGCCAGCCAGGCCGCCTTCCGGACCGCCCGCGCGGTGAAGGTGAAGGCGACCACCAAGGACGCGGATTTGAAGGACGCGCTGATCACGCTCGGCCAGGTCGGGGAAGTGACCACGCGGGCGTCGGAGACGCTGCTCGGCCTGTCGCGCATCCTCACCTTCGTTGGCGCCGAGAAGGCCGGCGCGATCCGCCGCGAGAACCAGCCACTGATCAAAACCCTGGTGCGCGACGTGCGGTCGCTGGTGGAACACGCGAACTTCCTCAACAGCAAGGCCAACTTCCTGCTGGATGCGGTGCTCGGCATCATCAATGTCGAGCAGAACGCCATCATCAAGACCTTCACCGTGGCCAGCGTCGCCTTGATGCCGCCGACGCTGATCGCCAGCATCTACGGCATGAACTTCGAGCACATGCCCGAGCTGAAATGGGGCCTGGGCTACCCGCTGGCGCTGCTGCTGATGGTGGTCTCGGCGGTGCTGCCGATCATGTATTTCAAGCGCAAGGGGTGGCTCTGATCCCCACGACATCGCTGCGCGCTGCCGCGGGGGCCCCATGCCAGGGCGCTGGCCTTGGCAGCACGGCGCGGCGGTGCCCCGGCAACGCCGTGTCGCCTTTCCGGCGGGTCTGGCCCTACGGCATCGCGGTGCCGGCGCGGTGAACGCGCTGCTACGTTTTGGCCGGGTCGGGGCGGCCTTCGCGTTTCTCGTGCTGCTGGTGTGCCTTGTGGCCCCCACGCCCGCCGCGGCCGAACCTTCCTGCCCGGTGCGGGCGCCGCGGGTCCGGCTGGCGGTGCTGGACAAGCCGGTCGAGATCACCGGCACCCAGAGCATCGACGCCATGCACGCCGAAAGCGGCGAGCGGCGCACCGCGCAGCGGCACCACCTGGCGCTGACCACATCCCGCGTGGAATGGCACAGCGAGTTGAACGCGCATGTCAGCCGGCACCACACCGGGCGCGGCCGGGTCTGCGCCGTGCCGGCCGAGGTGGTGCTGACGCTGGTGGAAGCCCAGCACCGCATCAGCATCGCCGCCGAGGTGCCGGCCAATGGCTGCCTGTGGCAGGCGGTGCTGGCGCATGAACGCCGCCATGCCGAGGCCAATCGCAACAGCCTGGGCGTCGCCGCCCGCACCGCCCGCGCCGCCGCCAATGGCTGGGCCGAGCGCGCCAGCGGCCACGGCGCGACCGAGGAAGCCGCGATGGCGCGGTTGCAGGCCGGGCTGCGCCGGGCGATCGAGCCTTCCCTGGCGGCGATGCGGGCGGCGCGGGCGCGGGCGCATGCGCGGATCGACACGCCGGCCGAGTATCGCCGGCTTTCCGCGATATGCCCGGCGGACCAGGCCAGGCTGGCGACCAGGCTGCGCAACGCCAGCGGCGATTAAGGCGCGGCCTGCGGGCGGCCGGACACAGCCCGGCGGTTGACGTATGGCCTGCGCATTGCTTCCCATGGCGTATTGCCGATCCCCAGGGGAGACTCCGCGTGCCGAAAGCACCTGCTGCCAAAGCCAAGCCTGCCGCGCCGAAGGTGGCCAAGCCGAAGACCCACAAGGTCGAAGCGCTGCCGCAGAACGTCCGCTGGGGCGTGTTCGACGCCAGCTTCCCGCCCATCATCACCGTGCAGTCCGGTGACCTGGTGGTGCTGGAATGCGTCTCCGGCGGGCCGGAGCAGTGCCCACCGCGCGACGGCAAGTTCAAGATCCCGCCGAAGCTGATCGCGATCCAGGATGGCGGCGTGCCGCGCATCGGGCCGCACATCATCACCGGCCCCGTTGCCGTTGAAGGCGCCGAGCCGGGCGACGTGCTGCGGGTGGACATCGAGAAGATCGAGTTGGGCGCCGATTGGGGTTTTTGTGGGTTCCGCCCCTTGGGTGGCACGCTGCCGGAAGAATTCGACTATCGCCGCGTGCTGCACATTCCGGTCGATCGCAAGAAGCGCACCTGCGAAGTGCCGATGGGCGGCGGCATCACCCTGCCGCTGAGCCCGTTCTTCGGCGTGATGGGCGTGGCGCCGCCGGCCGATTGGGGCGCGCTTTCCACCAAGGAGCCGCGGATGCATGGCGGCAACCTGGACAACAAGGAATGCGGCGAGGGCGCCACGCTGTTCCTGCCGGTGCATGTGGCCGGCGCGATGTTCAGCGCCGGTGACGGCCATGGCGTGCAGGGCGATGGCGAGGTCTGCATCAACGCGCTGGAGATGTGCCTGACCGGCCATTTCCGCCTGACGCTGGAGAAGGGGTCCAAGGAAGCGCCGCTGCTGAAGTATCCGCGGGCGGAGACGCCGACCCACTACATCAGCATGGGCATGCATGAGGACCTGGACATCGCGATGAAGATCGCGCTGAAGGAGATGATCGGCTTCATCACCGGCCGCACCAACCTGACCCCGGCCGACGCCTACCAGTTGTGCAGCCTGGCGGTGGACTTCCACGTGACCCAGACGGTGAACGGGGAAAAGGGCGTGCACGGCATGCTTAGGAAGGGCCTGCTGTTCTGAGGCGTTGCCCGGCGCCTTCGCGGGCGCCGGGCTGACTTTTCCTGCGGTTACCCACAGAAAACTGCCGTTGTTAACCATTCCACTGCTTGTGGCTGCTACCCTCCCTGCCCTACCGTATCTTGTGTCAGACGATATCTGGTAGGCGAACGGGTAGGAGACCCACACGATGGAGTGGAACTCGGAGGCCATTGAAACCTTGCGGGCCCTTTGGGCCGAAGGTCATTCCACGGCCGAGATTGGCCGGCGAATGGGCGTTTCGAAGAATGCCGTGGTGGGCAAGGCGCACCGGTTGAACCTGCCGGCGCGCCCCAGCCCGATCCGCCGCGAAGCCGATGGCGGCATTGCCCGCCCTGCTGCGCCGTTGCAGCGCCGCCCGCCGGCGCCGCGCCAGCCGCAGCCGATGCGCCGGCCGGAGCCGCAGCCACAACCGCAGCCCCTGCAGCGTCACCAGCAGGTGGCGCCCGCGCCGGTGCAGTTGGCCCCGCCGCCGCCGCCCGTGGTGGTGCGCAGCTTCACCCGGGTTTCCAACCGCAGCTGCTGCTGGCCGCTGGGCGAGCCCGGCACCACCGGCTTCCGCTTCTGCGACGAGGGCGCGCTGGGTGGCAAGCCTTACTGCGCCACCCATGCGGCGGTGGCCTATGTAAAGGCGAGGGATCGCCGCGAAGACGCGGCGTAACTGGGCCACCGGCGCCGGCGCGGCTATCCGGGGGCTCGGCTTGCGCCGGCATGGGCGCGCGTCGTGCCGCAGGCACGCCGTTGGCACGCCGTTGGCACGCCTTTGGCGTGACGGCCTCACGGGCCTTTCGGCCCGCCTGGGTCCCCGCCGCAGCCTTCGCGTTCGCAGTGAGGGCCTGGCAGCGGCGCGCGGGATGTGCCCGCTGCCGCAAAGTGGACACCTGTGCGACATCGGGCCGCCGCTGGCGCACAACATGGTGCAGTCGGCGCCGCGGGGCTTGGACAGCCCCGAGTCGCGCCACTAACTTCGCCCTCCAGGGGAAACCGGAGTCACCTCATGCGCCGCTTCATGCTGCTCTGCCTGACGCTTGCTGGCCTGGCCGGCTGTGGCGGCACCCCGAAACAGGGCGAGGAACAAGGCCTGGTCGATCGCGCCGCGCTGTCCGTGCAGGAAATGCTGGGCGGCGGCAATGACGCGCTGAACGCCGCCTCCATGCTGCGCCGGGCCCGCGGCATCCTGGTCTGCCCGCAGGTCTTCCGCGGCGGCTTCTTCTTCGTCGGTGGCGAGGGCGGTGGCTGTGTGCTGGTGGGCCGCGACGCCGCCGGCGGCTGGTCCAGCCCGGCCTTCTACACCATCGGCTCGGCCAGCTTCGGCTTCCAGATGGGCGTGCAGGACGCCCAGGTGCTGATCATGATCATGAATGACCGCGCCCTGACCGCGGTGCTGGACAGCCAGTTCAAGTTCGGCGCCGACGCCGCGCTGACGGTGGCGACCTATGGCGGCGGCGTGCAGGGCGCCACCACCGGCGCGGTGGGCGCCGATATCCTGGCCTTCTCGCGCTCCCGCGGGCTGTACGGTGGCATCACGCTGGAAGGCTCGCTGCTGACCCAGCGCAGCGAATGGAACCGTGGCTACTACAACCGTGACGTCGGCGGGCGCGATATCGTGCGCGCCATGTCGGTCAGCAACCCCGGCGCCGACCCGCTGCGCAGCGTGCTCATGCGCTACGGCAGCGGTGGCGGCGCGGCCCGCACCCAGGCGCCGGCGGCGGCGCCCAGCTACAACAGCAACACCCTGGGTGGCGCGCCCGCCTATCAGCCGCCCAGCGCCACCTACGGCACGCCTGCCGGCATCGCGGCGCCCAGCCGGGTGGAAAGCGCGCCGCTGCCGCCGCTGCGCTGAGCGGGGGTCCACTGCGGCGGAGCATCGGCCGGCGGTTGGTTGCGGCGATGCAGCACTGCTTCGGCGCTGCCGCCAGCCGATCAGGCGCCGCCCGTCTGGCGTGGCGCGTGCGGCGGGGCTAGGTTGGTGCGGTGCCGACCCCGCCCTCCCCTCCGCCGCCCTTCTGGCAGACCAAGACGCTGGAGCAGATGTCCCGCGCCGAGTGGGAATCGCTGTGCGATGGCTGCGGCCGCTGCTGCCTGCACAAGCTGCGCGACGATGACACCGAGGAGCTGGCCTACACCAACGTGGCCTGCCGGCTGCTGCACCTGGAGACCGCCCAGTGCAGTGACTACGAACACCGCAAGAAATGGGTGCCGGACTGCGTGCGGCTGACCGCGGCGCAGGTCCGCAAGATCGACTGGCTGCCGCCCTCCTGTGCCTATCGCCTGGTGGCGGATGGCCAGGACCTGGCCTGGTGGCACCCGCTGGTCTCCGGCCGTGCCGAGACCGTGGCGGAAGCCGGCATTTCCGTGCTGGGCAAGGTGATCCCCGAGCGCGAGGCCGGGGCGCTGGAAGACCACATCGCCGATTGGCCGGGGCGCATCCCCAAGGGCGCCCGGCCCAAGCGTGCTGCCAAGACCCGTGCTGACAAGAAAGGACCACCCGAGCCATGAAGAATGCCCTGTTCGGCGGCGTGAATGCCGCCGTGCTGACCGCCATGAAGCCCGACCTGTCGCCCGACCTGGACCGCATGGCCGCGCATTGCCGCTGGCTGCTGGCCAATGGCTGCAACGGCCTGGGCATCATGGGCACGACGGGCGAGGCGAACAGCTTCGGCCTGACCGAGCGCAAGCAGATTTTGGAAGGCCTGGTCGCCCGCGGCATCCCGGCGCATGTGATGATGCCCGGCACCGGTTGCTCGAACCTCAGCGACACGGTGGAGCTGACGCAGCACGCCCGCGCGCATGGCTGCAAGGGCGTGCTGGTGCTGCCGCCGTTCTACTACAAGGCGCCGAGCGATGACGGGCTGTTCGCGTATTTCTCCGAGGTCATCACCCGCGTCGGCGGCGGCATCGCCATCTACCTGTACCATTTCCCGCAGCAATCCGCGGTGCCGTTCAGCCTGGACCTGATCGGCAGGCTGCTGAAGGCGTTTCCGGGCGCCATCAAGGGCGTGAAGGATTCGTCCGGCAGCTATGAGAACATGAAGGCGATGATCGACGCCTTCGCGCCGCAGGGCTTCGAGGTGTACAGCGGCTCCGACGAATATGTGCAGCGCATCCTGGCCGATGGCGGCGCCGGCTGCATCACCGCCGCCAGCAACACCAACAGCCACTGGGGCGGCATCGTCTATGCCAAGCGCACCGGCGCCGAGGCCGATGCGGCGCAGGCCATGCTGACGGCGACGCGCAAGGCGGCGACCGCGGTGGCGCTGATCCCCGGCCTGCGCGAGATCATCGCGCGCAGCACCGGCGACATGGGCTGGCGCACCATCCGCCCGCCGCATTTGCCGCTGGACCAGGCCGAGGCTGACAAGGCCTGGGCCAACTTCCAGGCCGCCGGCGCGCTGCCGCTGCCGGGCATGGCCGTGGCGAAGGCGGCTGAGTAATGGCGTCTGATCCGCAAGGGCCCGAAGGGCGCGGCGCGGTGAATCAGCCGCCCAAAAGCAGCGAGCCCTTGAGGTGCCGCGAACCCGCCGTCGCCACCCAGGTGGATGACGGCAAGGTCCGGGTGACGCGCTGGGATTTCAACCCCGGCGCCGAAACCGGCTTCCATCGCCACGGCTTCCACTACGTGGTGGTGCCGGTGACGGACGGCACGCTGCTGATCGAGCTGGCCGATGGCAGCACGACGACGGCGGAGCTGAAGCTGGGCGTGCCCTACACCCGCCCGGCGGGGGTGGAGCACAACGTCATCAACGGCGGCACCGCGTTCCTCAGCTTCGTCGAGACCGAGGTGCTGGGGCTGCCGGGGTGACGCCTGCGGGTGCTGGGTTAGCCCAGCATCCGCTTCATCGCCGTCAACAGGGTGCGGCCCAGTTGCACCTTGGTGACGTCATTCGTGTAGTCCCCGGTATAGAGCCGGGCGATCAGTTCGCGCCGCAGCCAGGCATCGGCGATGAAGCGGCCGGCCAGCACGCCGTCCTTCGCGCGGATCACCTCGATCGGCACCACCAGCGCCGGCGCATCCAGCACCAGCTCGGCGCGGTCACCGGCATCGGCCGGCCAGTCGCATTCGATGCGCGCGCCGGTGACGGCCATGTCCGCCACCCGGCACCACATCGCCTCCCCATCGGGCAGCCGCAGCATGGCGGTTTCGTCCACTGTGAAGCGTTCCTCCCGCCGTGGGCGCGGCAGTTCCACGCAGGCCATCACCACGGTGCACAGCAGCACCACGTTCAGCAGGCTCCAGGTGATGTTCAGCACATAGCCGGCGCCGCCGCGGCCATTGCCCCAGTTGCCCAGGTTCAGCAGCATGCCACCGGCGGTCAGCGCCGCCATGACGGCAAACGGCGCCAGCACCCGCCACTGGATCACCACCTGGTCCGTGCTGCGGCCCTTGGCCGTCACCTTGAACGCATGCCCAAACGGTTTGACCAGTGCATGCGCCACTGAGCGCAAGACGGCCACGCTGCACAGCAGCTGCGAGACGTCGGTGAGGATCGGCGAGACGCGGTTGCCCGCCAGCGTCGCCATGAAGACCATGCCGGCAAAAATGCTGGGCGCCAGATAGTACAGCAACTCCCCCGGCGAGGCGGCGAACGTAGAGATGCCGAACCACCAGTAGATGATCGGCGCCGCCAGCGCGAACCAACGGAACAGGAAGCTGACCGACCAGTACATCACCGCGTCCCAGCAGGAGATGCGGTTGATCAGGCTGACCTTGCCGACGCCGGCAAAGCCCCAGCGCGTATAGATCTGCTGGATGGTGCCAAGGCACCAGCGGGCGCGCTGGCTGATGTATTCGGACAGGCCCTCGGGCGCCAAACCCAGCGACAGGCGTTCATTCAGGAAGATGGTGCGCCAGCCGAACTCGCCCAGCTTGAAGCTGGTCAGCATGTCCTCGGTCACCGTCTCCACCGCCATGCCGCCGGCCTGTTCCAGCGCGGCCACGCGGAACACCGCGGACGTACCGCAGCAGAAGGCGGCGCCCCAGGCGTCCTTGCAGGGCAGCAGCACATTGAAGAAGAAGCGCTGCTCGTCCGGCCAGGTGCGGCTGGCCAGCAGGTTGGCCTGCACCGGGTCCGGGTTGAAGAAGTGCTGTGGCGTCTGCACGATGCCGACATCGGCGGTATGGAACAGCGGCAGCGTGCGCCTGAGGATCTGGCGGCCGGGCACGAAGTCGGCGTCGATCAGCAGCATGAACTGCGGCCGGCGGCCGATCTTCAGCGCGTGCGCCAGGCCGTTGTTCACGTTGCCGGCCTTGGCGTGCTTGCCCTTGACGCGCTTCACATAGAGCGCGCCGAGTTCCTCGCACAACGCCTCCACCCAGGGCCGCGCGCCGTCATCCAGTACCCAGACGCGCAGGTCGCTGTGGTGGATGCGCGTCGCACCGATGATGGTGCGCTCCAGGATTTCCGGACCTTCGTTGTAGGTACAGATGAACACGTCGGTCGGCGCGTCGATCAGGTCCAGGTGGCTGAAGGCGTCCACCTCCGGCGTGCGGTCCAGCGTGCGCCCCATGAACACCAGCACCATGGCGCCGGAGACGGTGGCGAAGCTCTCGACCACAAGGAAGGTCATCGCCCAGGCGTATTGCACCGTGCTGCCATCCGGCAGCGGCACCGTCCAGCGCCAGGCCAGGTAGCGCAGCGCGAAGGCGACACCGCAGGCGCTGCCGATGACGCGCGCGAGTGGTGAGCCCTGGCCGAGCAGGGCGAAGGCGGTGAGCGGAATGCCCAGCGCCAGCAGCAGCGGGGCAAGGTCCTGCATCGGGTAGTGTCCTCCAGTTCGGCGGATTTACGCCTCCGGGTGCTCGGCCTGTGGCCTGCGCCCTCCGGCGATCCGCCTCAGCGCGACGCCAGCATGCGGCCAATGAAACTGCTGTCGCCGGTGGGCAGCAGCAGGCGGGCGCTGCGGCCGACCGGGCAGCTCGCAGTCTCACCGGGCGCTGGCGGCGTCAGCGCCACGCGCACCAGGGCGCCGCCATGCGGTAGCCGGGCCGGCATGGCCGCCAGGTTGCGTTCGCTGCCGACCGAGCCTTCGCCCAGCACGGCCTGCACCCGGCCGCTGCGTTCGCGGCTTTCGCCCGAAAGGCGGAAGCGGGCGATGCCGCCCACCTGCACATCCGCGGCGCGGTCCTGCGGCACCACGGCCAGCACGAAGGCGGCGCTGCAATCCATCACCTCCGCCACCGTGTCGCCGGCGGCGACGCGCTCGCCTTCCTGCGCCAGCACGCGCCAGATCATGCCGCCGCTGGGGCTGGGCAGTTCGGCCAGGGCCTGCTGGGCGCTGTGGCGCTGCTCGCCGGTCAGGCGTGCCTCGGCGGCGGTGAGGTCGGCGCGCAGCGAGACGATGCTGCGGTCCAGTTCGGCCAGCCGCATGGTCACTTCATCCTGCCGCTGCTGGGCGTAGTTGAAGCCGATATGGCCACTTTCCACGAAGACGCCGCGACGCACGCCGTCGCGCTGGGTCTGCATGGTGGCGATGCGCTGGCGCTGGGCTTCCGCCGTGCGCAGCGAGACATCGTGGTCGCCCTGCGCCGCTTCCATATCGGCGCGGGTGCCGAAGCCGCTGGCCAGCAGCTGGCGCTTGCGGTCCAGCACCTGGCGGTCCCGCAGCAGTTTTGCTTGTGCGCCGGCCAGGCTGCGCTGGGCTTCGGCCAGCTGGCTGGCGTACCAGGCCAGCGCCACTTCCAGGTGGGTGCCGGCGCGGGCGGTCAGGTCGGCGGCCATGGCGTGGAAGGCGTCGCGGGCAGCTTCGGCGGCGGTGAGTTCAGACTGGGCGCGGTCGCGGAGCGCGCGCAAATCCACCAGGCGTTGCTGGTCGGCGCGGTCGTCCTCCACCACCGCCAGCAGGGCACCGGCGGTGACTTCCTCGCCGGGGGCATGGCGCAGGCCGGCGACGTGGCCGCCGATCGGGCTGCGCAGGCCGACCGTATAGGCCGAGACAACGGCTGTTTCGGTGGAGAGCGAGAACTGGTCGTCCAGCATGGCATAGACGCCAGCGCCGAGCAGGCCGAGCGCGACGGCGATCTTCATCGGCCGCTTGCTGCCGGGCGTGCCGGAGCCCTGCTGGATCACCCGGCGCAGCTTGCCGGGCAGGCCGGCGGTGATGCCGCCGACATCGCTGCCGGGCATCGCCCGGGCCATCGCATGGCCGCCCATCGGGCCCATCCCGGGGCCGCCCTGCGAGCCAATCGGATCAACCATCGCACACCCCAACCAAACGCCTTGGGCGATATGGCCGGGAAACACTTAATCCACGGTGTAGCCGCGGGCCGCGTTTCCGCCGCGCCGAAAGCTTTGCTGTCAACCGGTTGAACCCGGGGCGGGCGGCGGCCCATCTTGGCCTGCATGAGCGCAAGTGAAGCCGAAACCGTCGCCCTGGCCCTGCCCGGCGCCACCCCGGGCGACATGCCCGGCCAGGCGCAGGTGCGCTGGCGCCGCAGCGCGCGGGCGGTGCGCGTCAGCCTGCGGATCGACGCCCGCTCGGCTTCGGTGGTGGTGACGCTGCCGCCGCGGGCTGGGCGGCGCCAGGGCATGGCGCTGCTGTCGGTGCATGCCGCCTGGGTGACGGAACGGCTGGCCGCGCTGGCACCGCATCTGCCGCTGGTGCCGGGCGCCACTGTGCAACTGGGCGGCGCGCCGCACGTGCTGCGCCACCAGCCGGGCGATATGGGGCCCGAGCCGCATGGCGATATGGAGCCGGCGCCGCATGGCGATATAGGGCCGGCGCCGCACGGCGATATGCGGCGGGAGCCGCACGGCGCGGCCTGGCTGGAGCCAGGCGTGATCGTGGTGGGCGGCACCGCGGCGGCCGTGGCCCGGCGCACCACCGAGTTCCTGCAGGCCGAGGCGCGGCGGCGGATTGGCCTGTGCGCGCGCCGGCACGCGGCGCTGCTGGGCGTGCAGCCGCGCGGCATTCGGCTGAAGGACACCCGCAGCCGCTGGGGCAGCTGCGCGCCCGACGGCATGCTGGCCTTCAGCTGGCGCCTGGTGATGGCGCCCGACTGGGTGCTGGACTACGTGGTGGCGCATGAGGTGGCGCACCTGCAGGAGCTGAACCACTCCGACCGGTTCTGGCTGCTGGTGGCCGGGCTGACGCCGCATCGGGGCGCCGCGGTGGCCTGGTTGAAGGCGCATGGGCCGGGGCTGTTGCGGGTGGGCTGAGCCCCAAACGACCCAGGCCTGCCTGGCTCAGCTGCGCATCACCGCCATCAGCAGCACGAACAGCACCAGCGTCACGCCTTGCAGCAGCACGCGGTAGCGCATCAGCTTGTTGCTGCGCATGGCGCCACCTTCCTTGCCCACGCCGAGCACGCCGGCGAACATGGTGCCGAAGGTGGCCAGCATGGAAAGCACGACCAGGATGGTAAGGGCTGTCTTCATGCGCTGGATCTGGCCTGTGTTCGAAGATCGGCAAGGCATGCCGGGACGCCGCCAGGGTGGCCCCGGGCGTGGCCTGGCGCAAGCCGGGCCGAGGCACCGGGCGCGCCAGCCGGCCTGGCTTGCCGTTGCCGCTTGACCGGGGCGCGGCGATGCTGTCCCTCACGAAATCATGAGACCGTTCCGTTTTCTCCCGCTTGTCTTGGCGCTGCTGCTGGGTTGTGGCCTGGCGGCCCGGGCGCAGGCACCCGCCCCGCCCGCCGCACCGGCTGCCGCGGCGCGCCCGGCGGCGGTGACCTCGGCCACGCTGGAACACCTGGCGGAGGTGCTGCGCGACCCCGCGCGCCGGGCCGACCTGCTGCGGCTGGTGGAGGCGCTGGCCGCCGCCGAGCGCGCCATGACACCGGCGGGCACCGCCACGCGCCCGCCAGGTGCGACCCCGGCCGCCACCTCCGCCCCTGGCGCACCCGCCAGCGCGACATCGGCCCCACCCCATGGCCCGACCCCTGGCCCGACCCCTGGCCCGACCCCTGGCCCGCCAGCCGCCGCCGGCGCAGCCCCGGCGGCCGAGAGCGAGGCGATGTTCACCCCCACCACGCTGGGCGGCCGCTTGTTGGTCGATCTCGGCGAGCAGATTCAGCACGGCGCCGACATCGCCATCGAGACGGTGCGCAGCATGGCCGACCTGCCGGCGCTCTGGGCCGGGATGATGGCGCTGTGGCGGGACCCGGCGCAGCAGGAGCGGCTGCTGGAAGCACTGGTGAACCTGTTCAGCCTGGGCGCGCTGGGCCTCGCGCTGGAATTCCTGCTGGTGCGGCTGCTGCGCCGCGCCTCACGCCGGCTGGACCGCCTGGCGCCGCCGGATGGCAATGTTTGGACCTGGCTGCGCCGGGTGCCGCTGGTGGTGGCCCGGCTGGGGCTGGACCTGCTGCCGATGCTGGTGATGGGCGGCGCCGTGGTCGCCGCGCTCGGCTTCGTCCGGCCCGGCCCGGCGGCGCAGCTGGTGGTGCTGATGGTGGTGAACCTGTACGTCGCCGGCCGCATGGTGCTGGCGCTGGGGCGCATGCTGCTCTCCCCCGCCTCCAGCCACCTGCGGCTGCTGCCGGCCTCGGATGCCATAGCCGCCTGGCTGATCATCTGGCTGCGGCGCATGCTGATGGCCGGTATCGGCGGCTATGCGCTGGCGGAGCTGGCGGTGCTGGTGGGCATGCCGCTGGCCATGCATGGCGCGCTGGTGCGACTTGGCCTGCTGGTGGTGACGCTGATGCTGCTGCGGATGATCCGCCAGCAGCGCGCCCGCGTGGCGGCGCTGCTGCGGCCGCCGCCGATGGACGCCGAGGAAGGCACCGACAGCACCCGCCGGCTGCTGCGCGGCCTGCGCGCCCGGCTGGCGGAGCAGTGGCACCTGGTGGCGGTCGGCTGGCTGCTGGTGGGCTGGGCGGTGGCGGCGGTGGGGGTGGAGCGCGGCTTCGCCCACATGCTGCGCGGCACCGCGCTGACACTGGCGGTGGTCGTCGCCGCCAAGCTGCTGGACGAGGGCATGCGCCGGCTGCTGCGCCGACTGTTGCATCCGGGCGAGCAGGTGGCCCGCCGCGCCCCCTGGCTGGACCGGCTGGCCAAGCAATATGTGCCGCCCTTCCGCATCGGCTGGACCGTGCTGCTGCTGGCGGTAGCGCTGGTGCTGCTGACCGAGGTATGGGGCTTCCGCACCCTGGCCTGGTTTCGCCCGGGGCACCCCGGCCACAAGCTGCTGGGCACCGCGCTGTCGATCGGCTTCACCGCCTTCCTCGGCCTGCTGGTGTGGGAAACCGCCAACAGCGCCATCGAGACCCACCTGACCAACAGCCTGCCGACGGGCAAGAAGGCGCAGGGCGGCATGCGGCTGCGCACCCTGCTGCCGGTGCTGCGCGCCTTCCTGGCCACCGGCGTCTTCGCCTTCATCGTGTTCAACGTGCTGCAGGAACTCGGCGTCAACATCGGCCCGCTGATCGCCGGCGCCGGCGTCATCGGCCTGGCCATCGGCTTCGGCAGCCAGAAGCTGGTGCAGGACGTCATCACCGGCATCTTCCTGCTGGTGGAGGACAGCGTGGCGGTCGGCGACGTGGTCAACCTGGGCGACCGCACCGGCGTGGTGGAGCACCTGACCATCCGTTCAATCAAATTGCGGGCGCTGGATGGCAGCATCCACTGGGTGCCGTTCAGCGCGGTGACCACCGTGACCAACATGACGCGCGACTACGGCTACGCGGTGGTGGACGTGACCGTCGGCTTCCAGGAGGACCCGGACAAGGTCATCGCCGCGCTCCGCGCCATTGCCGAACGCATGCGCGCCGAACCCGCATGGCATGAGCGGATGCCCGGCGCGGTGGAAGCCGCGGGCATGGAGAAGATGACCGACGCCGGCATGGTGTTCCGCGTGCGGGCGCGGACCCTGCCGGGCGAGCGCTGGCTGGTGGCGCGCGAGCTCAACCGGCGCTGCCGGGTGGAGCTGGCACTGTCGGGGATAGACTTGCCGCCGCCGGCGCCGCGGCTGAACGTGGAGACCCCGCTGAACCCGATGGAAAGCGCCAGCACCGGCATGTAGCGCCGGCCATCACGGCTGATACCAGCGGCCAAGTTCCTTGACCGCTGGTATCAGCTTTTTCTTACCCTCAGTCCCCATGCGGAACGCACGCCTTCAGCGTGACGCGGAAACCTCCGGTTTCCTTGGCTTCGCGGCGTCGCGCGGTTCCGCGCGCCCAAGGGCGCGACCCGCGGGCGCCGTTCGGCGCCTCGGCACGAGTCAAAGCCTCGTGCCGTTGGTAAGTGAGCCGCTACGGCTGGCCTGCCCATATCGGCAACGTCATGCTTTCCTGCCCCGGAATGATGCGCCAGGGAGGCAGCGATGCGGTGGGACAGGACGGGTTTGCTGGGGGCTGCCCTGGCATTGCTGCTGACGCATGGCGCCGTAGCGCAGCCGGCCAGCCCGGCGCTGGTCACGCGCGGCGCGGCGCTGGTCAACGGCATCGCCGGCTGCGGCAACTGCCACACCGAGAAAGGCCCCACTGGCGCCGACCTGCCCGGCCGCACCCTGGCCGGCGGCCAGGTGATGGAGGAACCCGGCCTGTTCCGCGCCGTGGCCACCAACATCACCCAGGACCGCGAGACCGGCATCGGCCGCTGGACCGACGCGCAGATCGGCCGCGCCATCCGCGAGGGGCGGCGGCCCGACGGCACCCTGGTGGGCCCGCCGATGCCGATTGAGCAGTATCGCCAGGTCAGCGATGCCGACCTGGCGGCGATGGTGGCCTATCTGCGCACCGTGCCGCCGGTGCGCAACCAGGTGGCGCGCAGCAGCTACAGCATGCCGCTGCCGCCGGCCTATGGCCCGCCGATCACCAGCGTGGCCGCGCCAGCGGACAACCCGGTGGCGCGCGGCGCCTACCTGGCCGGGCCGCTGGGGCATTGCATCGAGTGCCACACGCCGATGGGGCCGCGTGGCCGTGACTGGAGCCGCACCGGCGCCGGCGGCCCGCCGATCAACGGCCCCTGGGGGACGGCGGTGCCGCGCAACATCACCCCGGCGGCGCTGGCCGGCTGGACCGACGCACAGGTGACCCGCGCGATGACGCAGGGCCTCTCCGCCGATGGCCGCCGGCTGGGGCCGCCGATGGGCTTTGCCTACTATGCGCGGATGAGCCAGGGCGAGTTGCGCGACCTGGTCGCGTATCTGCGCAGCCTGCCGGCGCGCGACTGATGCTCAACGCACGAAGGTTTCACCTTCGCGCGCCCTCAATCGCGTCGTGCATTGGCACGCCGCTGGCCTGACGCGGGCCGCCTCCGCGGCCCTTGGGGTCGTGCGCCAGCACGCGGACGCGTGACGTGCGCCAGCACGCGGACGCGTGACGAGGCACAGGCCGCGGACGCCATTCGGCGGCTCGGCCCGCAAGCGGCGGGCCGCAGGTCGGAACTTCATCTGCGCGGATCAGGCGCTCGACAACGGCCGGCCGCTTGTGCTCAGGCCAGCGCCTGCAAGGCCCAGACGGTGCCGACGCCGGTGAGGATGGACAGCGCCAGCTTGCGGAACACCACCTGCACCGCCAGCGTCACCAAGGAAGCCACCCAGGTATCCGGCCCGCCGCTGGCCAGGGCAGGCGCCAGGAAGGCGACGAAGATGCAGCCCGGCAGGTGCTGCAGCATGGCCTGCACGAAGCGCGGCGGCCGGCTGGCGCGCAATATCGCGTAGCCGCCGGCGCGGCACAGATAGGTCGCCAGCGCCATGCCGATGATGGCCGCCAGCACGTCCCAGCGCAGGGTCATGCGCGCGCGTCCCGCCGCATATCCTGCCAGGCGCCCAGCCCCGCGCCGGTGAAGGCGCCGACCAGCACCGGCCAGGGCGCGCCCAAGCCCAGCCCATGCGCCGCCGCCACCGCCGCCAGGCCGGAGGCCGCCCAGGGGGCCAGGTCGCCACGGCCGCGCCAGATCGGCAGCAAAATCGCCAGCATGGTGGCGACGGCGGCGAAGAAGATCGGGTGGCCCGGGCGCAGTTCCACCGCGGCGCCGAGGCTGTGGCCCACGGTGACCATGGTCATCCAGTTCACCCACATGCCCATGCCGGCACCCAGCACGAAGGCGACGTCGCGCCGGCCGGCGCGCATCTCGGCGACGAACAGCGCGAAGCCGTTATCCACCAGCCAGGCCAGGGTGAACCACAGCCGCCAGCCACGGATGCGGTCCAGCGCCGGGGCCAGCGCCGCGCCCATCGGCGCCATGCGCAGGTTGACCACCAGGCAGGCCAGCGTCGCGGCCAAAATAGGCGCCGGCTCGGCCCATAATTGCAGCACCACCAGCTGGGCGGAGCCGGCGAAGGTGAGGCCGGACATCACCAGCGCCTCGGTCAGGGACAGCCCCTTGCTGGCGGAGATGACGCCGATGACCAGGCCGAAGGGGCTCAGGCCGAGGGTGATGGCCAGCGCCGCCCGCAGGCCACGCAGCCAGCCGGCACGCGAGAAGGTCTCCATGCCGCGCAGGATTAGCAGAGCGGCGGCGCGGCGCTAGACTGCGCGCCATATCTGCGCGGGCGAATTACCCCTCCGGGCTTTCGCCCTGCGGGGTTTGCACGCACATACGGGAGCGAGACGCGCATGTTGGATCTGAGTGGCAAGGTGGCCTTCGTCAGCGGGGCCGGCTCGGTCGGGGAAGGCTGGGGCAATGGCAAGGCGACGGCGGTGCTGATGGCGCGCCAGGGCGCCCATGTGTTCGGCACCGACATCAACCCGGTGGCGCTGGCGGAAACCGCCGCGATCATGGCCAGCGAGGGGCTGAGCTTCGCCGGCCGCGTGACCAACATGACCGACAGCGTGGACGTCGCCGCCGCCGTGCAGGACTGCCTGGCGAAGTTCGGCGGGCGGATCGACATCCTGGTCAACAATGTCGGCGGCAGCGCGCCGGGTGGCCCGGTCGATATGACCGAGGAAGCCTGGGACGCGCAGATGCAGCTGAACCTGAAGACCTGCTTCCTCGGCTGCAAGCACGTGCTGCCGGTGATGGTGGCGCAGAAGAAGGGCGCCATCGTCAACCTGGCCAGCGTCGGCTGCATGAGCTTCACGGTGGGCGGGCGGGTGAACGCGGCCTATGCCGCCAGCAAGGCGGGCGTCATCGCGTTCAGCCGCAGCACCGCCATTGCGCATGTGAAGGACGGCGTGCGGGTCAACACCGTGGTGCCCGGCACCATGCACACGCCACTCGTAGAGCATCGGCTGGTGAAGCAGATGGGGCTGAACGACGCCGAAGGGCTGATCGCCAAGCGCCACGCCAGCGTGCCGATGGGCCGCATGGGCGATGCCTGGGACATCGCCAACGCCGTGGTCTTCCTGGCCAGCGACGAGGCCCGCTACATCACCGCGACGCAGCTTGTGGTGGATGGCGGCCTGACCGCGGCGCGACCGACGGGCTGAGGGGGTGAGGCGAAGGCGGCGCCGCGATGCAGGGATTTGCCATCATGTTCGGCGGCATCGCCTTCGCCGCGGTATGGCTGGTGCTGTTCCTGCCGGGCTGCTTTTTCCTCCCCTGGCGCAGCGCCGCCTTGCTGGCAGCAATGCTGCCATTTTGCAGCGGGGTTGGCACGCTGCTCGGCCTTGTGCCGCCGGTTCTCTTTCTGGCATTCGGCGGCAGCACAGGAAGCCGTGAAACCTTGACGCTTTACCTTGGCATCGCAGGCGCCGTAGGAGGGTGCCTGGGCGCCGCTGTGGGCTCCTCGTTTTTCGGCGACTGCGGCGCCGCTGGGGCTGACGCGGCGATGAAGCCGCGCCAGCCGTCAGTTCACAGCCACTGCTGGAACGCGTCGAACACCATCCGATACCCGCGGGCTTCGCGCACCAGGTGCGCATAGCCGGGGAAGTGGATGTGCATGCCCGCCACCAGCAACCCGTCCGTCGCCACATGGTCGAACATGCGCAGCCGCGTGGCGGCGGCGGCGGCGGGGTCGATGTCGAAGGCCATCGTCACCTCCGGCCGCGGCACCTGCACTTCCGGCACATGGACGATGTCGCCCCAGATCAGCAGCTGCTCGCTGCCCGAGGCGACGAGGTAGCCGGTATGCCCCGGCGTGTGGCCGGGCAGCGGCATCGCCGTCACGCCTGGGAACACCTCGCCGCCGGTGAACAGGCGCTTGGCGTAGGGCGCCACCTGTTCGCGGGCGTGCTGGAAGTTGCGCAGGCGGCTGTTCTCATCCGCCTTGGCCATCTCGGCGTCGTCCAGCCAGAAGCGCGGCTCGGCTTCGTGCATCACCAACTCGGCGTTCGGGAAGAACTTTTGCCCGTTGTCATCCACCAGGCCATTGGAATGGTCGGGGTGCATGTGGGTCAGCAGCACGGTGTCCACCTCGGCGGGCGTCACGCCCACGGCGGCCAGGTGCGCCAGCAGGCGGCCGGCGCTGGCCTGCATCTTCGCCCCGCAGCCGGTATCCACCAGCGCGGTGCGGCCCTTGCTGCGGATCAGGAAGGTGTTCACGGCGGTGCGGCGCGGCACCGGGCGGAAGGCGGCGCGCAACATCGCGCTGCTGTCCTCCACCGTGATGTTCTGCATCACCGCCATGGAACCTTCGAGGTAGCCGTCGCTCAGCGTGGTGACGGTGATGTCGCCGATGCGGCGATGCATCACCGCGGCAACCTGGTGCTCGGGGAGGGTCATCGGTGGTCCTTCAGGGGCGGCGCCGCCTGAAGGGCGCGCCGGGGCCTCGGGTGGCGCGCTGCCGCGGCAGCAGCAGCGCGCCGGTCTGGTTCAGCCGCGCTGCAGCACTTCGATCCGCACGCCTTCCGGCGATTCGACGAAGCTGATGCGGGTGCCCGGGCGGATGGTGTTGGGCTCCATCGTCACCTTGGCGCCCTTGGCGCGCAGCTCCTCGATGGCGGCATCGACGTTGTCCACCAGGAAGCCGAAGTGGTCGAGGCTGTTCTGGCCCATGGCGGCCTGCTTGACCGGCAGCAGGAAGATCTCGGCGCCGCCGACATTCATGTCGATGCGGGTCTTGCCATCCACCGGCGTGCGGCGAACCACGGCGCCGAACATCTTCTCGTACCAGGCGGCGGTGGCCTCGGCGTCGGTGGTGTACAGGTGGATGTGGTCGAACTTGTAGGCGGACATGGTGATTTCCTTTCTTGGACGAGGTGAGACTAGCGTCTGATCGTCGCCGGTGGAATCACCGGCGGCGTGAATCAGCCGCTCGAGGAATGGCCAGGGTCTGTCAGGCGCTTCTGTCTGCGCCTGACAGACGCTAGCGTCTGATCGTCGCCGGTGAAATCACCATAGGCGCGAATTCCCCCGCAAACGCCGCCCCCGCCGTGCGCCCAGGTCAGCCCGCCTGCAACAGCTCGATCGGCACGCCGTCCGGCCCGGTGACGAAGGCGATGCGCAGGCCGCGGATGGTGGTGGGCGGCAGCTGGAACACCGCCCCCCGCGCCAGCAGCGCGGCGGCGGTGGCGTCGATGTCGGCGACCGTGAAGCCGAGATGCTCCAGCCCCTGGTGCGGGCTGGCCGGCGCCGGGCCGCAGTCCTCCCCGGGCAGGATGACGTTGATCAGCAGGGTCAGCCCGCCCAAGCGCAGTTCGTAGCGCGGGCGCGGGCCTTGCCGATGCTCCACCAGCTCGGCGCCGAGCACGCGGATGTACCAGTCGGCGGCGGCGGCGGCGTCCGGGCTGCGCAGGTGGACATGGTCGAAGCGCAAGCCCAGCGCGGCCGGCATCTCAGCCATCGCGCAGCGCCCGCACCCGGTCCTCGGCCTGCTCGGTCGCCATGTCCAGCGCGGCGGTCGCGGCGTCGCGGGAAAAGCCGGCGCGGGCCAGGGCGGCCAGGGACTTCAGCCGCACCTCCGGCGTCACCGCCTCCCGCGCGAAGGGGCCGAAGCGGCGGCGGCGGCACAGCATCAGCGCGGCAGCCACCTCGTCATTCGGCAGCACCGCCTGGGCAACCTCCCCGGCGACGCCCTTGGCCGAGAGGTGCGCGGCGATGGCCCGGCGGGACCGGCCGCCGCGGGCCAGGCGGCGCGCCCGGCTGGCGGCGAAGGCGGCGTCATCCACCGCGCCGCTGTTGGCCAGCTTGCGGGCCACCTGGTGCGCGGCCAGGCGCGCGGCGCCGGCGGCCGCGGCCACCTGGTCATGCTCCTGGCCCTCGGCTTCGGCCCGGCGCACCCAGCGGTCCACCCGGCGGACCAGCACCCGGGCCAGGGAGACCTCGGTCGCGGCGAATTTGGCCAGGTGGACCAGCGCGGCCTCATGCAGCCGGGCCTCGCTGGGCGCCTTTCCAGCCGGGCGGTCGCGCTTCTGCGCAAGCGCGGTCTGGCGCGATGCGCCGCGGCGGGGCAATTGGGGGGGATCGCCATTCACAAGGGGGACCCTAACCCATGCCGACCTATCCGACCAATGGGCTGACGCTGGCCCAGGCCAGCACGATCGCCGATGCCGCCCTGGCCAAGGGCCGCGCACTCAGCCTGCAACCGCTGACCGTGGTGGTGCTGGACGCCGGCGGCCAGGTGAAGGTCATCAAGCGCGAAGACGGCTGTTCGCTGCTGCGCGCCGAGATTGCCGGCGGCAAGGCCAATGGCGCGCTGGCGCTGGGCGTCGGGTCGCAGGAACTGGCCAAGCGCAGCCAGAACCCGGCGATGCAGGGCTTCGTGAACGCGCTGTCCGACATCACCGGCGGCCGCGCCGTGCCGGTGCCGGGTGGCGTGCTGGCGGTGAATGCCCAGGATGTGATCCTCGGCGCCGTCGGCATCAGCGGCGACGTGTCGCTGAAGGACGAGGAATGCTGCGTCGCCGGCATCCTCGCCGCCGGCCTGGTCGCCTCCACCGGCGCTTGAGCGTTACGGGGGCGCGGCCTGGTCGCGCCCCTTTCCACCCCAACAGACAGGATGCTGCCGATGCCCAGCTGGCACCGCGTGACCGAATTGGAAAACCTTGGCCCGGAAGTGCCCTTCCCGCTGCGCATCGGCGACAGCCAGGTCTGCGTCGTGCGGCTGGAGGACGGGATCTTCGCCATCAACGATGTCTGCACGCATGAATACGCGCTGCTGTCGGATGGTTATTTCGAGGATGGCAAGCTGGAATGCCCGCTGCACCAGGCCTGCTTCGAGGTCCGCACCGGAAAGGCACTGAACGAGCCGGCCGATGTGGATGTGGTGACCTATCCGACCAAGGTCGAAGACGGCGTGGTGTTCGTGCAGGTCTAGAACAATATGCATTCATCCGAATGCGTTTCCTGCCCTGGTTTCAAAGACGTTTAGCGCAGGCTGCGGCCAGTCGGACGCAGCTTGCGCTAACCGGCGAGGGCCAGCAGCACCCGCAGCAGTACCGCCGCCACGCTCAACAGCAGCACCCAGCGGCCCAGGCGATGCGGCGGCGGCAATCGCACCGCTGCTTCAGCCGCGGCGTTGCCGGGCGTGGCGGGTGATGATGCCGCGCAGCAGGTTCTTCAGTTGATCGCCCTCGACCTGCGGGTGGCGTGCCAGGACCTCGGCCTCGTGCAGCCGCGCGGCCTCCAGCAGGTCCTTCACCATCTGCTCGCCGCGCGGCGTCAGGTTGATGCGGACCACGCGGCGGTCACGCAGGTCCTGGGCGCGGTGCACCAGGTCGTCGCGCACCATGCGGTCCAGCAGCTTGGTCATGGTGGGCTGCTGCAGCAGGCAGACATCGGCCAGACCGGTCACAGTCTCGCCTTCGCCGCCCACGAGGCTGGCGAGCACGCGCCAGACCGGTGCCGAGACGCCCTTGCGTCGCAGCATTTCGTGGAATTCGGCAGAGATAACGTGCGATGCCCGGGCCAGCAGGTACAGCAGGTAGTCGTCGATAAATCGGCCCTTGGTCGCGTTGATGGCTGGTGTATTCATGCCTACGGATGAATCTCTTGGCTTTTGCGGTCTTACATACTGGAGCGGATACTTGGCGTCACGTTTTAGTGTGAACATAAATTATGTGCGATATCATGTATTTCGATTCTCTGAACGACTTTGACGACAATACCGCGACCCTGGGTTGCAGGGTCGCCGGGAAGGGAGACCCCTGGTGCTGACTGATCGGATCGAGGCACGCTGGATTGCCGCCTTCGAAGACGTGTTCCGTCGCTGCAAGGCCGAGCCTGGACTGGCGGTGTGCCTGCTGGCGGAAAGCCAGTCGCGCGCGCTCAATCTGGACCTGGCGGAGCTGGCCCTGCTGCGGCTGGGCTGCCGGCCGTTCCGGCTGCTGGTGCCCACCCCGCCGCAGACCGCGCCGGTGCCGGTGCGCTCCACCGGGGCCAGCCGGGCGCTGGCCGGCCACCCCAGCGTGCTGGCGGCGCTGAAGGCCACGCCCTTCGTGGTGGACCTGACCGTGGAAGGGCTTTTGCACGCGCCCGAATTGCCCCAACTACTGCAGGCCGGGTGCAGAATATTGATGATCTCGAATGAACATCCGGAGGCGCTGGAACGCCTGCGCCCGGATGACGCGATGGAGCCGCGGGTGAAGGCGGCGGTGAAGCTGGCGCGCGGCGCCACCGGCATGCGGGTGACCTCGGCCGCCGGGACCGACCTGGTGGTGGGGCTGGAGAAGGCCATCACCGCGGGGGTCTGGGGCTGGACCGACCGGCCCGGCACCATCGCGCATTGGCCGGGCGGGGTGGTGGTCAGCTTCCCGGCGGCGCACAGCGTCAACGGCACGCTGGTACTGGACGCCGGCGACGTGAACCTGACCTTCAAGCGCTACCTGGAACGCCCTGTCGTGCTGACGCTGGAGGATGACCACGTGACCCGGATCGAGGGCGAGGGCACCGACGCCGAGCTGATGCGCCGCTACCTGGCTGCCTGGGGAGACAAGGCCGCCTATGCCGTCAGCCATGTCGGCTGGGGGATGAACCACGCGGCGCGGTATGAGGCGCTGGCGATGTACGACCAGCGCGACACCAACGGCACCGAGCTGCGCGCCTTCGCCGGGAACTTCCTGTTTTCCACCGGCGCCAATGAGTTCGCCGGGCGCTACACCGAAGGCCATTTCGATATTCCGGTGCGGGGGTGCACCATCACGCTGGACGGCCCCGCAGGCGCATGCACGGTGGTCGAGGCCGGGGAGTTGAAGCTGTGAGCAGGAAAACCGATACGCGGGCCGCCGCTGGACGTGGCGGGCTGGACCAGCATTCCCCCTTGGTGACGGTGCATGGCATCGGCGGCGCCTGCTGGGGCGATTTTCGGGCGGACGCGCATTGGCAACTGCCGGGCTATGGCGGCACCGCCCTGCTGCCGGAGACCAGCTTTGCCGGTTGGGCGCTGGCGCTGAAGGCGGCGCTGGATGCCGCTGGGCAGGAGCAGGTGGACCTGCTGGGGCACAGCATCGGCGGCATGGTGGCACAGGAATTCGCGCTGACCTTCCCCGAGCGGGTGCGCCGCCTGGTGCTCTACGCCACCACCCCGGCCTTTGGCGGCAAGGACCCCGCCTTCGCCCAGCAATTCCTGGCGGACCGCCTGGCGCCGCTGCAATCCGGCGTCTCCATGCTGCAACTGGCGCAGCAATCCATGACCAGCATGCTCAGCCCGCGTGCCGGCATGGCGGCGATGGCCGAGGTCATCAACGCCATGGCCAGCACGCCGGCCGCGGCCTACCGCGCCACCGTCACCTGCCTGACGACCTTCAACCGCATCGACGACCTCGGCCGCATCGGCATGCCGACGCTGCTGCTGGCCGGGGAGCGTGATCCCCTCGCGCCGCCGCGCACCATGCAGCGCATGGCCGACGCCATGCCGGACGCGAAGCTGGTGACGCTGCCGGCCGCCGGCCACCTGGCGCATCTGGAATACCCGAAGGAGTTCGCCGCCGCCGTCCATGGCTTCCTGGCGTGAGCGACGCGGCGATCTTCGATGCTGATGCCTTCCGGCTGACCCCGGAGGAAGCCGCCCTGACCGCGCGCGCCCGCGAATTTGGCCAGGCAGTGCTGGCACCGCGCGCGGCCGAGTGGGACCGCGACGCGGTCTTCCCGATGCAGAACTACCGGGACATGCACGCCAACGGCCTGCTCGGTGTCTGCATCCCCAAGGCGGATGGCGGCATCGGCGCCGATTTCCGCGCCTATTGCCTCACAGCGGCGGAGCTGGGCCGCTACTGCGGCGCCACGGCGCTGACCTGGAACATGCATGTGTGCAGCACGCTGTGGACCGGCGCACTGAGTGACACGCTGGAGATGGACGCGCCCACCCGCGCCCTGCACCAGCAGCGCCGCGCCGCGCACTACGCCCGCATCCTGCAGGACGGCGCGATCTACGCGCAGCCGTTCAGCGAGGGTGGTGCGGCGGCGGCCGGTGGCGTCGCCTTCGGCACCACGGCGCGGCGGGTGGCGGGCGGCTTCATCATCAATGGCCGGAAAATTTTTGCGAGCCTGTCCGGCAGCGCCGACACCTACGGCGTGCTGTGCACGGAGGTGCATGGCGAGGCCGCGCTGAGCCGGCGCGACACGCTGTACCTGGCGATACCAGCCACAGCCGCGGGCGTTTCGGTGACCGGCAGTTGGGACCCCTTGGGCATGCGCGGCACCGTCTCGCGCGACCTGGTCTTCAAGGACGTCTTCGTGCCGGAGGATGCGGCGCTGATGCCGCCCGGGCTCTACTTCCAGGCCGCCAACCGCTGGCCGCACATGTTCATGACGCTGAGCCCGACCTACATGGGGCTGGCCCAGGCGGCCTACGACTTCACGGTAAAATACCTGCGCGGCGAATATCCAGGCATGCCACCGGTAAAACGCCGGATGTACCCGACCAAGCAGATTGCCGTCGCCGAGATGCGGGTGATGCTGGAGCAGACCAAGGCGCTGTGGTTCCAGGCCATCAGCGACGCCCGGCCGGACCCTTCCAAGGAGCAGGTGCTGCGCGCCTGGGCCGCCCAGTACACCGTGATGGAAAACGCCAACGCCCTGGCGGTGAAGGCGGTGCGCACCTGCGGCGGCCAGTCCATGCTGAAATCGCTGCCGCTGGAACGCATCTACCGCGACAGCCGCTGCGGCTCCCTGATGCTGCCCTGGACCGCCGAGCTGTGCATCGACCGGCTGGGCCGCGGCACGCTGTACGAGACCGGTGAGCGCGACGAATGATCTGGCAGTGGCCGGAACGCGCCGAAGCCGGCACGCCGGCGCTGCGGTTCGGCGAGCAGGTGATGCGCTACGGCGCGCTGGCCGCGCAGGCGCGGGCCTGTGCGGCGGCGCTGGCCGCGCGCGGCGTGCGGCGCGGCGACCGCGTGGCGTTCCTCGGCGCCAACCATCCGCAGCAACTGGTGCTGCTGTTCGCCTGTGCGCGGCTGGGCGCCATGCTGCTGCCGCTGAACTGGCGGCTGGCCGGGCCGGAGCTGGGCTTCATCCTGGCCGATGCCGGTGCCGCGCTGCTGTGCGCCACGCCGGAATTCCTGGCCGCGGCGCAGGCGCTGCGCGCCGATGCGCTGGATGTCGAGGCCGGCTGGGACGGCAGCGACGTGCCGGCCCTGGGCACCGCCGAGGATGCGGTACTGCTGGTGTACACCAGCGGCACCACGGGCCGGCCGAAGGGCGCCGTGCTGACCCAGCAGGCGCTGGCGGTGAATGCGCTGAACGGCGTGGACATGCACCGGATGACCAGTGCCGACCGGGTGCTGACGGTGCTGCCGCTGTTCCATGTCGGCGGGCTGAACATCCAGACCACGCCGGCCTTGAGCATCGGCGCGGAGGTGCTGCTGCTGCCGCGCTTCGACCCCGCAGCGTTCTTCGCGCACTGCGCCACGGCGCGGCCGACGCTGACGCTGCTGGTGCCCGCGGTCATGCAGGCGCTGGTGACGCATCCCGATTGGGGCGGCGCCGCGCTGGGCAGCCTGCGCGCCATCGGCGCCGGCTCGTCCGACGTGCCGCTGCCGTTGATCCAGGCGTTCCATGCCCGCGGCATTCCCGTGCAGCAGGTGTATGGCGCCACCGAGACCTGTCCAATCGCGCTGTACCAGTCAGCCGAGGAAGCGCTGGCGGCGCCTGGTTCCATCGGCCGGCCGGGGCTGCATGTGGCGGCCAGGCTTTCCCCGGCTGGTGAAATCCTGGTGCGCGGCGGCAACACGCTCCGCCACTACTGGCCCGCCACGCAGGCGCTGGACGCTGATGGCTGGTTCGCCACCGGCGATATCGGCAGCGTGGACGCCGCCGGCCGCTGGTGGTTCACCGACCGGCTGAAGCACGTCATCATCAGCGGCGGCGAGAACATCTATCCCGCCGAGGTCGAGCGCGTGCTGCGCGACGCCCCCGGCGTGCTGGAAGGCGCCATCTGCGGCCGCGCCGACGCCCGCTGGGGCGAGGTGCCGGTGGCCGTGGTGGTGCCCGCGCCTGGCTTTTCGCGCGATGCCGTGCTGGCGCATTTCCGCGGCCAGCTCGCGCGGTTTAAGCAGCCGCACGACGTGGTGGTGGTGGACGCCTTGCCCCGCACCGCGCTGGGCAAGGTGGAGCTGATGGCGCTGCGGAAACTGGCGGCTATTTCCGGTTGAGCTGCGGGTCCTCGCCATGGCTGTGGCGCTTGCCCTCGGCTTCCGCGGCCTTGTCCTCGGGCTGCCTGGCGGCGTCGCGCGCGGCCTGTTCGACCTTGCCCGACTCCACCGTCCGCTTCACGCCGTCATTGTAGTGCTTGGCGCCGGTATAGCTGCCTTCGCCTTCGATCTTGTTGTCGGCCATGGGATCCTCCTGCTGGTTGGCACGGAGCTAGCGAGGCAGCGGCGCGAAGGTTCATTCCGGGCGGATGGTCATCGCAAAGACTTGGCTGGCGCCGGGCGGCAGCAGGGCCAGGCCGGGCTTGTCGCTGAACGCGCCGTCCCAGCCGGGCGGGCTGTGATACCCGTGCCAGGGTTCAACACATAAAAAGTCGCCGCCGGCGCGGGTCCACAGGCCGAGTTGCGGCAGGCCCTGCCATGAAAGATGCAGCGCGCGGGCGCCGGGGGCGGTGTAGCGCAGGCTGCGGCTGGCCGGGGCTTCCAGCACCACGGCGCCGGCGGCGAACAGCGCATCGGCCAGCGGCAGCGTGGTGCCTTGCACCGGGCTTGGCTCCACCGCGCTCGCAAAACTGTCGTTGGGCAGGCGGCCGATCGGCGCGGGCTCGGGGTGCTGGAAGTGCAGCGCGTGGCCGGCACGGCTGGCCGCACCGGGCAGCGGCCAGGCGAAGGCGGGGTGGAAGCCGAAGCCGAAGGGCAGCGGCGCCGCGCCGGGGTTGCTGACCGTGGCCGTCATGGTCAGCGCCCCCGCCGCGATGCCGAACTCCAGCGTCAGCAGGAAGGCGAAGGGATAGACGGCGCGGGTCGCGGCGTCGTCGCGCAGTTCCAGCCGGCAGCCGGCGGGCGTGCGCGCGGCCCAGGTGAAGCGGCGGTCTCGCGCAAAACCGTGCTGCGGCAGGCGATAGGTCGCGCCGTCGTGGCGCAGCGTGTCACCGGCCAGCCGCCCGACCATGGGGAACAGCAGCGGCGCGTGGCGCGGCCAGGCCGGGCCGGCCTGCCACAGGTATTCCCGGCCCGCGGCGTCGCTGACGCTGCTGAGTTCAGCGCCGTCAGGGTTGACCGCGGCGGTCAGCGCGCCGTCGCCGAAGCGGTGCATCAGCGCGGCAGGCGGCCGGCGTCGCGGCGTTGCTCATACGCCTTGGCATGCAGCAGCGCCGCTTCGTGGATTTCGTGCGGCACGCCGGCCCGCTTCGCCGCCGCCAGCATGAAGCCGAGGATATGGTCGGCCTCGATCCGCCCACCGGCTTCAAGGTCCCGCAGCATGGAGGTGCTGTAGGCGCCGGCGGGATCGGAGAACACCTTGCGGAACCCCTCCAGGAAGCTGGCGCTGGGCGGGTAGCCGTGATGCGTGGCGATGGCGGCGTTGCGTTCCAGCAGGTTGAGCAGGAAGTCGCTGCCGCCAGCGCGGACGATCTCCCCGGTATTGGCGCGCAGCAGCACGGTCCCGGCGGCGGAGGTGCCGAGATGCACCAGCTTTTCCCACATCTGCGCCATGATGTCGGGCACCGCGGTGGCGACCACGCCCTTCGCCTTGGCCGCCAGTTCCGCCAGCGCCAGCACCCGGCCGGACATGCGGCCATCCAGCTCGCCGAAGGTCAGCCAGCGCCAGTCGTTCAGCTGCTTCACCGTGCCATCGGCGGCCATGGTCGCCTGGATTTTTGCAAGTCCGCCCAGCACGTTCTCGGCGCCGAAGGCCTTGGTCAGTGTCTCGACATGGGACAGGCCGTTCAGCACGGGCAAAACGGCGGTGCCTTCCTGCATTGCCGGGCGAATCGCCTCGATGGCCGCGTCCAGGTCGTAGGCCTTGCAGGTCAGCAGCACCAGGTCGTAGCCCGGCCCGGCTTCGCCCACCGTGTTGACCCGCAGCGTGGCATTGCCGAACTGGCTTTCGATGACGAGGCCGTGCTCGGCCAGTTGCATCGCCCGCTTCGGCCGCACCAGGAAGGTGACGTCGCCGCCGGCCTCGGCCAGGCGCCCGCCGAAATAGCCACCGAGCGCACCCGCCCCCAGAACCAGAATGCGCATGGCCATACCCCCCTTTGCGTCGCGCTCCGCTGGCGCGACAATGGCCCCAGTTTATACGGGAGAAGCGCCATGGCCAAAGTCATCATCAGCGTCGCCGTCACCGGCGCCATCCACACCCCCAGCATGTCGGACTACCTGCCGATCACCCCGGCCGAGATCGCCGAGCAGAGCATCGCCGCGGCCGAAGCCGGCGCCGCGATCATCCACCTGCACGCGCGCGACCCGATCGATGGCCGGCCGACGCCGGACCCCAAGGTGTTCGCGCAGTTCCTGCCGGTCATCAAGCAGAGCACGGACGCGGTGATCAACATCACCACCGGCGGCGGCCTCGGCATGACGGTGGAGGAACGCCTGGCCGCGCCGATCCAGGCCAGCCCGGAGATGTGCAGCCTCAACATGGGCAGCATGAACTTCAACATCAGCGGCAGCGCCGCGCGCATCACCAAGTTCAAGCATGAGTGGGAGCGGCCCTACCTGGAAGGCACCACCGACTTCATTTTCCGCAACACGTTCAAGGACATCGAGCAGATCGTCGAACGGCTGGGCAAGGGCGAGGGCACCCGCTTCGAGTTCGAGTGCTACGACGTCGGCCACCTCTACAATCTGGCCCACATGCTGGACAAGAAGGTGGTGGAACCGCCGCTGTTCACCCAGACCATCTTCGGCATTCTCGGCGGCATCGGCGCGGAACAGCGCAACCTGATGTTCATGCGGGAGACCGCGGACCGGCTGTTCGGCAAGGACTACGTCTGGTCCGTGCTGGCGGCGGGGCGCAACCAGATGCCCTTCGTGACCATGGCGGGCATCATGGGCGGCAATGTGCGGGTCGGGCTGGAAGACAGCCTGTGGCTGGGCAAGGGCGTGCAGGCCAAATCCAACGCTGAGCAAGTAGCAAAAATCCGCCGCATCCTGGAGGAATTGAGCCTGGAGATCGCCACGCCGAAGGAAGCGCGCGAGATCCTGAAGCTGAAGGGCGGCGACCGCGTGAAGTTCTGACGCCAGGCGCAGGCGGATCGGACGCTCGGCCCGCCGACTGCGCGCCAAGCGTCCTGGAGCGAGATCGCTGTTGACCGAAGCGCTCACGCTCCGGCCTTGCTGTTTGAGAGACTGATACCAGGCGCACGAAGGCTTCACCTTCGCGCGCCCTCAATCGCGTCGTGCATTGGCACGCCGCTGGCGTGACGCGGCATAAGCCGCGGCGGCCATTCGGCGGCTCGGCCCGCAAGCGGCGGGCCGCAGGTCGGAACTTCATTTGCCTAGTGTCCTGCCCGCGAAGTTCGTGGGTTTATCCACGAACGCAGCGGATAGGCAGGCCATTGAAAACAAAGGCTAGTGGCCGGATAACGAAGGCCGCAGGACTTCGGAATCAGGACACTGGACTGATTCACGGCTTACGGCGATTTCGCCTAAGCCGATCAGGCTCCAATGGGCGGCGCGGCCGGCCTCAGCCGCCGCCGCGCCGTTGTTCCAGCGCGTGGACCACATGCTGCGCCAGGCGCTGGGCCGAGGGTGGCGCCGGGGTGGCCAGCATCAGCGCCACCTCGGTATCGGCCAGGTCGGGCGCGCCGGCGGCTTCATCCAGCACCAGGAAGTCGGGCGGCACCATCTCCTTCGGCAGCACCGCCACGCCAAGCCCGGCGCGCACCGCCGCCTGCGCCCCAGCCAGCGAGGTCGAGGTATAGGCAATGCGCCAGCCGCACCCCACCCGGTCCAGCGTGCGGATGGCGCGGTGGCGATAGACGCAGGGCGGCGGCGAGACCACCAGCGGCAGCGCCTGCCCGCGCGCGAACACCTCCGCCAGCGGCGGGCTGCAGGCCCAGACCAATGGTTCCCGCCACACCCGGATGCCCTCGGTCGGGCCCGCCGGTTCGCGCTTCACCAACACCAGGTCGAACTCACCGGCGCTGAAGCGGGCGATCAGATGCAGCGTCAGGTCGGTCGTCACCTCCAGCGCCACCTGGGGATGCGCGCGGGCAAAGGCGGCCAGCACGCCGGGCAGATGGGTGGTGGCGAAATCCTCCGGCGTGCCCAGCCGCACCGTGCCGCTGACGCCGGGACCGGCCAGTTGCGCCAGCGCTTCCTCCTGCAAGGCCAGAATCCGGCGGGCATAGCCCAGCAGCGTCTCGCCCGCCGCGGTCAGCCGCAGCGCATGGGCGGAGCGTTCCAACAGCCGGTGACCCAGCGCCTGTTCCAGCCGCTTGACCTGCAGGCTGATGGTAGGCTGCGCCAGGCGCAGCCGGGCGCCGGCGCGGGTCAGGCTGCCGGCATCGGCGATGGCGACGAAGCTGCGGAGCAGCACGGGGTCGAGGCGGTGGGGCATGGCGGCCCTAACATTGTAATTGGCAATGCTATTCTGCGCTTTTTCCTATTAGACGCAATGCAACGGGGCGCCGACAAGGTTGGGGAAGGAGACCTGACCCATGCTCGACCTCGCTTTCGCCAACCTGCTGTCGCCCGCCGTGCTGTGCTTTGCGCTGGGGGTGCTGGCTTGCCGCCTGGGTAGCGATCTGCGCCTGCCGGAGCCGGTACAGACGGGACTTTCGGCTTATCTGATGCTGGCGATCGGCCTGCGTGGCGGGGCGGAACTGTCCCATGTGCCGCTGGCCGAGTTGGCGGGGCCACTGGCGGTCGCGCTGCTGATGGGCTGCGCCATTCCAGTGTGGAGCTACTTCGCGCTGCGCCGCCTGGTGGGGCTGGGGGTGGCGGATGCGGCGGCGCTGGCGGCGCATTACGGCTCGGTCTCCGCGGTCACCTTCGCCGCCGTCACCGCCACGCTGGAAAGCCAGGGCATTGCCTTCGAGGGCCATGCGACGGCGCTGCTGGCGGTGATGGAGGTGCCGGCCATCGTGGTCGGCATTGGCCTGGCTCGGCTGGCGGGGGCGCTGGGCGGGCGTACCGGCCGCGGGCAACCTGCATCCACGTGGACGCTGCGCGCCCTGGCGCCGCTGGGCGGGGTCATCGCCTCCAAAAGCGTGCTGCTGCTGCTGGGCGGGCTGGTGATCGGCGCGCTGGCCGGGCCGGTGGGGATGCGGCCGGTAGCGCCCTTCTTCACCCTGCTGTTCCCCGGCGTGCTGTGCCTGTTCCTGCTGGAACTCGGCCGGCTGGCGGCGGAGCGGCTGGGGGATTTCGCCCGGGTGGGCGGCCGGCTGCTCGGCTTCGCGCTGCTGGCGCCGGTGCTGCATGCCGCGGTGGGGCTGCCGCTGGCGGCGGCGGCCGGGCTGAGCCAGGGGGGCGCCATCATCTTCGCCACGCTCTGCGCCAGCGCCAGCTACATCGCCGCCCCCGCCGCGGTGCGGGCTGCCCTGCCGGAAGCCAACCCCAGCATGTACCTGACCTGCGCGCTGGGCATCACCTTCCCGTTCAACATCGTGCTGGGCCTGCCGCTGTACCAGGGCATGGCGGCCTGGCTGTACGGGTAGCTGTGGGGCGCCGTTCCCCGGCCCCCACCCTGCCCTCCCCGCGCGCGGGAGGAGGGTGGCGCCGACGCCAAGGGCTTCACCCCGGGCGGGCTGCCCTCCCCGCGCGCGGGGGGAGGGTGCCGTCCGGGTTGGTGCGATCCAGCCACCAGCACTGCCCTCCCCGCGCGCGGGGGGAGGGTTGTCTCGGCCAGCTCGCGCGTTGCGCCGTTGCCCTGCCCTCCCCCGCCTGCGGGGGCAGGGTTCCTTCAGGCCGCTCAGCGCCAGGCGGCGATGTCGATCACTTCGCTGGTCGGCAGGCCCGTCACCAGCATGCCCGCGCCGGCCGCGCCGGTTTCCAGGTTCACCATGTGCAGTTGGTTGCCGGCCAGCAGGAAGCCCTGCGGGGTGCCGGCCAGGATGTCGAAGGCCACGCCGGTCGGCAGGCTTGCCGCCACCTGGCCCTTGGGCTGCTGCACGCCGTCATTCGGCGGCGCCTGCAGGTTCAGGCTGCGGCTCAGCGTGTCGATGGTGAACAGCTGCGTCGCGGTCGCGCCCGTCATGCTGTTGGTATAGGCGCCGGCCACCACGCGCGGGCGGGTCTCGGCCCAAGGGGAGCCGGCCTGGTACTTCAGCTCGCCGTCGCGGGTCACTTCGCCGCTGGCCACGTTGATGCGGAAGCTCTGCCCGCTCATGCCCATCAGCCGCAGCCGGTCGGCCACCGGGTTGAAATCGACCACGGCGCGGCCGCCGCTGACGAAGGGCATGTTGAGCCGGCTGACCTGCGTGGCGCGCGCGGTGGCGGGGTCGATGGTGACGATCTGGCCGGCATCGGTCACGCCGTACAGCTTGCCGTCACTCGGGCGCTGGTCGATGCCGAGCAGCCGGCCATCGGCGCCGGTGATGCGCATCGGTGCGGCAGCGCGCCGCGTCTCGCTGTCGATCTTCACCAGTTGGCCATCGGCGGTCAGGCCAAGCAGCGTGGTCGCATTCGCGGCGTCGCCGAGGGCAAGGAAGGCGGCGCCGGCGGTCAGCAGGGTACGGAGGGTCATGAGGCTGTCTCCCGTGGTCCGCGGGCACCGTTGTGGCCCCGCTGAAGACGCTACGGGCCGGCGCTGCCGCTGGATGCAGGGCCGGAGCGAAAAAGCCTTGCCGATATCGCGGCAGCTCCGGGGCGACGGCTGGAGAGACTGATTCACGGCTTACGGCGATTCCGCCTAAGCCGATCAGGCTCTAAGCCACGCCGGGGCGACCGCTAAGCCGCGCCGGGGCGGTCGTGCACCCGCTCAGGCCAGCGCCGAAGCACCGCGCCGCGGCTGACCGCGCCTCAGGAAGACCCCGCCGCGCTGAGCCGGCCGATGAACAGCACCGGCCCGGTCGGCCGCCCGGTGGTGGAACCGCCCGGCGCTTCCAGGCTGATCTCGATCAGCATGCCCGGCTGCGGCCGGATGCTGCCGGGGGTCACCGTCACCTGGCCGCTGGCGGGGATCAGCCCCAGCGAGGTCGGGGTCGTGGCGCCCTGCGGCAGCGCCCAGAGCTGCAGCACCCGGTCGCCTTCCAGCGGGCGCGGGTTCAGTGCGGCCAGGCGCAGCGCGCCGCTGCGGTCGGCCTCCACCGTCCAGGCCGGAGCGTCGCGCTGGGTCAGCAGCACCGTCATCAGCCGGGGCTGCGGCGCCGGTTGCAGCAGGATGAAGCCGGCCAGCCCGGCCGCCACCGCACTGGCACCCAACGCCCAGCCGCGCCACAGCCCCAGCCCCAGCCATGCCGACTTCGGCGCAGGCACCGGCGCCACGGCAACGGCCGGAGCACCGCCGCCGAGCGCGGTCTCGATTCGGTCCCACAAATCCGGCGGCGGGGCTTCCGGCAGGGCCAGCGCCTGCAATGGCGCCAGCCGGGCTTCCCAGGCCGTCACCTCGGCCAGCAGCGCCGCATCGCTGGCCAGCGCGGCTTCCACCGCGGCGGCATTGCGCGCGTCCAGCGTGCCCAGCACATATTCGGCGGCCAGCCCGGCACGCTCCACCGGGTCACCAGGGATCGTCGGCGGGGTCATGTCACGCACTCCCGCAGTTGCAGCAGGCCACGCCTGATCCAGGCCTTCACAGTGCCCAGCGGCAGGTGCAGCCGGTCGCTGATCTGCGCATGGGACAGCCCCTGCACGAAGGCCAGCAGGATGCCACGGCGATACTTTTCCTCCAGCGTCGCCAGGCACCAGTGCAGCCGCTTGAGGTCCTCCTCCGCCAGCACCTTTTCCAGCGCCTCGGGCGCCACCGCCGCGTCACCCAGTGACGGGTCGTCGCTGGGCTGCTCGCGGCCCCGCCGGCGCGCCTGGTCCAGCGCGGCGTGGCGCACGATGCCGCCGAGCCAGGCAGCGGCCTCGCCGCGCGTGGCGTCGAACTGCGCCGCGCGCTGGCTGATGCGCAGGAAGGCGTCCTGCATGGCATCGGCCGCGGCGTCGCGGTCGCGCAATATGGCATTGGCCACGCCGAACAGCCGCACCGACTGCGCCTGGTACAGCAGGCGCAGCGCGGCACGGTCGCCACTGGCAATCCGGCTCAACAAGGCTGGCAGGTCAGTGGCGTCCATGCGGTCAGCGCCCGAACAGCTGGCGCAGCCGGTCCATCGCCTCGCGCCCGCTGATGCCGGGGGTGTCTTCCTGCGCCGGGCTGGGTGGGGTGAACTGCCGATAGCGCGCCAGCGCCTGGGCGGTGCCGGTCAGCCGCAACTCCACCGGCTCGGCGCTGCTGCCGCCGGCGCCCATGCCGGTCATCCGCACCAGGGCGGTCGCGGCGCCGGCCAGCTCGCGCTCGGCGCGTTCGGCATCGCCCCGGCGCGGCGCACAGGCCAGGGTGCGGCCTGCCAGCGCGCAGGGCATTTCGTAGAAGGCGCTGGGCGGGAAGCGCAGCTGGGCGGTGCCGGTCAGCGCCAGCAGGCCGCGCCCGGCGCCTTCCAGCGTCAGCTCGCGCGCCGTCACCACCGGCACCAGCCGGCCGCCGCGGTCCTGGATTTCCAGCGCCAGGCCGGGGGAATGCTCGCCGGGCGCGTCGGCCCAGGCCTTCAGCCGCAGGACGCAGTGGGACCGGTCGGTCATCCGGTCCACCGTGCAGGCCAGGTTCCAGCTGCCGATATCCTCGGAAGCGGGCGCGGCCGTGGTGGAAGGTTGCGCGGTGGCGGAGCCGAGCGCGACCAGGAGGCTCGCGGCAAGCGCCGCGAAAGGAGCTAGGATACGGGTCATGGAGAACATCATAGTCCAGGCCAGGGGGATAGCGGAATGAAGACCGTGCGGCTGCCGGATGGAACGCCGGAAGGCGTGATGGTGCCGGCGTTGGGCCAGGGCACCTGGCACATGGGGGAGCGCAACAGCGACCGCCGCGCCGAGGCCGCCGCCCTGCGGCTGGGCCTGGACCTGGGCATGACGCTGGTGGACACCGCCGAGATGTACGCCGAGGGCGGCGCCGAGGAGGTGGTGGCCGAAGCCATCGCCGGCCGGCGCGACGAGGTCTTCCTGGTCTCCAAGGTGTATCCGCACAATGCCGGCGGCCGGAAGCTGAACGCCGCGTGTGAACGCAGCCTGAAGCGGCTGAAGGTGGAGCGCATCGACCTGTACCTGCTGCATTGGCGGGGCAGTGTGCCCCTGGCCGATACGGTCCAGGCCATGCGGCGGATGCAGCAGGCCGGGAAAATAGCGCATTGGGGGGTCTCCAACCTGGATGTGGAGGACCTGGAGGAGCTGGGCGCGGCGCTGCCGGACTGCGCGGTGGACCAGGTGGACACCTCCAAAAACCTATGTACGGTCATGGTGGTGCAGACGATGAGCACCTGCGCTGCCTGATGCCGGCTATGGGTTAGGATCGAGTGGGTGACTACCGGTGCCGCTATGGACGGCGCTGGCGAGCATCCCGGCGCTACGCCGGCA
>CANBNK010000015.1 GCA_947371015.1 Acetobacteraceae bacterium | reverse complement strand
GAGGCGGGTGGCGTCGCCCGCGGTCAGCGCTGCCTCAAAGGCGGCGAGCCAGCCGGCGGCGGTGCGCCGCACCTCCAGCGCTGCCCGCAATTCCTGGAGTTCCTGGTCTTCCGTGTCCATGCCGTTTCCCGCCGCGGCCCGGGTTGCATCCTGGCCCTTGGGCGCAGCTTAGGCGGTGGCGGAAGCCTCCGTCCACCGGGGGTTCGGCTCGGCCTGGCATGCGCGGGCAGAGCGTAGCGCCATTTGGCAAGATCCGCCTTCACCGGCGCCACCAGGTTTACGCCGACCGTTGCCCGCGCCGGGCCAGCAGCGAGAACAGCATGGCGATGACGCAGGCCGCGGTGAACAGGCCGAAGGCGTTGATGTAGCCCAGCATGCTGGCCTGGCGGTTGATCTCGCGGCTCAGCTTGGCCAGGTCCGTCACCGTCTCGGTGCTCCAGCCGCCCATCAGGTTGGGTACCCCCAGCACCTTGTTGAAGGGCGTGATCAGCTCGGTCATGCGGCTGTAGTTGGCCGTGGTGGCGCGCACGATCTCGGTGACGCAGAGCGAGATGAACAGGCTGGAGCCGATGTTGCGCAGCAGGTGGAACAGCGCCATGGCCTCGGCCAGGTGGCGGCTTTCCAGCGTGGCGAAGGTCATCACCGTCAGCGGTACCCAGATGATGCCCACCGCCAGGCCCTGCAACGCGGCGTTGAGCAGCAGCGTATCGACATCGACATTGAGGTCGATCTGCGTCAGCCAGATGCCGGCAACTGCCAGCAGCCCATAGCCGAGCACGAGGCCGATGCGCGGGTCCAGCCGGCCGATGACCAGCGTGCAGGCGAAGCCGATGGTGGCGCCGATGCCGCGATAGCCGACGATCAGGCCGATGATGCTGTCGGGGTAGCCGGCATAGGCCTGCAGCAGCGACGGCAGCAGCACGATGGGGGTGAAGTTGACCATGCCGTACAGCGTGACCAGCACCAGGCCCAGCGCGTAGTTGCGGTTCAGCAGCAGGCGGAGATTGAGGAACGGCGCCCGCGCGGTCAGGCTGTGCGCCAGGAACACCCAGAAGGCCAGGGCGGCGATGCCGGTCTCGACGATGATCTCGGTGCTTTCATACCAGTCCAGCCGCTGCCCGCGGGAGAACACCAGCTGCACGCAGGCGATGGTGGTGGCCAGGGCGAGGAAGCCGAGCCAGTCCAGGCGGGTATGGGTGCCGGTGCCATCAGCCGGCAGCGTGAACCGCAGCGCCACGGTGGCGAGGATGCCGGCCGGGACGATCATGTAGAAGGCCCAGCGCCAGTTGTAGGTCTCGGCCAGGATGCCGCCCAGCGCCGGGCCGATGACCGGGCCGAGCACCACGGTCATGCCGAAGACGGAGGAGACCATGCCGGCCTGGCGGCGCGGGAAGGTGTCCAGCACGATGGCGTTGGACAGCGGCACCACCGGCGCGCCGATGGCGCCCTGGACGATGCGCCAAAGCACCACCGTCTCCAGCGATTCGGCCTGGCCGCACAGCCAGGTGGCCACGGTGAAGCCGCCGACGCAGAACAGCATGGTGCGCCGCCGGCCGAAGCGGGCGACCAGCCAGCCCGTCATCGGCGTGGCGATGGCCGTGGCCAGGATGTTGAAGGTGGTGGTCCAGGCGATCTCGTCCGGCGTGGCGGCAAAGGCGCCCTGCATGGCCGGCAGCAGGGTGGAGGCCACCAGCAGGGTGGTGGCGTACAGCGTGGAGCCCAGCACCACCGAGGCCAGGATGGCGTAGCGCCGCGCCACGGACAGCTGGGCGGAGGTGACGGACTGGGACATGGCGGCCGGTTGCAACCTTGACGATCATTGCCAGTGTTATGGTAGCCTTGGTTACATTTTCTGGCGAGCCTGCCATTGTGGCCGATCTTCCTGCCGTGCCGCCTGACGAAGACCGTCGGGCCATTGGGTTCCTGATTGCGGATGTGGCGCGGCTGATGCGCGCCTCGTTCGACCGGCGGGTGCGGCCGATGGGGCTGACCCGCGCCCAGTGGCAGGTGCTGGTCCGCCTGGGGCGCCGCCCGGGGATGACGCAGAGCGAGCTGGCCGAGCTGCTGGAGGTGGAGCGCGCCACCGCCGGCCGCATGGTGGACCGGCTGGAGCGCAAGGCCTGGGTGGAACGCCGCGCCGATGCCGCCGACCGCCGGGTGAACCGGCTGTACCTGACCGCCGCCGCCGAGGCGGTACAGGCCCGGGTGGCCAGCCTGGGCGGCGATTTGGTGGATGAAGCGCTGGTGCCGCTGGCCGAGCCCGAGCGCCTGCTGCTGGCCAGCCTGCTGGCGCGGGTCAAAGGCCAGTTGCAGGAGATGGCGCCATGATGCGGCTGACGTGGCTGCGGCCGCTGTTGCTGCTGGGCGTGCCGCTGCTGGTGCTGGTGGGGGCGCTGGTGCTGTGGCAGCAGGGCGGGCGCTTCATCAGCACCGAGAATGCCTATGTGAAGGCGCATATCGTGCAGATCGCGCCCGAGGTCGCCGGGCGGGTGCAACTGGTGGCGGTGCGCGACCATGCCCAGGTGCGGGCGGGCGAGGTGCTGCTGCGGATCGACCCGGCGCCCTATGAGTTCGCGCTGCGCAAGGCCGAAGCCGAGTTGGACAGCGCCCGCACGCTGGTGGAGGTGGCCCGGGCCACCTACCATGAGACGCTGAGCGAGTTGGGCGAGTTGGAGAACCGGGCGCAGTACCTGTCCCGCCAGGCCATGCGGCAGCAGATGTTGGCGGCGCGTGGCGTGGCCCCGGCCGTTCGCATGGAGGAGACCGCCAGCGACGCCCAGGTGGCGCGCGAGCGGATCAACGTGCTGCGGCAGCGGCTGGCGCGGGTGCTGACCACGCTGATGGGCGATGCGGCCCTACCGGTGGACCAGCACCCCAGCGTGCGGGAAAGGCTGGCCAGCCGCGAACAGGCGGCGCTGGACCTGGCGCGCACCGTGGTGCTGGCGCCGATCGGCGGCACCATCGTGAACATGCGGCTGCAACGCGGCGAACAACTGCGCGCGGCAACCGCGGTCTTCGCCCTGGTCTCGGACCAGCGCCCCTGGGTGGAGGCCAACCTGAAGGAAACCACGCTGACCCATGTGGCGGTGGGCCAGCAGGTGGATGTGGTGCTGGATATCTACCCGGACGTGACCTGGCGCGGCGAGGTTGAGAGCATCAGCCCGGCGGCGGGGGCCGAGTTCGCCATCCTGCCGCCGCAGAACGCCACGGGGAATTGGGTCAAGGTGGTGCAGCGCCTGCCGGTGCGGATCCGGCTGCTGCCGCATGAGGGCGAGCCGGCGCTGCGGGCGGGCGTGACCGCGACGGTGGCGATTGATACCGGCCGCCGCCGCAGCCTGGGCCAGGCGCTGTCCGGCCTGTTCGCCGGGCGGGCCGGCGCCGCTTCGCCGCCGTAGGCGGGGGGCTGACGCGGCGCACTGGGTGAGCGGCGCTTCGGCGTCGCTGGGAATGCCGCAGTGCCGCTCCCGGCCGCACCTGCGCTGGCGTCCTGCCTGCCCTGTGCGGCGACGGGCTACTCGACGACCTCGTCCGCGCGGGCCAGCAACGTCTGCGGCACGCTGATATCCAGCGCCCGGGCCGTCGCCAGGTTGATCGCCAGTTCGAACCGGCTCGGGCGCTCCACCGGCAGGTCAGCCGGGCGGCGGCCCTTGATGATCTGGTCCACATAGGCGGCTGCCCGGCGGCCCATGTCGCTGCGGTCCGGCCCGTAGGCCAGGAAGCCGCCGGCGGTGGCGAAGTCGGTGAACATGGTGATGCTGGGCAGCCGGGCGTCCCGGCTCAGCCGGACCAGCTCCGCCTGGCGTTGGTACACCAGCGGCGAGGAGGCCAGCACCAGCCCGTCCGCCCGCATGGCGCGCAGCTGCGGCAGCCTGGCCTCGGCGGCGGTGGCGCGTAGGTCCAAGGCTGCCAGGTGCATGCCCAGCTGGCGGGCCGCGGTCTGCAAGGCGTCTCGCTGCGCCGGGCCGATCAGCGGGTCCCACAGCAGCGCGAGGCGGCGCAGGTTGGGCACGGCCTCCGCCAGCAACTGCAGCCATTTTGCCGCCAGGTTCGGCTGGTCCAGGAACAGCCCGGTCAGGTTGCCGCCGGGCCGCGCCAGGGTCTGCACCAGGCCGCTGCCGACCGGGTCCAGTTCCAGGTCCAGGGCCACGATGGGGACGGTGGTGGTGAGCCGGCGCGCCGCCTCGATGGCGGGCCAGGCCACCGCCAGCACCACGCTGGCCGAGGCGATGGCCGCCGCCGCCGCCGGCTGGTCCAGCCCGGTGGTCAGGGCCTCGACCTCGATGGGGTAGCCGAGCTCGCCGAGGGCGCTGAGGAAGGCGGGCATCGAGCGGGTGGGGCCGCCGGGCGAGACGGTGACGACCTTGGCGACGGCGCGGCCCGGCCGGGCCAGCTGCGCCACTGCGCCCGGCCCTGCCAGGGCAGCAGGCAGCACCAACATCCCTCGACGCCTGATGTCTGCTGTACTCATGCAACCATGATGCGGCGCGGTGCCCGGGGCGGGCAAGGTGTTGACGCCGTGTTGCGCCGGCGGTGGCCTGGCCGGGGGCGCGCGCGGCTTTGTGCGCCAACGGGTTTGCGCTATCACTGCACCTGTAATGTTCCGGGACGCCCCCGTGCGTTCGTGGCCGGCAGGGAAGCAACGGAATGCGGGCATGCCCCAGGGTTTGGCTGGTTGCGGCCATTTGCGCGTTGCTGGCGGTGCCGCGGCACGCCGGGGCCCAGGCACCCGAAGGCCGAACCTGGCGCCTCGCCGTGGTCGCCTCTACCGCCACCTCGCTGGAGGTGACGCGCAGTAGCCTGCTGGGGTTCGGGCCGGACATCCACGACCTGCGGCGCCGGTCGGCCAATCTGATCGCCCGTGTGCTGCGCGGCGCCCGGCCGGGCAACATTCCCATCGAGCAGCCGACGCGGTTTTCACTGGGGGTGAACCTGGCTACAGCCCAGGCGCTGGGCGCGACCCTACCGGCGGCGGTGATGGCCCAGGCGGACGAGGTGTTCGACTAATGCGGGCGGTTGCGATGCGCCTTCGCCTGCCTGCTTGGTGGCTGGGCGCCTGCTTCCTGCTGCTGATGGCTGCCATGGCGATGCCCGCCGGCGCGCAGGAGGGCAGGCAGTGGCGCCTGGCGGCGTTGGGCACCACGCCGGCCAGCCTGGAGCGGGTGCGTCGGGTGTTCCTGCCGGAACTGGCCCGGCTCGGCTTTGCCGAGGGCCGCAACCTCAGCGTTTCAGCACGCTGGGGCACCACGGCCGAATTGTCGGCCCAGGCACAGGCAACCCTGGCCGCCCGACCCGATGTGATCTACGCCAATGGCAATGACGCGACCCGCGCGCTGCGGGCGTTGGGGACGCAGGTGCCCATCGTCGCCTTTGGCACCGACCCGGTCGGCCAGGGCTTCGCCCAAAGCCTGGCACGGCCGGGCGGCCAGGTGACCGGCATCTCCATTCTGGCCGGGGAGCTGGATGGCAAGCGGCTGGACATGCTGCACCAGGCGCTGCCGAGCCGGCGCCGGATTGCCGCGCTGATGTACGCCCCCTCGGCCGACCGGCAGGCCAGCGAGCGCGACCTGCGGCGCGCCGCCGCGCCGTTGGGGCTGGAGCTGCGACTTTTCGATATCACCACGCTGGAGGAGTTGCCGGCCGCCTTCCGGGCCATGCGGGAAGCGCGTGCCGAGGCCTTGCTGGTGATGGCCGCGCCGCAGTTCTTCGGCATCGCCCGGCGCCTGGCCGAGCTGGCGCGTGAGGCCGGGCTGCCGACGATCTGCGAGTGGCCCCTGATGGCCAGCGCCGGCTGCCTGCTGGGCTTCGGGCCGGATATCGACGATATGACCCGGCGCGCGGCCAGCATGGCGGCGCGCATCCTGCGCGGCGTGCCGCCGGGTGACATTCCCATCGAGCAGCCCACCCGGTTCGCCCTGGGCGTCAACCTCGGCACCGCCCAGGCGCTGGGCGTGACCCTGCCGGCCGCGGTGATGGCCCAGGCCGACGAGGTGTTCGAGTGAGCCGGCCCCGATTTCCATCCGCCCTGTCCAGGGGGTAGCCTGGATGCGATCCGGTTCCGACCGGGCCTGGAGCAGGAGATGCCGCATGCCTTGCCGCCCCGGGCCTTCACCATGCCCCTGACGCTGCGCCCGCGGCTGCTGCGCCTTGCGCCTTCGGCGCTGGCCAGGTTGCCATTGGCGCTGGCCCGGTTGCTGGCGGCGCTGGCCGGGCTGCTGCCGGCCGGGCTGGCACGGCGCTTCGGCCTGGCGATGGTCGGGCTGGTCAGTGCCGCGCTTGTCAGCACCGGCGCGGTGAACATGTGGGTCACCTATGACGAGGCCACCGCCGGCGCGGTGCAGGTGCAGCGCGAGAAGGCCCAGGCCGCCGCCGAGCGCGTGGCGCAGTTCGTCGAGGGCATCGAGAGCCAGATCGGCTGGACCACCCGGGCCGAATGGTCCCGGGTGACGCCGGAACAGCGGCGCTACGACTTCATCCGGCTGCAACGCCAGGTGCCGGCGATCACGGATCTGCAATACATCGACGGCGCCGGGCGCGAGCAGCTGCGGCTGTCCCGGCTGGAGCCGGACGTGGTCGGCAGCGGCCAGGACTTTTCGGCCGACCCGCTGTTCACCCGCGCGGTGGCGGAACGCAGCTGGCACGGCCCGGTGTCTTTCCGCCGGGGGTCGGAGCCCTACATGACGCTGTCGCTGGCGCATGTCGGGCGCAACCCCGGCGTCACCGCGGCCAGCGTGAACCTGAAGCTGATCTGGGATGTCGTCACCGCCATCCGCGTCGGCCAGGCCGGCTATGCCTATGTCACCGATGCCGGCGGGCGGCTGGTGGCGCACCCGGATATGAGCCTGGTGCTGCGGGAGACCGACCTTTCCCGCCTGCCGCAGGTGGCGCGGGCGATTGCCGCCGGGGATGCGACGCCGACGACGGTATTGGGGCCGGATGGGCGCCACGTGCTCTCGGCGCATGCGGTGATCCCGACGCTGGGCTGGATCGTCTTCGTGGAGTTGCCGCGGCGGGAGGTGCTGGCGCCGGTCTGGACCAGCCTGGTGCAGACGCTGGTGCTGCTGGGCCTGGGCATCCTGCTGGCGCTGCTGCTGGGCGGCTGGATGGCGCGGCGCATGGTGGTGCCGATCCGCGTGTTGCAGGCCGGCGCGCAGCGGCTGGGCGAAGGCGACCTGCGCCAGCGCATCGCGCTCGATACGCAGGACGAGATCGGCGCCCTGGCACGGCGCTTCAACGAAATGGCCGGGCGCATCCAGGAGGCGCAGGAAACGCTGGAGGCCAAAGTGGTGGACCGTACCCGCGCCCTGGCGCAGTCGCTGGATGATCTGCGCCTGGCGCAGGACCGGCTGGTGCAGACCGAGAAGCTGGCCTCGCTGGGCCAGCTGACCGCGGGCATTGCGCATGAGATCAAGAACCCGCTGAACTTCGTCAACAATTTTGCCAGCCTCTCGGCCGAACTGGTGCAGGAACTGGCCGAGGCGCTGATCGCCGCCGGCGACGCGGTGCCGGTGGCCCTGCGCGAGGAGGTGAGCGAACTCGCCGATATGCTGCGCGGCAACCTGGAAAAGGTGGTGCAGCACGGCCAGCGCGCCGACAGCATCGTGCGAAACATGCTGGCCCATTCGCGCGAAGGAGGGGGAGAGCGGCGCCATCTGGCGCTGAACCCGCTGGTGGAGGAAGCGATGGCGCTGGCCTGGCATGGCGCGCGGGCGGAAAAGCCCGGGCTGAACGTGACGCTGGAAAAGCAGTTCGACCCCGCCGTGGGTGAGGTTTCGCTGTTGCCGCAGGAGTTTACCCGCGTGCTGCTGAACCTGGTCGGCAATGCGGTCTATGCCACGGCGCAGCGGGTGCAGCGCGGCGAGGCAGGGTATGAGCCGGTGGTGCGCGTGACCACGCGCACGCTGGGCGACAGCGTGGAGGTGCGCGTGCGGGACAATGGCACGGGCATTCCCGAGAGCATGCGCAAGCGGATCTTCGAGCCCTTCTTCACCACCAAGCCGGCCGGCGAAGGCACCGGCCTGGGGCTTTCCCTGTCGCATGACATCGTGGTGAAGCAGCATGGCGGCGACTTCACCGTGGACAGCCAGGAAGGCGCCTTCACCGAGTTCCGCATCGTGCTGCCGCGCACGGCACGCCAGGGGGCCGAGGCATGATACTCCGGGTACTGGTTGTCGATGACGAACCCGATGTGGAAGCGCTGTTCCGCCAGCAATTCCGGCGCGAGCTGCGTGACAAGCTGTGCAGCCTGGACTTCGCGCTGTCGGCCGAAGCGGCGCTGCTGAAGCTGGATGACGCGGTGGCCGGCGAGATCATCCTGCTGGTCTCCGATATCAACATGCCCGGCATGAGCGGGCTGGACCTGCTGCCGCTGGTCAAGGCGCGGCGCCCGGACCTGCCGGTGTTCATGATCTCCGCCTATGGCGATGGCGAGACCATTGCGCAGGCGGCGGCGCGCGGCGCCAGCAAGTTCCTGACCAAGCCGGTGGATTTTCCGGTGTTGAAGCGCGAAGTGAGCGCCGTGGTGGCGGGGGCGAGGGGCGGGGCATGACCGCACGCATCCTGGTGGTGGATGATGAGCCGGACCTGGAGGCGCTGATCGTGCAGCGCTTCCGCCGCCAGGTGCGCGCCGGCGAACTCAGCTTCTGCTTCGCGGCCGACGGCGTGGCCGCGCTGGCGATGCTGGCGGAGGATGCCGGCATCGACATGGTGCTGACCGACATCAACATGCCGCGGATGGACGGGCTGACGCTGTTGCAGAACATCCAGGCCGGCGCCGACCATAAGGCGACGGTGATCGTCTCGGCCTATGGCGACATGTCAAACATCCGCACCGCGATGAACCGTGGCGCCTTCGATTTCCTGACCAAGCCGATCGACTTTGCTGACCTGGAAGCCACCATCGCCAAGACGCTGCGCAGCCTGGAACAGCTGCGCGACCTGCAACGCCGCCAGCAGGAGGCCGAGCGCGCCCGGGTGCAGCTGGCGCGCTACTTCTCCCCGGCGGTGGCGCTCAGTTTGGCGGCAGCCGAGGACCCTGCCCTGCTGGCGCCGCAGCGGCGCGAGGTGACCGCGCTGTTCACCGATATCGCCGGCTTCACCAGCCTGGCCGAGGGTCTGCCGCCGGCAGAGATCGCCGCGCTGCTGAACGACTATCTCTCGGCGCTGACCGAGGTGGTGTTCGCCCAGGGCGGCACACTGATAAAAATCATCGGCGATGCGCTGCACGTGCTGTTCGGTGCCCCGGCTGACCAGCCCGACCATGCCGCCCGCGCGGTGGCCTGTGCCCTGGCGCTGGATGCGCGGGCCGAGGCGGTGCGCGCCGAGTGGCGGTCACGCGGGGTGGTGCTGGGGGCGACGCGGATCGGGTTGCACAGCGGGCCGGCGCTGGTCGGCAGCTTCGGCGGCAGCGGCTTCTTCGACTACACCGCCTATGGCGACACCATCAACACGGCGTCCCGGCTGGAAGCGGCGAACAAGCTGCTGGGCACGCGCATTTGCGCCAGTGCGACGGTGGTGGCGGAGGTGCCCGGCTTCATCGGGCGCCCGGTCGGCCGGTTGCGGTTGCGCGGCCGCAGCGAACCACTCGCCGCCTTCGAGCCATTGACCGCGGCGCGGGCGGGTGACGCGCTGACTGCCGGCTATGCCGAGGCGTTCCGGCTGGCCGATACCGGCGACGCCGGGGCCATCGGCGCCTTCGCCGCCCTGCTGGGCCAGGCACGGGAGGATGGCCTTGTCGGGTTCCATCTCAAGCGTCTGCTGGACGGCCAGCACGGCATGACGGTTGACCTGGGCTGAAAGGTGCTGCCCGCCGACAGGCCAGCCGGTTGTGGCCCTGCCGCCGCATCCCGCGTTAAAGCCTGATCGGCTTAGGCGGAATCGCCGTAAGCCGTAAATCAGTCTCTCAAACAACAAGCCTAGAGCGTGAGCGCTTCAGTCAGAAGCGATCACGCTCTAGGCTGGCGCAGGCAGGATGGAGAGAGCCGATGCAGCGCCGCAGCATGGTCAAGGCTGCCTTGGCAGGAGGCACCACGCTGGCCGCGCCGGCATGGGGCCAGCCCAGGCCGCGGCCGGTGCGCATCGGCTGGCTGACCGCCCAGCGCCAGGCCAGCATTGCGCCCTACTTGGCCACCTTTCGCGAAGGCATGGCCGCGGCAGGGTATGTCGAAGGCCAGAACCTGACCATCGAATACCGCTTCGGCGATGAGGACCTTTCCCGCGTGCCTGCCTTGGCGCGCGAGCTGGCCGCCATGCCGGTCTCGGTGCTGATGGTCCAGGGCGTGGCCGCGCAGGTGGCGACGCTCGGCCTGTCGGTGCCCGTCGCCTATGTGATGAGCGCCGACCCGGTCATCGGCGGCCTGGCCACCTCGCTGGCCCACCCCACCCACAACATGACCGGCCTGACCTTCATGTCGGCCGAACTCAACGCCAAGCGGCTGGAGATGCTGCGCGACATCGTCCCGGGGCTGCGGCAGGTCGCGGTGATCGGTAACCCGGAACATCCCGGCGATGAGCTGGAACGCGCGGCGTCCCACCAGACCGGCCAGCGGCTTGGCCTCGACGTCTCGTTCAACGCCACCCGCAGCCAGGCCGAGCTGGAGCAGGCGCTGGCCCGCATCGCCGGCTCTCGGGTGCAGGCCCTGAGTGTCTTCGCCGATGGCTTCGCGTTGCAGCACCGCCAGCGCCTGGCGGACTTCGCCGTGCAGCACCGGCTGCCGCTGATCTCCGGCTGGTCGGTCTTCGCCGAGAGCGGCGCGCTGTGCATCTATGGCCCCAGGCTGCGCGAATCCTACCGCCGCCTGGCCTATTACGTGGACCGGCTGCTGCGCGGCGCGCAGCCGGCCGCCCTGCCGATCGAGCGCCCGACGGTGTTCGAGTTCGTCGTCAACCAGAAGACCGCTGCCGCGATCGGCGTCAGCTTTCCGCCGCACCTGCTGGCCCTGGCTGACCGGGTCATCGATTAGCGCATCCCCCGTTCGCCCTGGCGCGCGGGGAATGCTTCAACCCGTTGTGTCAGCAGGCACCTGCCTTTGGAGTTTTCGATGGAAATCGGTTTTCTCGGCCTCGGCCAGATGGGCGCGGCAATTGCCGAGCGGTTGCAGGCGGCGGGCCACCAGCTGCACGTCTTCGACCCCAACGCGGCGGCGCTGGCGCCCTTCATCGAGCGTGGCGCGGTCGGCCATGGCGCGGCCACCGCGGTTGCCGACAGCGCCCCCATCGTCTTCGCCTGCCTGCCGAATGGCCGCGTCAGCGAAGCCGTCGCCCGCGATGTCGCGGCCGGCACGGCGGTGCGACTGTATGTGGAGATGTCCACCATCGGCAGCCCGGCGCTGGAGCAGGTACGCAGGACCGTCGCCGCCCGTGGCATCGCCCTGGCGGATTGCCCGGTCAGCGGTGGCCCCAAGGGGGCCCGTGCCGGCACGCTGACCATGCTGTGCGCCGCGCCGCCGGAGGTCCGCGCCCAGGTCCGGCCCCTGCTGGACCAGGTCGGCAGCACGGTGTTCGAGCTCGGTGACAAGCCGGGGCAGGCGCAGCTGATGAAGCTGGTGAACAACCTGGTGAATGCCGCCAACATGGCCACCGCCTTCGAGGCGCTGGTGCTGGGCGCCAAGGGCGGGCTGGACCCGGACCAGATGGTGGCGATGATGAACGTCTCCACTGGCCAGAACAGCGCCACGCTGACCAAGGTGCCGCGCGCGGTGCTGACCGGCAGCTTCGACTACGGCGCCAGCCTGACCACCATGGTGAAGGATGTCGATCTCGGCCTGCAGGAAGCCGAGATGCTGGCGGTGCCGATGTGGGTCCACCGCCAGGTCGGCACGCTGTGGCGGCTGGCGGAGCAGCAGGGCCTGGGGCCGCAGGACTTCACCAACCTGATCAAGGTGATGGAAGGCTGGGCCGGGGTGGAGGTGCGCAGCGCCAAGCCGGCGGGCTGAGCGCGTCCTGGCTCAGAACGCCCGCGACAGCCCGGCGAAGACGCCGCGACGCGCGCCGAATTGCGGCGCGCCGACGCCGATGCCGGTGCCGCTGCGTAGCTGGTAGGTGCTGTCGAAGGCGTTGATCAGGTCCAGCCGCGCGGTCCAGCGGGCGTTGTCCGGGCCGGTGAAATCCTGCTGCACGCCGAAGTTGACCGTGGCATAGGGTGACAGCTTCTGGGTATTGGCGAAGCCGCTGCGCAGCCCGTTGCCGTACAGCGAACTGGCCGAGAGCCGCCCGCCCTCCCAGCCGCGCCAGATCGCCCCGGCCGAGCCGGTGAAGAGTTGGTCGTGGTCGGTGCGGATGTACTTGCGGTTGATGTAGGCCAGCTCGTCCGCCTCGAAGGTGTATTGCGCCGAGCGGATCTGCGTCGCGGTGGAACGGCTGATCGCCAGGTTGGCATAGGTCAGCCACCGCTCGGTGCGCCAACTGCCGCTGAACTCCACGCCATAGACGCGGCCGTGCCGGTAGTTGAAGGGCGTGAAGATCAGTGCATTCCCGAACTGGCCGAAGTCCAGCAGGTCGCGGACATCCTTGTAATAGGCATCGATACCGACAGTCAGGTTCGGTGCCAGCTTCTGCGAGATGCCGGCATCGAAGCGATGCGCGCGCTCGGGCCGCACCGGGTCGTTCTGCGTGGTGGGCGCCGCATTGGTGGTGTTGGCGAATTGCTGGATCGCCGCGCCTGAGACCAGCTCAAATTGCGGCGGCGTGAAGGTCCGGGCGTAGCCGGCATGCACCGTGGTGGTTTCGGTCGGCCGCCAGACCATGTTCACCCGCGGCGAGATCTGCCCGGCGGTGACGAACTCCACCATCTGGTCCCAGCGAGCGCCGAAGTTCAGCGTCAGCCGGTCGGTCAGCCGCCATTCATCCTGCACATAGCCGCCGAACAGCCAGCCGGTGCGGCCGAAGCGGTCGTTGACCGCGAAGGGGTTGTCCACCGCGTTGCCGTCGGCATCCAGCGGCAGCACGGCGGTGCTGCTGCGGAAGGCCGTGCGCTCCCCGGTGAACTGGAAGCCGCCGCGCAGCGTGTGCGTGGCGTTGATGCGCCAGGCGGCGTCGGCCTGCGTGCCCATAGCCAGGTTGGAGCGGAAGACGTCGGAGGCGACGCCGTTGAACACCAGTTCGCCCTGCGTGCTCGGCAGGTAGTGGATCGAGGAATAGCGGATGAAGGGCGCGATCTGCAGGTCGATATCGCCGAGCGACTTCTGCACCGCGGCCATGCCGAACCAATTGCGCTCCCACTGCCGCGACCGCAGCGCGCCGCTGTCGAAATTCGAGACGCCGTTGGCGGTGAACTGCGGTTCCTGCCCGCGCGAGTTGGGGATCTGGAAGCGGTTCAGCGAGGTGCCGGCGATCAGCGAGAGCCGGGTGGTGTCGTCCAGTTGGCGGCTGGCGGCGACCAGGCCGCGGGTCTGTTCGGTGTTGTCGTGGATCGCCTTCCAGGAACTGGTCGGGTTCTCGATGCCCTGCTGGCTGCGCAGCAGGCTGCCGCTGGCGAAGACATCCCAGCCGCCGAGCAGTCCGGCCCAGCTGGCATGTGGCTGCACCAGCCCGCGCGCACCGCCATAGACGCCAAGGCTGCCGCCGGGGTCGAGCGCGCCGCTGCGGGTCTCCAGGTCGATCACCGCATTGGTGCGGAAGCCGAACTGCGCCGGCAGCGCGCCCGTCAGCACATTGACGCTGCGCAGCGACCGGGCGTCGAACACCTGGCCGAAGCCGGAGAGACCCTCGGGCAGTTGCACGCCGTTCAGCCGGTATTGCAGGTTGCGGTGTTCGCCGCGGACATGGATGTCGCCGAAGCTGTCCTGCACCACGCCGGGGGTTTGCAGCAGCACCTGGTTCAACGGCTGGTTGGCGCCGCCGGGCAGGCCCTCGATGGTCTCGCGGTCCACCTGGTAATCGCGGGCGCCGAGGCGGGTGAGGATGGCCTGGCGCGCGGCGGCGGCGCGCTGCGCATCGACCACGACCTCAGGCAGCACCAGGTCCGGCGCGCCGCCGCCGCCGGGGGCAAGCGGTTGCGCGCCCGCGGGCCAGGCGGCCAAGGCAGCGCCCAACAGGCCGGGACCCAACAGGGCGGCGTGGCGCGCGAGCCATAGGCGATGAGAAGTTGCCCTCGGCATGCGGATGCATTCCCCCAACGGCGGCGCGGTCTCATACCCCAGGGGCGTACCGGCCAGATACGTTATAACATAACAAACTATGGTCGCCGTCAAGTCGGGCCGACCTGCCATGGTGCCCCTCCCGGTTAAGATTGGCTGCCACAGGAAGCGGCGCTACCGTCGCGCCATTCCTTGCCGGGCGCGCCAACGTGGCGTGCCGGGCCGGGCAAGTCCGCGCTGAAGCGGACGCAGCAGGAGGATTCGAGCATGAATCGCAGGTCGTTCAACCTGGCCTTGATGGCCGGCTCCATGGGCCTCGGTGGCCTGCACCAGGCCGCGGCGCAGGCCACCGGCATGACGCCGCTGTTCAATGGCCGCGACTTCGATGGCTTCGACCGGATCGGCACCGCCAATTGGCGGGTGGAAGGCGGCGCCCTGGTGGCGGACCGCGGCAACGGCCTGCTGGTGACCAAGCGCGCCTATGGCGACTTCCAGATGCATGCCGAGTTCTGGGTGGATACCGCGACCAACAGCGGCATCTTCATCCGCTGCACCGACCCGGCGACGATCACCGCGACCAACGCCTATGAGGTGAATATCTGGGACGAGCGGCCGGAGCAGAACTACGGTACCGGCGCCATCGTCGGCGTGTCGGCGGTCAACCCGATGCCGCGCGCGGGGGGCCGCTGGAACACCTTCGACATCACCGCCCGCGGCGACAGCTTCACGGTGCTGCTGAACGGGCAGAAGACCGTGGACGGCGCCCGCGACGCCAAGCACGCCAGCGGCCGGATTGCGCTGCAGCACGGCGACGGCGTGAAGGACAGCGCCGGCGTGGCGAATGACCGCGGCGTGGTGCGGTTCCGCAAGGTGGAAATCCGCACGCTGTAGCCGCTGTCCGCGTGCCTGGTTCGCCGGTGCGGCGGACCAGGCGCGACGCGACGTTCAGGTGCCGCAGAAGGTCTGGTAGCCGGGCATGCCACCGGCTGCCGGCTGGGCGTAGCGCGGGTCGGCAGGTGGCTCGAACGGGGTGCGCAGCACGGCCAGCAATGCCTCGAACGGCGCCAGGTCGTCGCGCTCCGCCGCGGCGGCCAGAGCTTCCTCCACCAGGTGGTTGCGCGGGATGACCGCGGGGTTGGTGTGCAGCATGGCCTGCTGGCGTTCCGGCATGGGCTCCGCCGCCAGCCGGGCGTGCCAGCGCGGCAGCCAGGCATCCAGCGCTGCAGTGCCGAGGAACTGGTCGCGCAACGCCGTGGCATCGCCGTCGGCGGCTGCGGCCAGATGGCGGAAGCTGAGCGTGAAGTCGGCCTTGGCCTCGGCCATCGCCTGCAACAGCTCCTGCGCCAGTGCCTCGTCACCATCCCGCACGGTGTGCAGGCCCAGCTTGGCGGTCATGCCGGTGCGCCAGGCGGCCTGAAAATGGTCGGCAAAGCTGGCCAGGATGTCCTGCGCCCGGCTGACGGCCTGGTCCTCATCATCCGAGAGCAGCGGCAGCAGCGCCTCGGCCAGCCGCGCCAGGTTCCATTGCACGATGCGCGGCTGGTGGCCGTAGCGGTAGCGCCCGGCGTGGTCGATGCTGCTGAACACCGTGTTGGGGTCGTAGGCGTCCATGAAGGCGCAGGGGCCGTAGTCGATGGTCTCGCCGCTGATGGCGCAGTTGTCGGTGTTCATCACGCCATGGATGAAGCCGACCAGCATCCAGCGCGCCACCAGCGCCGCCTGCCGCGCCACCACGGCGGCCAACAGCCCGGCGGCGCCCTCGGCCTGCGGGTAGTGCCGGGCCAGCGCATAGTCGGCCAGGGTGCGCAGCGCCTCGGTGTCCCGCCGCGCCGCGAAATACTGGAAGGTGCCGACGCGCAGGTGGCTGCTGGCGACGCGGGTCAGGACGGCGCCCCAGACCGGCACCTCGCGGAAGACTTCATCACCGCTGGCCACAGCGGCGAGCGAGCGGGTGGTCGGGATGCCCAGCGCGTGCATCGCCTCGCTGATCAGGTATTCGCGCAGCACCGGGCCGATGGCGGCACGGCCGTCGCCGCCGCGCGACCACGGCGTCCGGCCGCTGCCCTTCAGTTGCAGGTCGCGCGGCTGGCCGTCGCGGGCGATGACTTCGCCCAGCAGAATCGCGCGGCCATCGCCCAGCTGCGGATTGAAGTGGCCGAACTGGTGCCCGGCATAGGCCTGGGCGATGGGGTCGGCGCCCGGCGGCACCAGGTTCCCGGCCAGCACCTGCACGCCGGCCGGGCTGGCCAGGGCCGCGGCGTCCAGCCCCAGCTCGGCCGCCAGCGGCAGGTTCAGCTGCAGCAGCCGGGGCGCGCTGACCGGCGTGGGCGCCAGCCGGGCGAAGAGTCGCTCCGGCAGGTGGGCATAGGTATTGGCGAAGGGGATCGAGAGGTCCATCCCCTACACTTCAGCAAGCCTGCCCCGGGGCGCAAGCCCCGTGGTGCAATCCAGGCGCAAGCCCCGTGGTGCAATCCAGTCGCAAGCCCCGTGGTTCAATACAGGGCAAGCCCTGGCGCGAAATCAGCCGTTGCTGACCAGGCGCAGCGGCGCGCCCTTGCCGCGGATTTCAGCCTCCTCGTACTCGGCGGCGGCGATGGCGCGGTCCAGCGCCGCACGCAGGGCGCGGGCGCTCTCCAGTGTCAGCTCCACCGCGGCGCGGGCGCCGGGATCCAGGCTGGTATTGGTGAAGTCCAGCGTGATGACGTCGCCCAGTGGCGCATGGCGCGCGTGGTCATAGGCGACCACGCTCTGGTTCAGCGGGAACCACTGGTCCCCGCGCTTGGCCATGCCCTCGGCCGCCGCGATCTCGATGATCGAGGTGCACATGGACTACTTGCCCAGGTACTTGCCGAAGAAGGCAAAAATCTTCGCCCAGGCATCCATCGCCGCTTCCGGCCGGTACAGCGGGCGGTGCCAGTAGGTGAAGCCATGGCCGGCGCCGTCGTAGCGGTGGAATTCGTAGGTCTTGCCGGCGGCCTTCAGCGCGGCTTCGTGCTGGTTCACCTGCTCCGGGCTGGGGGCGCGGTCGTCATTGCCGAACAGGCCCAGCAGCGGGGCGGAGAGGCCGGCGGTCATGTCGATCGGCGCCTGCGGCGTCTTGGCGTTGAGTTCGTCCGCGCCCATCACCACGCGGCCGCCCCACTCCTCCACCACCGCGTCCACGTCGGTCTTCTGGCACGCATAGATGAAGGCGTGCCGCCCGCCGGAGCAGGAGCCGATCAGCCCGACCTTGCCGTTCAGCTGCGGCTGGGCGCGCATCCAGGCCACGGCGGCGGCGGTGTCGCCGACCATCTGCGCGTCGGGGATGCCGCCTTCGGCGCGCACCTTGGCGGCGACGTCGTCGGGGTTCCCCGCGCCGGCGCGCTCATACAGGTTGGCGCAGATCGCGATGTAGCCGTGATGCGCGAAGCGGCGCGTGGTCTCGATGTAGTATTCGCTCCAGCCCGGCAGATGGTGAATCAGCACCACGCCGGGGAAGGGGCCGGGGCCTTCCGGCCTGGCCACATAGGCGGTGATCGGCGTGCCGCCGTCGCCCTTCAGGGTGATGTTCTCGCAGGTCATGCCACGGTAGAACGACATCGGACTTCCTCCTTCTTGGGATGTGGTCTTGTTCAGCGGTCCGGCTGGCCGGCCTGGTAGTCGCCGGCATCGGTCGGGCGCAGTGCCTCGAACAGCTCCGTCACCGTGGCGTAGTCGCGGTAGCCGCAGCGGGCCAGCGGCTGGGCCTTGGCCGTGTCGAACCGGCCGGCGGTGATGTAGTCGTCGTCGATATGCACGCCGATGACCTGGCCGATGATCAGCCAGCCCTGCAGCGCCTTGCCGTCCACGTCCTTGAACTGCATGGACTGCACCACCTTGCACTCCAGCGCCGCCGGGGAAGCGGCGACGCGCGGGCAGGCCACCATGCGGCCCGGGGCGGTCGCCAGCCCGGCGGCCTCGAACTCGCTTTCCCCCGCCGCCAGCGCGCCGGAGGAGATGTTCATCGCGTTGAACAAGGCGTGGGTGCAGAGGTTGAAGGTGAACTCGCCGGACGCGATGGCATTGGCGGCGCTGTGCTTCATGCTCTCGCTGGTGAAGGCCAGCATCGGCGGGTTGCCATGCACCGCGTTGAAGAAGCTGTAGGGCGCCAGATTCGGGCGACCTTCGGTATCCACGCTGCTGATCCAGCCGATCGGCCGCGGCGCGATGATGGCCTTGAACGGGTCGTGCGGCAGGCCGTGGCCCAGGCGGGGTTCGTAGAACATCGGGGTATCCTCAGGCGAAGGAGAGCAGCAGCGCGGCCAGGGCTTCCGGCGCGGTGACATTCGGGCTGTGGCTGGCGTCCATGGCATGGAAGCCCCAGGCGGGGTCGTCACGGAAGCGGTCGGCGAATTGGCGGAAGCTGTCGCCCCCTACCTTCTTCGTGCAGTGGATGTAGCTGCGCGGAAAGGCGGGCGCCGTGCCGGTCAGCCGCAGCTTCTGGGTGAAGCTGCGCAGCGGCTGGTGGCGCCGGCGCGGCAGGGCCCAGGCCAGGTCCTCGGCCGAGGTATCCGGCGGCGAGGGATTGGGCGGCAGCAGCCAGCCCTCCACCGGTGCCGCCGGCGGGGCACCGGGGACGAGGTCGCTGAGCGATTGGCCATCCGCCGGCACGAAGGCGTCCAGATAGACCAGGTGGCGCACCAGGCCGGGCGCGCGGTCGGCCACGCCGGTCGCGACCATGCCGCCATAGCTGTGGCCAACCAGGATCACGTCGGCCAGCCCCTCGCATTCCACCACGCCCAGGATGTCCTGGATGTGGGTGTCGAGGTTGACCATCGGGTGCGCCAGGTGGGCGCGCTCGCCCAGGCCGGTATAGGTGGGGATGAAGACCTCATGCCCCGCCGCCTGCAGCAGCGGCCGCAGCTTCTTCCAGGCCCAGCCGGCGGACCAGGCGCCGTGGCAGATCAGGTAGGTGGCCATCAGGGGGACGCTCGCCAGTGTCGTTGTTGCCGGCAGGCTAGAAGCCAACCGGGCTGGCGCGCAACACGCCGCCTGCCCCGCCGGCGCCGGTTGAATTGCCGGGCCGGGCCGCGCATATCGCCGCCACCCATGTTCGGCTGAGGGGAAAGACCATGAGCGAAGCGGTGGAACGGCATGAATTCGGCGCCGAGGTCGGGCGGCTGTTGGACCTGGTGGTCCACGCGCTCTACTCCGAGCGCGAGATCTTCCTGCGGGAGCTGGTCGCCAATGCCGCCGATGCGGTGGACCGTCGCCGCTTCGAGGGGCTGACCGACCCGGCCGTCTCGCTGCCCGCCGAGGCCAAGGTGCGCATTGTGCCGGACCAGGCGGCGCGCACGCTGACCATCGCCGACCCGGGCATCGGCATGGCCAAGCAGGACCTGGTGCAGCACCTCGGCACCATCGCCCGCTCCGGTACGCTGGCCTTCGCGAAGTCGCTGGCGGAGAGCCAGGCGGCGGACAAGCCGAGCCTGATCGGCCAGTTCGGCGTCGGCTTCTACAGCGCCTTCATGGTGGCGGACCGCGTCGAGGTCACCAGCCGCCGTGCCGGCAGCGAGGAAGCCTGGACCTGGGCCAGCGAGGGCAAGGGCGACTACACCCTGGCCCCCGCGGAACGCGCCGAGCCGGGCACTGAGATCGTGCTGCACATGAAGGAGGATGCCGACGAGTTCCTGGAGCCCTACCGGTTGCAGGCGATCATCCGGAAGTGGGCCGACCACATCACCATCCCCATCACCGTAGCGCGGGATGGCAAGGACGAGCCGGCGAACGAAGGCACCGCACTGTGGCGCAAGCCGAAGGCCGAGGTGACGGCGGAGCAGCACACCGAGTTCTATCGCCACGTCGCCCACGCCTTCGACGAACCCTGGGCCACGCTGCACTGGCGCGCCGAGGGCATGCTGGAGTTTTCCGCGCTGCTCTACGTGCCGGGCATGAAGCCGTTCCAGGCGGTGGAGGGCGAGCGCGAGAGCAAGGTGCGGCTGCATGTGCGGCGCATGTTCATCACCGATGACGCCCGGCTGCTGCCGCCCTGGCTGCGCTTCGTCGAAGGCGTGGTGGATACCGAGGACCTGCCGCTGAACGTCAGCCGCGAGATGTTGCAGGCGACGCCGGTGCTGGCGCGCATCCGCAAGGCGGTCACCGGCCGCGTGCTGAGCGAGCTGAAGACCCGCGCGAGGGATGCCGAGGACTACGCCAAGTTCTGGGAGAATTTCGGCGACCTGGTGAAGGAAGGCGTCTGGGAGGATGCCGAGCATCGCCAGGATATCGCGGCGCTGCTGCGCTTCCGCTCCTCGGGCGTCGAGGGCCTGACCTCGCTGGCCGACTACATCGGGCGGATGAAGGATGGGCAGGAGGCGATCTATTTCCTGGCCGGCGACAATGCCGACACGCTGGCGAAATCGCCGCAGCTGGAAGGCTTCCGCGCCAAGGGCGTGGAGGTGCTGCTGCTGGCGGACAACATCGACGCCTTTTGGCCGGAACGGCTGGGTGAGTTCGACGGCAAGAAGCTCGCCAGCATCACCCAGGGCAGTGCCGACCTTTCCAAGGTGGCCGGCGAGGCCCCGGAAGGCGAGGCGGCCGACGTGACCCAGTTGCTGGCGCGGCTGACGGAGGCGCTGAAGGACGACGTCTCCGAGGTGCGGGCGACCGACCGCCTGGTGGACAGCGCTGTGGTGCTGGCCGCGGGGCCATACGGCCCGGATTTGCAGATGCAGCGCATGCTGCGCCGGGCTGGCCGTGCCGGTGGCGCCGGGCTGCCGGTGCTGGAACTGAACCCGCGCCATCCGCTGATCCGCAAGCTGGCCGATGGCGTCGCCACCGACACCACGCTGGACGAGACGGCCGGGCTGCTGCTGGACCTGGCCCGGGTGCAGGATGGCGACACGCCGCGCGACCCCGCTGCCTTTGCCCGCCGCGTGGCCAAGGCGCTGGCGTTGGAGGTGGGCTGAGGCGGCGCAGTGCGCCGGGGCTAGCTCCGCAGCCCCGGTGCTTCCTGGCCGGTGCGGGCGACGTATTCGGTGTAGCCGCCGTCGTATTGGTGGATGCCTTCGGGCGTCAGTTCCAGCACGCGGTTGGACAGCGCCGCCAGGAAGTGCCGGTCGTGCGAGACGAACAGCATGGTGCCTTCGTAGCTGCGCAGCGCCTCGATCAGCATTTCCTTGGTGGCGATATCCAGGTGGTTGGTTGGCTCGTCCAGCACGATGAAGTTGGGCGGGTCGTAGAGCATCTGGGCCATCACCAGCCGCGCCTTCTCGCCGCCCGAGAGCACGCGGCAGGGCTTTTCCACTTCATCGCCGGAAAAGCCGAAGCAGCCGGCGAGTGACCGCAGCGAGCCCTGCGACGCCTGGGGGAAGCTGTCCTCCAGGGATTCGAACACGGTGCGCTCGCCGTCCAGCAGCTCCATGGCGTGCTGCGCGAAGTAGCCGAGCTTGACGCTGCCACCTAGCGCCACGGTGCCGGCGTCGGGTTCGGTGCTGCCAGTGACGAGCTTCAGGAGCGTGGACTTGCCGGCGCCGTTGACGCCGAGGATGCAGCAGCGTTCGCGCCGACGCACCAACAGGTCCAGCCCCTGGTAGATCACCCGCTTGCCGTAGCTTTTGTGCACGCCCTTCAGGTTGACCACGTCGTCGCCTGACCGCGGCGCCGGGGCGAACTCGAAGCTGACGGCCTGGCGGCGCTTCGGCGGTTCCACGCGCTCGATCTTGTCCAGCTTCTTCACCCGGCTCTGCACCTGGGCGGCGTGGCTGGCGCGGGCCTTGAAGCGCTCGATGAACTTGATTTCCTTGGCCAGCATCGCCTGCTGGCGCTCGAACTGCGCCTGCTGCTGCTTTTCGTTCTGGGCGCGCTGGTTCTCGTAGAACTCGTAGTCGCCGGAATAGCTGGTCAGCGTGCCGCCATCGATCTCGATGATCTTGTTGACGATGCGGTTCATGAAGGCACGGTCGTGCGACGTCATCAGCAACGCGCCGTCATAGCCGGCCAGAAAGTGCTCCAGCCAGATCAGGCTTTCCAGGTCCAGGTGGTTGGACGGTTCGTCCAGCAGCATCACGTCGGGCCGCATCAGCAGGATGCGCGCCAGCGCCACGCGCATCTTCCAGCCGCCGGAAAGCGCGCCGACGTCGCCCTCCATCATCTCCTGGCTGAAGGAAAGCCCGTCCAGCACCTCGCGCGCCTTGCCTTCCAGCGCGTAGCCGCCGAGTTCCTCGAAGCGGGCCTGCACCTCACCGAAACGCTCGATCAGCTGGTCCATCTCATCGGCGCGGTCGGGGTCGGCCAGGGCGGCTTCCAGCTCGGCCAGCTCGGCCGCCACGGTTGAGACGTCGCCGGCGCCGTTCATCACCTCGGCCACCGCGCTGCGGCCATCCATCTCGCCGACATCCTGGCTGAAGAAGCCGATGGAGATGCCGCGGTCGGCGAAAACCAGGCCCTCGTCGGGCGGTTCCTCGCCGGTGATCATGCGGAACAGCGTGGTCTTGCCGGCGCCGTTGGGGCCGACCAGGCCGATCTTCTCGCCCTTCTGCAACGCGGCCGAAGCCTCGATGAAAAGCAGGCGCTGGCCGTTCTGCTTGCTGATGTTGTCGAGGCGGATCATGGCGGTGCGGGGACTTCAGGCAGTTGCGGCGCGCTTGTGCCACGCGCCGCGCCCGCTGCGTAGGCCTGGCTTGCGCCGCGCCTCCGGCTGCGCCTCAATGCCGGCAAAACAAGTTGGAAAAACGCAGATGCACCCCAGCCGCCGCTACCTGTTGGCCGCACCCCTGCTGCTGGCAGCGCCCGCCGCCCGCGCTGCCTGGCCGGACCGGCCCATCCGCATCATCGTCACCTTTCCGGCGGGCACCCAGACCGACATCCTGACGCGGCTCTACAGCCCGGCCCTGGCGCAGGCGCTGGGCCAGCCGGTCATCATCGACAATCGCGGCGGCGCCCAGGGCGTCATCGGCATCCGCGCCCTGCTGGCGGCCCCGGCGGATGGCCATACGCTGCTGATGATCGGCGTCTCCACTGGCGCAAGCGCGCCGCACATGATCAAGGACCTGCCCTATGACCCCTTGCGCGACCTGGTGCCGATCGGCCTGGTGGCGGAGGCGCCGTACCTGCTGATCTGCGACCCGCGCCTGCCGGTACACAGCGCCGCGGAGCTGATCGCCTATGCCAAGGCGCGGCCGGGCCAGGCCACCTTCGGCCATGGTGCCCCCAGCCGCCATGTCGCTGGCTCCCTGATGGCCAAGATGGCGGGGTTCGAGGCGCTGGAAGTGGCGTATCGCGGCCAGCCGGAAGCCACCAACGACTGCGCCGCCGGGCGGCTGACCTACACCATCGCGGACCTGGGCGAGGCGCTGGTGCAGGCGCGGGAAGGCCGGGTCCGGGCACTGGCGGTCACCACTGGGCAACGCTCCGCCCTGGCGCCGGAGATCCCGTCGCTGGCGGAGACGCTGCCGGGCTACAACCTGTCGGTCTGGTTCATGCTGGGCGGCGCTGCCGGCCTGCCGCAGCCGGTGGTGGAGCGGGTGAATGCCGCGCTGATGCAGGTGATGGCGGAGCCTACCCTGCGCCAGCAGTTGGCCGTGCAGGGACTGGAGGTCCGCACCCTGCCACCGGCGGCGCTGCGCACCTTCATGGCCGAGGAAGTGGCGAATTGGGGCCGCATCATCCGCCTGCTGGACATGAAGCCGGTCTGAACCCCGCTTGCGCTTGGGGCGCCGCCATGGGTCAATCGGCGCGGGGGAAACCAGATGCAGACCTATGACTACATCGTTGTCGGTGCCGGTTCGGCCGGTGCCGTCGTCGCCAACCGGCTCTCGGCCGACGCGCGCAACCAAGTGCTGCTGCTGGAAGCCGGGCCGCCCAGCCACCCCTGGGCGCATATCCCCATCGGTTACGCCAAGCTGCTGACCAACCCGGCGGCGAACTGGCTGTATTCCTCGGAACCCGAGGCAGCGACCAATGGCCGCCGCATCCCGGTGCCGCGCGGCCGCATCCTCGGCGGCTCCAGCGCCATCAACGGCCTGGCCTTCGTTCGTGGCCAGGCCCAGGATTTTGACAGCTGGGCGCAGATGGGCAATCGCGGCTGGAGCCACGAGGACGTGCTGCCCTTCTTCCGCCGCATGGAAAGCTATCAGGGCGCCGGCGACGACAAGTACCGCGGCCGGGAAGGCCCGCTGCGGGTGACCAATCCGCCGGCCACCGACCCACTGCTGGCCGCCATCATCCAGGCCGCCGGGCAGGCGGGCATTCCGCACAACCCGGACTACAACGGTGCCAGCCAGGAAGGCATCGCCATGAGCCAGGCGACCATCGCCAGCCGGCGGCGCATGAGCACGGCGCATTGCTACCTGGACCCCGTCCGCCGCCGGCCCAACCTGCATATCGAGACCGGCGCGCTGGCCGAGCAATTGCTGCTGGAGGGCACCCGCTGCGTCGGCGTGCGCTACCGCGTGGGCGACAGCGTGCGGGAGGCGCGGGCCGGGCGCGAGGTAGTGGTCTCCGGCGGCAGCATCAACTCGCCGCAATTGCTGGAGCTGTCGGGTATCGGCCAGCCGGAACGGCTTGCGGCGCTGGGCATTCCGCTGCGCCAGGCACTGCCCGGCGTGGGCGAGAACCTGCGCGACCACTATGCCCCGCGCACCCGCTGGACCGTCTCGGCGCGCGGCTACACGCTGAACGACCGCGGGCGTGGATTGGGCCTGGTGATGCAGGCGATGCGCTACGCCTTCCTGGGGTCCGGCATGCTGGCCGCGGTGGCGGCGCCGCTGCGCGCCTTCGTACGGTCCCGCGAGGGGCTGGAGGCGCCGGACCTGCTGCTGGGCTGGGTGCCGATGCTGACCGAGCCGGGGCCGCGCGGCCCGCGCATCTCGGCCACGTCGGGCATGACCTGCTATGCTCACCCGATGCGGCCGGAAAGCCGCGGCCATATCCACATCACCTCGGCCGATGCGCGCCAGGCGCCGGCGATCCAGTTCAACTTCCTGTCCTCCCCGGTGGATGCGGAACTGACGGTGAAGGCCATCCGCATCGCCCGCGCGGTGATGACCGCGCCGGCGCTGGCGGCGCTGGGGGTGAAGGAGACCGCGCCGGGCGAGCCGTTGCAGCGCGACGACGAGATCATCGACTGGGTCAAGCGCGCCGCCGAGACGACCTACCACCCGGTCGGCACTTGCCGCATGGGGCAGGACGCCATGGCGGTCGTGGACCACGAACTGCGGGTGCACGGCATCCAGGGGCTGCGGGTGGCGGATGCCTCGATCATGCCGACGCTGACCAGCGGCAACACCAACGCGCCGTCGATCATGATCGGTGAGAAGGCGGCCGACATGGTGCTGCGCGCGGCGGCCTGAGCGGGCGGCCAGACAACCCGGAGGGTTGCCCGGCTTCTGCCGCGCCGGCGGGGCGGCTACCTTGCGGCGAAGCATCGAGGCACCAGCCATGACCGACCCGCGCCTGACCCACATCGCCGACCTGCTGACGCTGAAGGCTGAGGGAAACTATGGGCTTTCCGCCATCAACCAGCGCCAGCACGCGCTGCAGGCGGCGCTGTTGGCCGAACAGCAGGGCTGCCCGGAGACGTTGATCGTCGCCAGCCTGCTGCATGATATCGGCCACATGGTGCACAGCCTCGGCGAAAATCCTGCCGAGGCCGGCGTGGATGACGAGCATGAGCGTCTCGGCCATGAATTCCTGATGACAATGTTCGGGCCTGAGGTGACCGAGCCGGTGCGGCTGCATGTCGCCGCCAAGCGCTACCTCTGCGCCACGGAGGCTGACTACTTCGCCAAGCTGTCGAAGGATTCGGTGCTGAGCCTCTCGTTGCAGGGCGGGCCGATGTCGCCGGAGGAGGTCGCCGCCTTCGAGGCGCTGCCGGAATACGCCGCCGCGGTGCAACTGCGCCGCTTTGACGAACAGGCGAAGGTGAAGGGGCTGCCGACACCGGACGTCGCCCACTTCATGCCCGCCGTCGGCCGGGCGATCCGGCCGGCCTGAGCCTGGCGCGACGGCGCCGATTGCCGGCGTCGCCATCCCGGTGTCCACTCCAGCCCAGGCCGCGCCAGCCAAGCGCAGCGGCATGGGCAGGAGACGAAAGATGAGCCACGACACCAGCCGCTGGGACCGCAGCGGCCCGATCCGCTACCCCGACCCGGACATCATCGTGCTGGATGCACGCTTCCAGCACCTGGTGCTGGGCCACGCCGCCATCGAGCGCGTCGCCACCGGCTTCCGCTTCACCGAGGGGCCGAGCTACTTCGGCGACACCCGCCAGTTGCTGTTCGCGGATATTCCGAACGATGCGCTGCTGCGCTGGGACGAGATCACCGGCCAGACCACCACGCTGCGCCAGCCATGCGGCAATATCGACGGCAACACGCGGGACCGCGAGGGGCGGCTGATCAGCTGCGAACTCGGCAGCCGCACGCTGACCCGCACCGAGCATGACGGCACTGTTACCGTGCTGGCCAGCCACTTCCAGGGCGTGCAACTGACCGGGCCGAATGATGTGGTGGTGAGCCGCGACGGCACAATCTGGTTCAGCGACAACGGCGCGGGCATCCGCGGCAACTACCTGGGCGACAAGGCCGAGCCGGGCCTGCCCTACCGGGTGTACAAGCTGGACCCGACAACGCGTGAGCTGACCATCGCGGTGGACGACATGGCGCGGCCGAACGGGCTGTGCTTTTCGCCGGATGAAAAGCGGCTGTATGTGGTGGATACGCCGGCCGAGCCGAAGATCACCCGAGTGTACGATATGGTGGACGGCATGCCCGCGAACGGCCGGCTGTTCTTCGACATTCTCCCCGGCTGGGCGGATGGCATCCGCTGCGACATGGAAGGCAATGTCTGGGCCGCCATCACCGGCGGGCCGGGCCATGACGGCGTGGCGATCGTCGCGCCCGATGGCACCTTGATCGGCCGCATCCTGCTGCCGGAACGCTGCGCCAACCTGGCCTTCGGCGGGCGCAAGCGGAACCGGCTGTTCATGACCGCGAGCCAGTCGGTCTATGCGCTGTACGTGGAAGCGCAGGGCGTGCCCGGGAGCTGAAGCTGGCCAAGTTGGGGAGGAAAAAGCATTTCCTCCCCAAACCCCACCAATGCCTTTTTGCGTTTTTAACTCACAGAAATAGATGAGGGGTCCGGGGAGAATACCTTCTCCCCGGCCTTACCGCCCGGCGCGTACCAGCTTGCCCGGCAGCGCGCCGGTGTGGACGCCATTCTCAAACACCGGCACGCCGCTGACGATGGTGGCGTCGTAGCCATCCACCCGCTGCACCAGGCGGCGGCCGCCGGCCGGCAGGTCGTAGCGCACCTCCGGGATGTGCAGCCGCATGGCGTCGTAGTTGATGATGTTGATGTCAGCCTTCTTGCCGACTTCCAGCACACCCCGGTCGTTGAAGCCGAAGAACTTCGCCGTCTCGCTGGTCTGGCGCTTGACCATGAACTCCAGCGGCAGCTTCGGGCCGCGATGCCGGTCCCGCGCCCAGTGCGTCAGCATGTAGCTGGGAATGCCGGCGTCGATGATCGAGGAACAGTGCGCGCCGCCATCGCCAAGGCCGAGCACGGTGGCTTCATCCGTCAGCATGGTGTGGATGATGTCGTGGTTGTCCACGTTGTAGCCGGTGACCGGGAAGAACAGGAAGTTCGCGGGGTCTTCCGCCAGGTAGTCATAGGCAACCTCGTCCGGCGTGCGGCCTTCGCGTTCGGCGATGGCGGCGATGCTTTCGCTCGCCGGCGGCTCATAGTCCGGCGGGTCACCCAGCTTGAACATGCGGTTCCAGCGGCGGACGATGTGCTGGCGGAACTGGCTGAGCTTCTTCAGGTATTCCTCGGCCGGTGCCTCGGACAGGATCTGCGCGCGCATCGCGGGGTCGCGCATGCGGATCATGCGTTCATCCACCGGCAGCTTCAGCAGTGCCTGGTAGCTCGGGCGGATGCTGAACGGGTTCAGCGCGGTATCGGCACCCAGCAGCACGCCCACCGGGCGGCCCGCCACCTGCGCCGTGACCATGGCGCCGGCGGCGCGCGCGGCGTGCACGCCCACCATCAGCCGCTTCCAGCGTTCCATGTCGGTCGGCCGGTCCGTCAGCAGGAACCACACCGGGCGGCCGGTATCCTGCCCCAGCTTGGTCATCCAGCCGAGTTCCTCGGTCTCGATGTCGAAGTCGCTGTTCATGCCGAAGGCGCCGTAGCCCACTTCGCCCAGCGCACTGCCGATGCCCATCAGTTCATCCACGTGGGAGAACCGCGACGGCACCATGCCGCCGGTCAGCGTCTTGTGGGAGTTGGTGCGGGACGTGGTGAAGCCGAAGGCACCGGCCTGCATGGCTTCCACGGTCAACCGGCGCATCTCGGCGATGTCATCCGCCGTCGCCGCTTCCAGGTTGATGGCGCGTTCGCCCATGACATAGACGCGCAGCGGGTGGTGCGGGATCTGCGCTGCCACATCGATGGTGCGGGGGAAGGCGTCGAGCGCGTCGAGGAACTCCGGGAAGCTTTCCCAATTCCACTTCAGCCCTTCCGCCAGGGCGACGCCGGGGATTTCCTCCACGGCTTCCATCAGCCCGATCAGCTGGGTGTGGTCGGCCTTGCGCACGGGGGCGAAGCCAACGCCGCAATTGCCGAACAGGATGGTGGTGACGCCATGCCAGGATGACGGCGCCAGCATCGGGTCCCAGGTCGCCTGGCCGTCGTAGTGCGTGTGCGCATCCACCCAGCCGGGGGTGACGATGCGGCCCTCGGCGTTGAACTCCCGCCGGCCCGGCCCGGCCTTGCCGCCCACCTGGGTGATGCGGTCGCCATCGACCGCGAGATCACCCATAAATCCCGGCTTACCGGTACCATCGATGATGGTGCCGCCGCGAATGACGATGTCATGCATGGAACCAGCTCCGTTTCCTGCCCTTTGGGGGATTGAAGGCCCTCGCTTGGCCGCGGTCAACATCGCTGCGGGTCAGCGTGGGGAACATCGCTGCGGGTCAGCGTGACCAGGCCCGCCGCTCCGCAGCGAGGTCAGTCGCCAGCGTAGTCCTCATACACCTCTGCCAGCAGTTCCAGCGCCGAGAGCGGCACATCCAGCAGCAGCGCCCGGCGCCGCGCCGCGCCGCGGCCGGACTTCACCGGTACTGCGCGGGCGAAGGGCACCACATTGCCGACCGGGGCCGCACCGGTGGCGGCCATCTCCGCGGTGCCCCAGGTTGCCTCGGCCAGTTCGCGCTGCACCGCCTGGCGCTGCCGGCCATCCATGGACCAGGCCAGGAAGGGCGACTGCGCCGTGCGCGCCACCGCGCGTTCCCACAGCTTGCGTGGCAACAGGGCGCGGGACTGGTGGCTGCCCGCCACCAGCAGCCGCCAGCTGCGCATGAACATCGGCAGCACGGGCACCGGGCGGGAAGGCCGCAGCGACGGGTCCGGGCAGCGTAGCGCCAGCGCCTCCACATCTGGGTGCAGCGGCCCGAGCAGCTGCTCCAGCTCCCGCACCAGCCGGTTCAGCGCGCTCACGTCGCGCCCGGCATCGAATTCCTGTTCCAGCAGCAGGTGGTGGCCGAACAGGATGCCGGCCAGCGGATCGACCAGCCGCCCGGCCAGCGCCGCTTCCAGCGCCGGGGTCAGGATGCGCCGGCGGTCGGCCAGGGCAATGGCCATGGCGGCCGCCAGCGCTTCCTGCGCGGCGCTTGGCGGCGGCCCCGCCAGCGGTCGCATCAGCAGGGAGACCGGCGGCGGCGGCGCCCCCGGGAGCATGGCTGGCACCGTGACATCCAGCGCCCAGCCCGGGGCCAGCACCAGGCTCTGCTCCATCAGCGGGGCAGCGGCGCCGCGCAACGGCCCCAGCCGGCGGCGCAGGAAGTAGCCGCCGGGCGGCAGCGCCCGGGTGCAGGCCACGATGCGGCGGCACGGCGAAGCCGAGACGGCATCGGCGTCCTCAGCCAGGCCGTCATGCGCCAGGTCCAGCACGGTCAGCCCATGCGTATCCACCACGGAAACGCCCTGGCCGATCGGCCCGGTCAGCCGCAGCACGGCATCGGTGGCGCCGGTCGCCTCCAGCCGGGGCAACGGGGCCGAGGCAACGGCCGGGACGCCCACCGCCAGCGTGGTCGCGCGGTCCAGCAGCACCACCTGAACACTCAGGTCGCGGCCCTGGCGGCAGCGCAGCTTGTACAGCCCGCCCGGCAGTTGGGCCGCCAAGCCCCCCAGTGCGCAGCGTGCCAAGGCGAAGCGATGGTCCAGCACCGCGCACCGCATGGTCGGGTCGGCGACCTGCAGCGTCAGCGGCAAGGCCTGCCCGATCGCCTCCGGCTGCACCGGCGCACCAGTTTCGCGCAGCGTCACCTCGGTCGGCCCGGTCACCTCGAAGCCCTGGCGCAGCCCGGCCTCGGGCACGTCCAGCAGGTACAGCCCCGGCTGCAGCGCAATGTCATGCACGGCGCGGCCCAGGCCCAGCCCAGGCTCCAGCCGTGCCGGCGCGCCATGCCACAGCCGCACCGGCAGGCCCAGCGCCGCCGGCGGCAGCCGCAGCCGCACCGCGTAGTGCGGCGGGGCAACGCCCTCGGCCAGCAGCAGCGCGGCGTCGGCCTGGATCACCTCGGGTTCGCGGGCCAGCGTGGCCGGGGCATCGGCGGGCAGGCGGCCGCCCTGGGCGTTGCGCAGCCAGTCCGCCAGGCTGCGGCCGGTGACCTGGCCATGCGCATTGGCCGCGGCGCCGCGCAGGCCTTCCAGCAGTGCCCAGGTCAACGCACCGGTCAGCGCGCCGGTCTGCGTCCCCGGGGGGGCGCCGAACCCCGGCGGCGGCGAGATCAGCGCCGGCAGGAAGGGCCGCCGTGCCGCCAGCGCGACCATGCCGGGCCCCGCCGTCGCGGCGCCGGCAACCAGTGGCGGCGGTTCCCGTCGCGCCAGGTAGGCCGGGTTGTCCAGCCCGCAATCCAGCCACAGCACCACCTCGTGGAACATGCCGCTGAGCTGCGCCCAGGCCAACCAGGCATTGGCCAGCAGCGGGGCGCCCGGCCTGGCCGGGGTGCTTGGACGGTAGCGTCCCGGCAGGCAGGCCTGGCCGGAGATATACAGCGTCAGCCGCCGCCCGAGCCGCGGCCCACGCCCGGCGACCACCTGCCGGCGAGACAGCGCTTCCAGCTCCGCCAGCGCGGCTTCCAGCTGCGCCAGCAGCGGCCGGGAGGCTTGCCGGCCGGTTGCCATGGCCAGATTGGGGGCCACGCAACGCAGCTGCTCCGGCAGCAGCCGGCCGCCCCCGGGGTGCAGCAGCCAGGCGCGCATGGCCGCGACATCGGCCGCCACGCGGCGGGTTTCCGCCGCGACGTCGCCGCCCGCCGCGGTGACGCGTGGCAGGCCAAGCAGAATAGCGAAGTCGGTTTGCGGCATGGGGTTGGCTCAGGCGACCGTGGCGCCGATGCTGCGCTCGACGAAGTCGCCCAGCCACGGCCGTCGCTGCGCGGTGATGCCCCAGGCCCGGGCGCCCTCGGCGCCTTCGGGTGGGCAGGGCACGTCGGCGCAGAGCGGCAGCCCATTGCGCCGCCCCAGCATGTGCGCGTGGCGGCCGGCGGCGACCAGGCCGAGCAGGTGGGTTGGCCCGACCAGGCGGACGAAGCCGTCGGTGGGCATGAACATCCCCGCCACCGGCATATCCGCCGGCAGGTGGCGCAGCAGCAGAAAGCAGGGTTCCACCGCCGGGCCGGCGGTGCGCACGCCGAAGAAGGTCTGGCGCGGTTGCAGGTTGGCCGGCGCCGCGCCGTCGCCCGGCGCCGCCTGCCCGGTGCGGGAGACGCTGAGATACTCCGCTGAAAGCCCCCAGCGCGAGACGATCAGCCATTCCGGCTGCGTCGGTTGCGCCGCGAAGGGGGCGCCATAGGGCGCGTCCGACATATCGGCCCGCATGGCGACCACGAAGGCCTCGGCCACGCGACGCTCGGCCAGGCTCATCGCCTGCTTTTCGTGGGGGTATCCGTCCATGGCGGCAAGCGTGGCCGTGGCCCCGTGATGCCAGCGTGAATTCCAGCCGCGTACCGATTCACGCTGACATCACGGACGCTTGAGCAAACTGCCACTCCGGTTCGAGGAGAGGCAAAACGATGCAGGCGCATGGCGGCGCGGTACGGTCCTGTCCGTTCAGCGGGCATGGCGGCGCAGACCAGCAGGGGGCCATGCCGGCGCCGGCGAATGCCGCCGCCACGCCGGCCGGCTTCCGCCACATCCTGGGCACACCCACGCCGGCGCAGCGCTTCCAGGTGGATGGCGAGGACCCGCGGTTTTCAGCCACGGCCCTGGCCACGCTGCGCCGCCGGATGCGCGGCGTGGCGATGCTGATGGGCAACCGCGACGAGGACTGGCCGGACAACCCCGAGCTGCCCGCCGGCTACACCTACACCCTGCAATTCCTGGCGCATGACCTGGTGCAGTCCAGCCTGCCGGTCTGGGCCAGCCATGGTGGCGGCGCCGAGGTGGAGAACCTGCGGCCCCGCGCGCTGCGGCTGGACACGCTGTACGGCAGCGGCCCCACCGGCTGCCCCTTCCCCTTCGCCCCCGACGACCCGCAGGACCAGAGCCGCAGCCGCTTCCGCATGTCACGTATCGGGCCGTTCGACCCGAACACGCCGGCAAAGGACAGCGACTACCGCGACATTGGCCGCGCCAGCACCATCGGCACCAGCGGCGGCACGGATGGCTTCCCAGAGCCGCTGGTGGCGGACCAGCGCAACGACAGCCATTCGCTGATCTCGCAGGTCACCTCGCTGTTCCAGCTGCTGCACAACGCGCTGGTGGCGATGCAGCCGGAAGGCAATACCGCGACCATCGGCCACCGGGTGCGCGGCCACAACCTGCGCTTTGCCGTCGCACGGGAAGCGACGACGCTGATCTGGCGCCACCTGGTCCGCACCGACATCCTGCCGCGCATCCTGCACCCGGCGGTGCGAGAGCTGTACGCCAACGGCAGCACCGCGCTGCTGGAGATCGAGGCTGCCCCCGGCATTCCGCTGGAGTTCACCCACGGCGCCTTCCGCTTCGGCCACGCCATGGCGCGGGACAGCTACCATTTCGGCGATGCCGAGGAGCCGCTGCCGCTGGGCACCACGCTGCGCCAGTCATCCGGCCGCAGCCCGGACCTGATGCCGATCCGCCGGATCTGGGTGGCGCAGTGGTCGCGCTTCTTCCGGCTGGAAGGTCAGCAACAGCCCAACCTGAGCAAATGCATCGGGCCGCAGATGAGCGGCAACTTCGTCACCGACGGGCTGTTCGACCCGCTGGCCGAGGGCGACCCCTGGGGCCTGGCCTATCGCGACCTGATCAGCGCCGGCCTGGCCGGGCTGCATTCGGTGGACAGCCTGTGCGCCCGCGCCCTGCAGCTGCGCCCCGAACTCGCCCGGCATTCCCCGATGCTGGCCGACCGCGCGCTCAGGCAGCAGGCGCTGATCGGCTGGCTGGTGCAACGCCCCCGCGTCAGCCGGCTCGGCGCCGCGGATATCGCCGCGCTGGCGGTGGAGCCGCCGCTGCCCTTCTACGTGATGTTCGAGGCCGAGCGCGAAGCCGAGGGCAGGCACCTGGGCATCCTCGGCTCCCTGATCGTCGCCGAGACGCTGCATGGCGCCATGGCACGTGACCCGCTGCCGGCCGAAGCCGGTGGCGGTGACCTGGCCGCGCAGCTCGACCGGCTGTGTGCCGAATGGCTGGGCGGGTTCCGCTTCCGGCCGCTGCCGGCCTTCGACGACATGGCCGGCCTGGTGGGCTTCCTGGCCCGCCACTACCGCCTTGAGCAGGTGGACCCGCCGTTCATCTGACCACCCCTTCCACCCCCCCGAGAGAAAGGACTTCTCCCCCCATGATCAACATGCTCGAGCCGATCAACATCGCCGCCATCAACTATGAAAACTGGGGCCGCCTGGTGAAGACCTGGTCCACCGGCCGCAGCTACTTCGACGACGGCACGGTCTATCCGATTCCGGAATCGCTGGAGGAAATGCAGGAGCAGCTGGACGCGGTGCAGTCCGGCCTGAAGCTGCCCAAGCGGATGAAGCACCTGCAGGTGGTGCACATGAACTCTGACACCATGACGCTGCGTCTGCCGCCGGCCAACCTGGTGGAGGCTTCCGAGCGCCGTCTGGAGAAGGAGGATTATACGTTTCCGCCGTTCTACGACGAAGCGTACCAGCATCAGCCGGCGCCGCTGCAGACGCATGAGGACCGGATGAAGTTCCACGCCCGCCGCATCGGTGACTACACCATCGCCAACTGCGTTTGATACCGACGGCAGGAGGTTTTGCCTCCTGCCGAGGTGCCGAGTGGCGGCCGCGGCTGCTGTCGCGCAGGCCAAGGCAGCCGGAGGCTTCCGCCCGGCGTTTCAGGGTATGAGGACCAGCCGGGCGCCTTGCGCGCCCGGTCTCACCAATCCCCGTGTTGGCGTCCCGCGGTGGGCAACCCCGCCGCGGCGACGCCGTCGCGCAGCTTCTCCCAGTCCCGCGCATCGGCGATGGGATACAGGTGCAGCAACCAGCCGAGGATTGCTTCGTCGGTCGGCGGCATAACCCCAAACCAGTGGTCCCGCACCGTGCGCAGGAAGCGCGTCGCCGAGACCGCCGCCTCCGCATGCCGGCCCAGGTTCGCCAGTGCCGCCGCCCGCCAGGCCGGCAGCGTGCGGATCACGTCCTCGGCGCGGTCGCAGGCATCCAGCGTGCCCAGGTAGTCGCCGCGCAGGTAGCGCAGCGTCACCTGGTAGCCCCAGTGCAGCGTGGTCGGCAGCAGCGTCATCGCCATGGACTGCTCGGCCAGTTCCTCCGCCCGTTCATGCTGGCCGTAGAAACAGTAGAACAGCGCCGAGGACATCAGCACCCAGGAATCCAGCGGGTTCAGGTCGGCGGCCAGGCGCATGTGGATCTCGGCCTGGGCGTGCCGGCCGGCCATGGCCAGCGCCCAGCCAAGGCACAGCTGGGACCGCGCGTCGGTGGCGTCCAACTGCGCGGCGCGGCGCGCATTCGCCAGTGCCCGCGCTTCCTTGGTGCGGTCCCGCCTGGTGCCCGGCCGCATGATGTGCGCGCCGCTGTCCATCTGCGCAAGCGAGCTCCAGGCCGGGGCGAAGTGCGGCGATTCCGCCACGGTTTCCTGCAGCAGTGCCAGGTTGCGTTCCCACACGTCACCGCGGAAGCCGAACATCATCGCCTGGCTGCGCAGCCAGCGGTCGAAGGCCGGCAGCGAGACATCCGGCTCATGCGCCAGGCGCGCCATACGGGCGCTGGAGACCTGCAGGTTCAGCGCCACCGCCATGCGCCGCACGATGCGGCTCTGCGTGTCGAACCAGCCTTGCAGCGTCAGGTCGATCCGGTCGCTCCAGACGCAGAAGCCGCTCTCATCCTCCGACAGCGTCAGCACCATGCTGATGCCTTCCCCGGCACGATAGGCGGTGGCGGCGATGCGGTAGCGGGCGGAGACGCGCTGCGCCGTTTGCGCCGGCGGCGGCAGCACCGGGCCGTCCACCACGAACCATTCGCGAAACCGCACCAGGCAGGCCACCAGGTCGTGGCGGAAGCCCTGGGTCAGGTGCTGCTGCTCCGGCCCCACGCCGTTCAGCAGGAAGGGCTCCACCAGCAGCGCGATGCGCGCCGGCACTGCGCCATTTGGCGTGGAGTGCGACGACGGCGTGGGGGGGGCCACCGGCTCTAGCCGGCCCAGCTTGATCTCGGCCACCAGCTTCTGCGTCGCCGCCGCGGGTTCGCTGTCGAACTCCTTGTCCAGCAGGTGCCACAGCGCCTCGTAGCTCCGCATCGCGGCGGCGCTGTCGCCCGTCTCGGCCTGGGCGCGCATCAGGCTGCGGCAGGCTTCCTCATGCGTCGGGTCCAGCCGCAGCACCGCCTGCGCTACCCGTTGGCGCTCCGCCACCGGGTGGGCGGCATCCACCAGCCGCGGTTCCAGCGTCCGCATCAGCCGGTCCTGCAGGCCCTGCCGCACGGTCCGCAGCCAGACGCTGAAGGCCGGGTCCAGCGCGTCCAGCCCCTCCAGCAGGGTTTCATGCAGCAAGGGCGTGTCCAGCAGCCGGTCTGGCACGCCATCGGCCTCGACCGCCCGCAGCAGCTCGGCCAGGTCGGTCGCCACCGTCTCGGGCGGCAGCACCAGGCTGAGGCGGTCCGGCTGCAGATGCGGGCAGCCCACCGCATCCAGCGCCTCGCGCAACTCCTTCAGCGTCTGCCGCAGCGACGCCCGGGCGTTGTCCTCGTTGCTTTCGCTCCACAGCAGCCCGACCAGCCGCTCGCGGGTTTCCTCGCCGGTGCCGCTGATGGCCAGGTAGCCGAGCACCGCGCGGGCCTTGCGGCCCCGCAGGCGGATCTCCTGGCCGTTGTAGCGTGCCTGCATGGGCCCGAAGAGGCTGACCTGTAGCGTCATGAGCCCTGCATCAGGCCGTCGGCGTAGGGCTGCGGTGCGAGAGGGGGAACGCATGGCAGCCCGGCATCCATCCTCACGAAAAGTCGATGAATGTATTACATCAGCGGAATTCCACCCGTTAGGCAATCACCGCCTCCGGTTTCCGCGATCATCGCCGCCAGTCGCGGCCCGATCGTCTCGGCTGGCTCCACCTCCAGCCCCGGGCAGAGCAGCCGGCACACCGGCACGCCCAGCGAGGGCCGGGTCAGCGGCAGCAGCAGAACGTCGAGGCCGCGCGCCGCCAGCGCCGCGACCAGCCCGGCCAGCGCCTCGGCAGGGGTGGTTTCCGGTGCCGCGGCCTCGGCCGCCGCCGGCTCTCCCAGGGGGTGCAGCAGCGCGCAGCGGGCGGCGTGGATGCCGGTGAACCGCGCCTGGTGCGACAGGTCGCGCGGGTTCAGCGCGGCCTCGCCGCCTTCCTCCCGCTTCGCCGCCACCACCGCCAGGGCCAGTTCCATCTGGCAGAGCTCCAGCAGGGCGGCGCGGCAGGCGGCCGCCAGCCCGGGCCGCGCCGCCAGGCCGCAGCAGAAGCCGGCGCCATCCAGCCCGACCGAAACCGCCGCCACCGCCGGCACGCCGAGATCCGTGGTGATGTCCAACAGCCAGCTGCGCCGGCCGCGGCCACCCTGCCGCAGCCGCGCCAGCAACGCCGCCGCGTCGGCCAGCGCCGGGTGTTCCAGCGCCAGCGGCCGCGGCCGCCGCCCGCCCCGCCACCACAATGCGGCGGCGTCGCGCTCCACCAGTTCCAGCAGGCCGTGCAGCGCGGCGGCATCGGTGCTTGGCCCGGCGGCACAGCCGATGCTCAACGGCCAGGGCGCCGTCGCCCCCGGGCGGCGAAAGCACAGCCCGGCCGGCACCCATTGCGTGGCGCCGTCACGCAGCCGCCGCACCGGCATCCAGCCCGGCCCGCAGTCCCGCCAGGCGGCCGGCAGGGCGGCCATGGCGCCATCGGGCGGCACGGCGCGCTGCTGCGCCAGGTCGGCCACGGTCTCCACCTGGCTGAGCAGTTCCAGCCCCTCGCCGATGCAGGATTCCAGCGCTTCCAGCGGCGCCAGCCCAGTGCCGGAAACCCCGATCAGCCTCAGCCCGGGCGCTGCCGCCAGAGCATCCGGCGCCACCTCGGCACCGAATACCACCATGCCCGGCGCTTCCGGGGCTTCCAGCTGGAACAGGCGCTCGAACCCCGCCGCCGCCTGGAACATCCGCGCCCGATGCCGGACGGTGGCATCCGGTGCGGCACCCTCGGGGTCGCCATGCGGCAGGCCGAGCCATGCCAGCAGCTCCGCCACTTCGGCACCAACCGGCTGCCGCGGCGCCAGCAACGCCGCGGCCAGATCCGCGAAGACCGGCTCGGCCATGCCGCCTCAGGCCATCAGGCGCGGCCAGCGCAGCAGCAGCCGCCCGGCCACTGGCGGTTCCGCGCCGAGGGCGACGAAGCCCGCCACCACCGCGGCGTCAGGCCCGGCCACGCCTTCCGGCCATGCCACCGCCAGCCGCACCTCGGCTTCCGCCTGCTCCCCTGCCTGTTCCATTGTCAGCACGAGGCCGGCGCCGCGCGGCAGCGTGGCCGCGGCGTCCTGCGCCAGATCCAGCAGCGCCTGTTCCAGCGCGGCACGGTCCAGCTGCACCTTCCAGGCCTCGCCCTCCGGCAGGTCCAGCACCAGGGCGCCAGGGGCGGCGAGCAGCAGCTTCAACAGCGGTGCCAGCAGCCGCAGGCACTCCAGCGGTGCCGCTGCCGCCGCCTCCGGTACCTGGCGGCGGCTCAGGGTCAGGATGCTGCGGGTGGCATCATCCAGCCGCCGGGTCGCCAGTTGAATCCGGTCCAGCTGGCGCTGCGGCGCGCCCTCGGCGGCGCTGCGCTTCAGCAATTCCACATTGGCGAAGATGACGGTGAGCAGGTTGTTGAGTTCGTGCTGCACCGGCCGCGACATCGTGGCCAGCGTCGCCAGCCGTCGCGCCTGCTGTCTGGTTGCCGCATCGTCGCTCATCTCAACCTATCCTCTCGCAGGCACGCAAAGGTAACGCATCACAACGTCTTGGGCAGCCGTTGCGGCAGCGGAGTTTTCCGGGGCGGGCCGCCGCCCTACTCCGGGGCGCCTCGGGTGGATTCGGCGATCTCACGGAACAACCGGGCCGGCAGCCCCCCGCCGGCAACCTCGTCCATGGGCGAGGCGTCATCATTGCCCAGCCACACCCCGACCACCAGGGGGCCGACGAGGCCGACAAACCAGGCGTCGCGGAAATCCTGGGTGGTGCCGGTCTTGCCGGCCACTGCGCGCCCCGGCACCGCCGCCGCCCGCCCGGTTCCGCGTGAGACTACCGCCAGCAGCATCCGCCGCATCGCCGCCGCGTGCTCCGGCGCAACAATCTGCTCCGGCATGGCATGCGGCAGCGCGGCGTGGCCATTGGCGGCCAGCGCGTAGGGCGTCACCCGCCGCCCGCCATTGCCGAAGGCGGCATAGGCGGCGGTGAGTTCCAGCAGGGAGACCTCCCCGGTGCCCAGCGCCAGCGAGGCGTCGTTCGGCAGCCGCCCCGTCAGCCCCAGCCGATGCGCCACCCCCGCCACCGCCCGCGCCCCGCCGGCGCGCAGCAGCACCCGCACCGCGGCGGTGTTGATGCTCTGGGCCAGCGCGTCTTCCAGCGAAACCTCCCCGCGCGACCGCCAGGCGCCATTGCCGGGGGACCAGGGGCCGATATGCAGCGGCGTGTCCGCCACCATCTCCTCCGGCGTCGCCCCGCGTTCCAGCGCCGCCAGGAAGACGATGGGCTTGAAGGCGCTGCCGGGTTGCCGCCGCGCATCCACCGCCCGGTTGAACTGGCTGCTGGCATAGTCCCGGCCGCCGGCCATGGCGCGCACCGCGCCGCTGGCGGCATCCAGTGCCACTACGGCCCCCTGGGTCACCCCGGCGCGCGCGCCTGGCCCGGCCAGCAGCGCCGCCAGCCGGGCTTCTACGTGTGCCTGCAGCCGGGAATCCAAGGTGCTGCGCAGCATCAGGTCGGCGCTGTCGGGGAAGCGCGTGGGCACCTCCTCCAGCACCCAGTCGGCGAACCAGCCGGCCCCGCGGGAGGGCCGGGCGCGCGGGTTGATCCGCTCGGCCTCGGCCCGGGCCTGCTGCGGCGTGATGGCGCCGGTCTCGGCCATGGCCTCCAGCACCTCCACGGTGCGGGCGGTGGCGGCGTCCGGCGCGCTGCGCGGGTTGAGGCGGGACGGCGCCTTGGGCAGCCCCGCCAGCATCGCCGCCTGCCACAGCGTCACGCGCCGCGCGGGCACGCCGAAGAACAGCCGCGCCGCCGCATCCACGCCGAAGGCGCCGCCGCCCAGATAGACCCGGTTCAGGTAGATTTCCAATAGTTGGTCCTTGCTGAAGCGGGCCTCCAGCCACAGCGCCAGCAGGGCTTCCTGCACCTTGCGGCGGGTGTTCCGCTCCGGCGTCAGGAACAGGTTCTTTGCCAGTTGCTGCGTCAGCGTGGAGCCGCCCTGGCGCACGCCGCCGGCGACCAGGTTGGTGTAGAGCGCGCGGCCGATGCCTAAGACATCCACGCCGGGATGCTGGCGGAAGCGGCGATCCTCGATCGCGATCAGCGCCGCCGGCAGGTAGGCGGGCAGGTCGCGCAGCCGGACGGTTTCGCCATAGAGGTCGCCCTGGGTCGCCAGCATGGCGCCATCGGCGGCCAGCAGGGTCACGCTGGGCTTGCGGGTGGTTTCCATGGCCACGTCCGGGCGCGGCAGGTCCCAGCAGAACCACAGCAGCAGGGCGGCCAGCGCGACGCTGGCCCAGGTGATGAGCGGAATGGCGAAATGCCACCAGCGCCAGCGCTTCGCCGGGGGCTTGAGAGTCGGGCGTGCAGAGGGCTTCGGCGCTGGGGCCGGCGGCTTTGGGGGGATGCGTGGGGTGCTGGCCTTGCGCGGCGCCTTGGCCTTGGCCGGGGGGGTGCCAGGGCGACGACCGCGCAGGCCCTGGACCTGCGACATCGGGCGCCACGCTAGCACAGCCGCACCGCCGCCGTTAGGCTCACCGCAACGCCACGAGGAAACGCCAATATGCAGTTCGGCATCGCCATGCCCACCAGCGCCGACAGCTGGAAGACCGCCCAGCGCGCCGAGGAACTCGGCTTCGCCACCGCCTGGTTCTACGACACGCAGATGCTGAGCGCCGATTGCTTCGTCGCCATGGGCGCGGCAGCGATGAAGACCAGCCGCATCCGGCTCGGCACCGGGGTGCTGATCCCGTCCAACCGCATCGCCGCTGTTACCGCCAATGCCTATGCCAGCCTGAACAAGCTGGCCCCAGGGCGGATCGACATGGGCCTCGGCACCGGGTTTACCGGACGCCGCGCCATGGGCCTGGGCGCGATGAAGCTGAAGGACTTTGAGGAATACGTCCGCGTCATGCTCGCGCTCCAGCGCGGCGAGATCGTCGAGACCGAGATCGAGGGTGAACGCAGGAAACTCCAGTTCCTGAATCCGGAACTGGAGCTGTTCGACCTCAAGACACCGATGCGCCTGCACCTGGCCGCCGCCGGCCCGCGCGCGAGAAAGCTGGCGGCCAAGCTGGGCGCGGCCTGGGTGAACTTCTTCTCGGACGTGCCGGCCGCGGTGCAGATGATCGGCGAGATGCAGCAGGCCTGGACCGCCGCGGGCAACCAGGCGCCGTTGCAGGCCACCGCCTTCGTGCTGGGCTGCGTGCTGGCGGAAGGCGAGGCGGCCGACAGCGACCGCGCCATGGCCCAGGCCGGCCCGCGCGCCGCCGTGCTGCTGCACCGCGCGGCGGATGAGGCGCTGATGGGGCTGCACAACATCTCGCCCCTGCCGGAGGCGGTGCGGGCGCAGGTGGAGGGCTATGTCGAACTGGCCAAGAGCTTCCAGCCGGCCGACGCGCCCTGGCTGAACAACCATCGTGGCCACCTGATGAGCGTGAAGCCGGAGGAGCGGAAGTTCGTGTCCGCCGAGCTGATCCGCATGACCAGCTTCACCGCCACCGAGGCGGAGTTGCGGCGCCGCGTCGGCGACCTGCGCGACGCCGGCTATACTGAGTTCACCGTGCAGCTGGTCCCCGGGCAGGAACACGCCATCGAGGATTGGGCGCGGATCATGCGGGCCTTCCAGTGATCCGCCGCCGCGCCCTGCTGGCGGCACCGGCCGCGCTGGCGTTAACCACCCCGGCGGTGGCCCAGGCCCCGCTTACCCAGGCCCCCTGGCCCAACCGGCCGGTGCGGCTGATCGCGCCCTGGCCGGCCGGCGGCAGCGCAGATATGATGGCCCGCGCCCTGGCCGAGAGCGCCAGCCGCCACCTCGGCCAGCCCTTCATCATCGACAACAAGCCCGGCGCCGGCGGCGTCCTGGGCCTGCAGACGCTGCTGAACGAGGGCCGGCCGGACGGCTACACGCTGGTGCAGATGCCCACCGCCGCCATCTCCCACCCGCTGATGGCGCAGCGGCCGCTGTTCGACCCGCTGGTGGACTTCACCTGGCTGATCCACGTGTTCGGCTACCTGTTTACCATCGTGGTGCGGGCGGATGCGCCGTGGCGCACGTTCCAGGAACTGCTGGCGGATGTGCGCGCCAACCCCGGCAAGTTCGACTACGGCACCCCCGGTGTCGGCAGCCCCGGCCACATGACCATGGAGCAGCTCTGCGGCGCCCAGGGGCTGCAATGGCAGCACGTGCCCTATCGTGGCTCGGCGGAGATCCAGCCGGCGCTGCTGTCGGGCTCGCTGAAGATCTCGGTGGATACTTCCGGCAGCGGGCTGGTGCAGTTGGTGCAGGCCGGGCAGCTGCGGGTGCTGGCGGTGATGTCGCCCGAGCGCAGCAAGCGCTTCCCCGAGGCGCCGACCTTCCGCGAACTGGGGCTGGACCTGATCCAGATCGGCAGCGGCGGCTATGGCACGGTCAAGGGGCTGGACCCGGAACTGACCGCCACGATCCATGCCGGGTTGAAGCAGGCGATGTTCGACCCGGCGCATCTGGCGACCATCGACCGCTTCGACATGCAGGCGGTGCACATGGATACCGCCGCCTATACCGCCTTCGCGCATCGGCTGCATGAGCAGTATGGCGCGGTGGTGCGCCGGCTGGGGCTGAAGCTGGGGTAACGCCCGGTCGCCGCAGGGCCTGCGGCCTGACCCGGTCGCTGATGCCGCGTTACTTCAGCAGCTCCGCGGTGCGCCGGTTCAGCTCGGCCGCCAGCCGGTCCGGGCCGCCATCCCGCAAAATGGTGGTGAAGTCCGCCCGGCGGCTGGCCAGCTCGCTGATCGTGCCGGTCAGGTAGATATCCACCACGCGGAACTGGCCCTCGCTCTGGCGCATCAGGTAATTCAGCGCCACCGGGCTGTCGTTCACGCGGTTGATGTGGGTGCGGACCATGTGGTCGCCATTGGGCAGGTCGCTCTCGCCATCAGTGGCGAAGCTTTCGCCGCCGAAGCCGTCGAACCGGTTGGCGTAGGTGGCGATGGACCAATCGCTGAACGCCTTCGCCACCGCCTCCTGCTGGGCCGGGGTGAAGTCGGTCCAGGGCCGGCCGCAGGCAATCCGGGCCATCGCCAGCAGGTTGAAGGTACGCAGCAGCACCGGGCGGATGCGCTGCTCGCGCCCCTTCACGCCCAGCCGGTCGGCGTTCTTCATGATGTCGAGCAGCGCGGCATGCAGCGCCTCGATGCTCGCGGCAGGGGCGGATTGCGCCCGGGCTGGCAGAGCCAGAGCCAGGGCGGCGGTGGCACCCAGCAGGGTGCGGCGGTTGAGGCGCTTCATACTGGGCCCGATAGCATGTGAGGGGTGGGCAGGCGATGCCGGCCTGATGACATCGCCGCCACGGCCTGGCAAGGCGCGCCCGAGGCTGGATTTGCGCCGCCGTTCCCGCCACAACGCCGCCAGCACCCCGCACCCCGGCGCCAGGCCGGGGCATCGGTGCCAGGCAGGGGACCCATGGCCGAAACCGTCATGCTCACCGGGGCGACCGGTTTTCTCGGCTCCGCGATTGCCCATGCGCTGGCGGCGCAGGGTTACCACGTGGTGGCGCTGGTCCGGCCGGAGACCCCGCGCGGCGTGCTGGACGGCCTGACCATGGCCTTCGTGCCCGGTGACCTGACCGATCCCGCCTCCGTCGCCAAGGCCATGAAGGGCTGCACCGCCGCGATCCACTGCGCCGCGGACTACCGTATCTGGGTGCCGGACCCGGCCCGGATGCGTGCGGTGAACGTGGCGGGCACCGAGGCGGTGATGCGCGCCGCGCTGGTCGCCGGGGTGGGCCGCGTGGTGCATGTCTCCTCCGTCGCCACGCTGAAGCCGCGGCCCGACGGCCAGCCCGCCACCGAGGCGGATGCCGCCGCCGTGGCCGAGGCGATCGGCCCCTACAAGCAGTCCAAGACCGAGGCCGAGCGCCTGGTGGAACGGATGGTCGCGCAGGACGGCCTGCCGGCGGTCATCGTCAACCCCTCCACCCCCATCGGCCCACGGGACCGGCGGCCGACGCCGACCGGCCGGCTGATCCTGGAAGCGGCGCGCGGCAGGATGCCGGCCTATGTGGAGACCGGCCTGAACCTGGTGCATGTGGACGACGTCGCCGCCGGCTGCGTTGCCGCGCTGACCGCCGGTGCCGTTGGGGAGCGCCATATCCTCGGTGGCCAGGACGTGCCGCTGGGCGACCTGCTGGCGCATATCGCCGCTGGGCTGGGCAAGGGCCGCCCGGTGCGGCTGCCGCGCGCGCCGCTCTACCCGCTGGCCCTGGGCGCGGAGCTGTGGGCGCGGGTCTCGGGCGTGGAGCCGATGCTGACCCTGGACGGGCTGAAGATGGCCAGCCACTGGATGTATTTTTCCAGTGCCAAGGCCGATCGGGTGCTGGGCTACCAGGCGCGCCCATGGCAGCAGGCGGTGGCTGATGCCATCGCCTGGTTCCGGCAGGAGCGGATGCTGTGACCGCCACGCTGGCGCTCGCCTTGGCGGCGGCCATTGCCTGGGCCGTGCTGCTGCTGGGCCGCGGCATGTTCTGGCTGGCGCGGGACGACGACCGCGATGCCGCCCGGCTGCCGGTCCCCAACACCTGGCCCAGCGTGGTCTGCGTCATCCCCGCCCGCGACGAGGCCGAGAGCATCGGCGCCACCGTCGCCTCCCTGCTGGCGCAGGACTACCCCGGCGAGTTCCGCGTGGTGGTGGTGGATGACCGCAGCACGGATGGCACCGGCGAGGTCGCCCGCGCCGCCGCCGCCGGCAACAACCGGCTGGTGGTGACCACCGGCGGCAGCCGCCCACCGGGCTGGACTGGCAAGCTCTGGGCCTTGCAGCAAGGGCTGGACAGCATCGCCTTGGGGCCGGCGCCGGACTTCCTGATGTTCACCGACGCCGATATCAGCCACACGCCGGACAGCGTGCGGATGCTGGTCAACCGCGCCCGCGCCGAGGGCCGCGTGATGGTCAGCCTGATGGCGAAGCTGCGCTGCAACAGCGCGGCCGAGCGCTGGCTGATCCCGGCCTTCATCTTCTTCTTCCAGATGCTCTATCCGTTCCGCTGGTCCAACCAGCAGGGTGCCCGCACGGCGGCGGCTGCCGGCGGCTGCGTGTTGCTGGACCACGCTGCCTTCCAGCGCGCCGGCGGGCTGGCACCGATCCGCTGCAAGATCATCGACGACTGCAGCCTGGCGGCGCAGATGAAGCGGCAGGGGCCGATCTGGCTGGGCCTGACCGAGCGGGTGGAGAGCCTGCGCCCCTATGACGGCATCGGCGCCATCCGCAAGATGGTCGCCCGCACCGCCTATGCCCAGCTGGGCTACAACCCGTTGCTGCTGCTGGGCATGATCGTGGCGCTGGCGCTGGTCTTCCTGGTGCCGCCGGCGCTGGCGGTCCTCGGCGAGGGCCCGGCGCGCTGGGTCGGGCTGGGCGCCTGGGCGGCCATGGTGGTCGGGTTCGCGCCGACGCTGTGGCGGTTCGGCCTCTCGGCGGTGCGTGGCCTGGCGCTGCCGGGCATCGCGCTGACCTACATGCTGTTCACGCTGGACAGCGCCTGGGCCGAATGGCGCGGCCGCGGCGGCATGTGGAAGGGCGAGGCGGGGCCTCGCGCAGACCGGGGTGCTGGCGACGGCGCGGCCGGGGCGGGCGCCGGGCAAGGTGCGCCTGGGACACAGTGAGGCATTAAACCGCTGCCATTTTGTCACACACGCCTTCGCAACCGGACCAGAAGGTCTTAATCCACCGGTCTTGGAGAGATCGAACCGCCGTGTCCAGGGCTCCTGGGGCGGAAGGTCTCAGAGGAAGCCTCAGCCTTGTCGACGATGCCCGACCTCGCTTCGCTGGCCTTGCGCCCTGCCGGTACCACCAGCCTCAGCCCCGGCGCCGAACTGGCCGAGGGCGTGCTGGACGCGGCGGTGGACCAGGCGACGGCGCATCTGTTGAGCCACCAGCGCCCGGATGGCCACTGGGTGTTCGAGCTTGAGGCCGACGCCACGATCCCGTCCGAATTCGTCATGCTGAAGCGGTTCTTCGGCCAGACCGAACCGGAGCGCGAGGCCCGCATCGGCCGCTACCTGCGCCGGCTGCAGGCGCTGGAGGCGCCGAATGCCGGTGGCGGCTGGCCGCTGTTCCATCTCGGCCCGATCGACATCTCCTGTTCGGTGAAGGCGTATTTCTGCCTGCGGCTGATCGGCGACCAGCCGGAGGCGCCGCACATGCTGCGGGCGAAGGAGGCGATCCTTGCCGCCGGCGGCGCCGAGAAATCCAACGTCTTCACCCGCGCGACCCTGGCGCTGTTCGGCCAGGTGCCGTGGCACGCCGTGCCGGTGATGCCGCCGGAGCTGTGCCTGCTGCCGCGCTGGTTCCCGTTCCATCTCTCCAAGGTCAGCTATTGGGCGCGCACCGTGCTGGTGCCGCTGACCGTGGTGATGGCGCGCCGGCCGCTGCCACTGGCGCCGATTGGCGTGACGCTGGACGAGCTGTTCCGCACCCACCCGAACGAGGTCAAGGACTGGCCCGCCGGTGCCCACGCCGCCGAGCCGTGGAAGACGCTGTTCGCCGTTCTGGACAAGGGTTTGCAGCGCATCACTCACCTGTTCCCGCGCACCGCGCGGCGCCGGGCGGAGATGTGGGCCGAACGCTTCGTGACCGAGCGGCTAAACGGCGAGGACGGGCTGGGCGGCATCTACCCGGCCATGGCCAACGCCATCTGGATGTACCACTGCCTGGGCGTACCGGCCGACGACCAGCGCCTGCTGACCGCCTGGGCCAGCGTGGAAAAGCTGGTGGTGGACCGGGTGGATGTAGAGGCCCCAGGCGAAACTGCCGGCGAAACCTATGTGCAGCCCTGCCTGTCCCCGGTGTGGGACACGGCGCTGGCGAGCCACGCGCTGTTGGAAGCCGGCGGCGAGCAGGCCGAGGCCAAGGTGCGCCAGGGGCTGGACTGGCTGCTCGGCCGCCAGATCACCGAGGTGAAGGGGGATTGGGCCTGGGCCCGCCCCAACGTCGCCCCGGGCGGCTGGGCCTTCCAGTATTGGAACGACCACTACCCGGACGTGGACGACACCGCCGTGGTGGTGCTGGCCATGGACCGCGCCCGCAAGCAGGCCGGCTGGGACACCCCGGCAGCCGAGGCTTCGGTGGACCTGGCGACCAAGTGGGTGGTCGGCATGCAGTCCAAGGGCGGCGGCTGGGGCGCCTTCGACGCCGACAACAGCTACCACTACCTGAACAGCATCCCCTTCGCCGACCACGGCGCGCTGCTGGACCCGCCCACCGCCGATGTCTCCGGCCGCTGCCTGGCCATGCTGGCGCAGCTGGGCCATGGCCAGGACGACCCGGCGGTGAAGCAGGCGGTGAGCTACCTGCTGGACGAGCAGGAGACCGATGGCAGCTGGTATGGCCGCTGGGGCGTCAACTACGTCTATGGCACCTGGTCCGCGCTGACCGCGCTGAACGCCGCCGGGCTGAAGCCGGAACACCCGGCCATGGCGCGCGGCGCGGCCTATATGAAGCGGGTGCAGAATGCCGATGGCGGCTGGGGCGAGGATGGCTTCACCTATCCCCGCCGCGGCGGCACCGCGCCGGATGCGGACGTGCAGATGGGCCTCTCAACCGCCAGCCAGACCGCCTGGGCGCTGCTGGCGCTGATGGCTGCCGGCCAGGCCGATGACCCCGCGGTGGAGCGTGGCGCCGCCTGGCTGGTGGCGCACCAGGCCAAGGACGGCGGCTGGCCCGAGGAAGACTATACCGGCACCGGCTTCCCCCGCGTGTTCTACCTGCGCTACCACGGCTATGCGCGGATCTTTCCGCTCTGGGCGCTGGCGCGGCTGCGCAACCTGCGCCGCAGCAACACGCGGGAAGTCGCCTTCGGGCTGTAGCGCGGCCGGACGCTATCTGCGCCGGAGAGCCGGGTCAGAGCTGCGCCAGCCGGCCGCCATCCACCGCCAGGCAGGCCCCGGTGACGAAGCGCGCGTCGTCGCTGGCCAGGAAGGCGATGGCGGCGGCGATGTCGGCGGGCTGGCCGATATCGGCCTCATTCAGCGCCTCGGCGCCGGACTTGATGTTGGGATTCTCGCGCAGCATCGGCGTTTCCACCGCGCCCGGCAGCACCGCATTGGCGCGGATGCCCTGCGCCTTGCCCTCGATGGCCGCGGACCGGGTCAGCGACAGCAGCGCCGCCTTGGCCGCGGCATAGGGCGCCACCAGCGGCGTGGTCATCTGCGCGTGCACGCTGGCGATGTTCACGATGGCACCGCCCGGACCCATGTGCAGGAAGGCCTGGCGGGTGAAGTGGACCGCGCCCATCAAATCCACGCCCAGCACCTGCGCCCAGTCGGCACCGGTATAGTCGGGCAGCGGTTTGAACAGCATCAGCCCGGCATTGTTGACCACCACGTCCAGCCGGCCGTGCCGGGCCAGCACCGCGGCGATGAAGCGTTCCACCTGCGCCTCCTCGCTGACATCGCAGGGTGGGTCGCCGTGGCGTTCCGCCGAGATGGCGATGGCGCCTTCATCCTTGAAGCGCTGCATGGTGGCGGCACCGATGCCGCCGGAACCGCCAGTGACAACCACGACCTTGCCGGTGAAACGCCGCATCAGCTTGCTCCAGGCAGGGGTTGGACCGGCACCTGCAGGCAGAGGCTCTGCGCCGGCAGCACGTCGCGCCAATCCGCGATCAGCTTGCGATAGGCGCGGCCAACCTCCCGCGGTTTGCGGTTGAGGTCATAGAGGCCGAGCGGGTTGGCGCGGTTGTTCTGCTCGCGCAGCGCGGTGTCCCAGTCCACCTGGTCCACCAGGCTGTACCAGGTGAAGCCGACCATCGGCACGCCGTCGTTCCGTACCCGCAGCACGTTGGCCCATTGTTTCCACAGCCACTGGCAGGGCTCCAGGCCGGTCGCGCCTTCGTTGAGGTTGGTCTCGGTGTGCATCACCGGCAGGCGGTAGCGGTCGTAGTATTGCCTGGTGATGGTGGCGTAGCCGTAGATTTCGCCCGACGGCCTGGTGCCGCCATCCGGCGCCACCAGGTGCTCATTGGTGACGTAGTAGTCGTTGCCCATGATGCACCATCGCTTCAGCCGATGGTCGAGGAAGAACTGGTATTCCGCCCGCGTCATGCCGTTGCCCAGCAGGTATTCATACATGTCGGAGCCAAGCCGGCGGCCGTAGTTGAGGTCAAGCGAGAGGAAGCGCTCGGCGTTCATCCGCTCGGCCGGGCCGATGGCTGCGGGGCTGTCGGCGTGGAAATACTCCGACGATTCGCTCTGGATGAAGATCGCGTCGGGGCGAATGTCGAGGATCGCCTCCATTGCCAGCACATTGGCCTTCACCACATGCTTCAAGGCGGTGACGAAGCCGCGGTCGCTGCGCAGCATCTCGTTCCACCAGCCATAGCGGCCGGAGAACAGCGCGGTGACGTACATCTCGTTCACCGGCGTGTAGAGCTGCACCCAGGGGAAGCGCTGGGCAAAGGCGCGCGCATAGTCGGCGAACAGTGCTGGGAAGTCCGGATTCTGGAAGTCGCCCAGCCAATCCGGCAGGCCAAAATGGCAGAGGTCCACGATCGGCGTGATGTTCAGCCGCAGCAGCTCCGCCATGGCCTGGTCAGTGAACTCCCAGTCGTGGCGGCCAGGACCGAGCCACGCGCGGTACAGCGGCGGGCCATAGCGCAGGAAGTTGCAGCCGACTTCCTGCACCAGGGCGAAATCCTCGCGCCAGCGTTCGTAGTGGCCGCATTCGGCCAACTCGTCCCGCCGGACGCCACCGGCGATGGTCGGGTTGCTGTTCTCGATACCGGTGGCGAACATGAAATAGACCATGATGCCAGCGGCAACGCGCCGTGCGTCGTGGGGTTCAGGGCACCAGGTGGCGCGGCACCTGCACCGTCATCGCCAATAGTCGAAAACTTTGCGTCTTGCCGTGGCCGTCCAGGTTAAGGCTGGCGTTGACGCCGCCTTCCAGCACGTCATCGACGACGAAGTTGAAGGCGTGCAGCAGCGGCAGGTCGTAGCGCCGGCAGCGTGTGGCGCCGCGATGCGCGAACAGCGCGAGCACCCGCGCCTCCGTCACCTGCTCGGCCAGGATCGGGTAGAGCTCCGGCTTGTAGGGGATGAGGGAGAGGTTGGCGCGGTTGCCTTTGTCCCCGGCGCGGCTGTGGGCCAGGTCATACAGCGGGAGTTCGACGAGGTCGCTCATGCTGCCCCCCGATCGCTGGAGGGCTTTGCCCGGAGGCGTGAATCGGTGGGCTTCATGCCGCGATCTCCTGTGCCGTGCGGCTGGTGATGCTGGTGGGCACGCGGTCGCGCAGCACCAGGTAGCTGCGGGTGAGGATGCGCGGGGTGACGCGCCAGCGCGCGCCGCCAGTGCCGGCGGTGCCGCAGCACAGCAGCGCCAGAACCTCACGCGCGGCCTGGTCCACGTCGTCGCGCGTGGCGCCCTCGGCAGCCAGGCGGATGCGGATGTCGGGTGGCTCGGGGCCTTCATACGCCCGCCACAGCGCGCCGTCGTCGCTGTCGTGCACGCTGGCCACGCCGATCAGGTCCACCCGGGCGCGCACCGGCAAGCCGCGCAGCTTCAGGCGTTGCAGCAGCACATCGGCGGTGGCCTTGGCGCGTGCCAGGGCGTTGGGGCCGGCGACGGAAACCTCGCCCTCGCCTAGCCAGGAGCCTTCGAAGCTGGCGGTCACCTTCAGCGATTCCGGCGCCGGCTCGCCCTTCAGGCCGTGGATCGCGACGCGGTCCTTGCCGACCTGTTCAATGTGACAGCCAGAAATATCCAGCACCACGTCGGGCGTGATGTAGTGCGCCGGGTCGTGCAGCTCGTACAGCAGCTGTTCCTTGATGGTGCGCAGGTCCACCAGGCCGCCGGTATCCGCCGCCTTGGTGATGATGAGGCCGCCGTCGCGCGTCACCTCGGCGATGGGGAAGCCGATATTGGCGGGGTCCGGAATGTCCTTGCGGCCGGGGTCCCAGAACACGCCGCCGGTTACCTGGCTGCCGCATTCCAGCAAGTGGCCGGCGGCGGCGCCCACCGCCAGCTTCTGCCAGTCATCCAGGCTCCAGCCGAAATGGGCTACCAGCGGGGCGATGGCCAGGGCCGGGTCGCTGGTGCGGCCGGCCACCACCACATCGGCGCCGGCCTTCAGCGCGGCTACCAGCGGTTCGGCACCGATATAGGCGTTGGCGGCGATCAGGCGGGCGCTGCTGATATCGATGCTGCCATCGGCCTCATGCACCGGCAGCTGGTCCAGCGCGATGCTGCCCATGACGTCGTCACCCGCCACCACGGCAATGCGCAGGTTCGGCAGGCCCAGGCGCAGCGCCAGCCGGGCGATGCAGCGCGCCGCGGCCGGCGGGTTGGCCGCGCCGAAATTGCCCAGGATGGGGATGCGGTGGTGGAAGCAATCGGCCAGCACCGGGGCTAGCAGGCGTTCCAGCATGGGCTCGTAGCCGGCTTCCGGGTTGGCGCGGCGTTCCAGCTGGGCCAGGGCGACGGTGCGCTCGCCCAATACCTCGAAGAACAGGGCGGCGGGCAGGCCGCGCTGGATCAGGGTTCGCACCACCGGGATGGGCGCGTCCACCCGGTCGCCGGAAAAGCCGGCGCCATTGCCGACCAGGAAAACGTCACTCATCGCGTCAGGGTCCTTTGCACGGCGTCGCGCCAGCCGGCGTGTTTGCGTTGGGCGTCTTCGCGCGCCATCTGCGGTTGGAAGCGGCGGTCCAGCCGCCAGTGTGTTGCCGCTTGTTCGGGGCCAGGCAGCAGCCCGGCCTGCATGCCCGCCAGGTAGGCGGCGCCGAGGGCGGTCGTCTCCATGACCGTCGGCCGATCGACCGGGGCGCCCAGCAGGTCCGCCAGGAATTGCATGGTGAAGTCGCTGGCGGTCATGCCGCCATCCACGCGCAGCACGGTCTCCCCCATGCCGGGCCAATCCGCGCGCATGGCGTCCAGCAGGTCCTTGGTTTGATAGGCCACGGCTTCCAGCGCGGCGCGGGCCAGTTCGGCGCGGCCGGCATTGCGAGTCAGGCCGAAGATGGCGCCGCGTGCCTCCGCGTCCCACCAGGGCGCGCCCAGGCCGACGAAGCCGGGCACCAGGTAGACGCTCTGTGCCGGGTCGGCCTGGGCGGCCAGGTCGCCAGCCTCGCTGGCCGTGGCGATGATGCCGAGGCCGTCTCGCAGCCACTGCACCGCGGCGCCAGCGACGAAGATGGCGCCTTCCAGCGCATAGGTCCGGCGGCCGCCGAGTTGCCAGGCCAGCGTGGTCAGCAGCCGGTTCTGCGAGAACACCGGTTCAGCCCCGGTGTTCAACAAGCAAAAGCACCCGGTGCCGTAGGTGGATTTCAGCATGCCCGGCGCGAAGCAGGCCTGGCCCAGCGTGGCCGCGTGCTGGTCCCCGGCCATGCCGCGGATGGCGATGCGCCCGCCCAGCAGCGTGGTTTCGCCGAAATCGGCGGCGCAGTCGCGTACCTCCGGCAGCAACGCGCGCGGAATGTTGAACAGGCGCAGCAGGCCGTCGTCCCAGTCACCCTGCACAATGTTGAACAGCATGGTGCGCGCGGCATTGGTGGCGTCGGTGGCATGCACCGCGCCGCCGGTCAGCCGCCACAGCAGGAAGCAGTCCACCGTGCCGAAGGCCAGCTCGCCACGCTCGGCCTGGGCGCGGGCGCCGGCGATGTTGTCCAGCAACCAGGCCAGCTTGGTGGCGCTGAAATAGGGGTCCAGCAGCAGGCCGGTCTTCGCGTTGACCATCGCCTCATGCCCGCCGGTGCGCAGCTGGGAACAAGCGTCAGCGGTGCGGCGGTCCTGCCAGACGATGGCGCGGTGCAGCGCGCGGCCGCTGGCGCGGTCCCACAGCACCACGGTCTCCCGCTGGTTGGTGATGCCGATGCCGGCGATGTCGGCGGGCGCGCAGCCGGCCATGGCGTGCCGCAGCACCGCCAGGCTATCCCGAAAAATGTCCTCGGGTTCGTGCTCCACCCAGCCGGGGGCGGGGTAGTGCTGGGCCAACTCACGCTGTGCCGTGGCGCGCGGCGCCAGGGCCGCGTCGAACCGGATCGCGCGGGTGGAGGTCGTGCCCTGGTCCAGTGCCAGCAGCATCTTGCCTTGGACGTTCATGCCGCCAGCTTACATCGCAGCGCCAGCCATGCCACCTTCCGCCCGCCCATCGGAGCCCACCCCATGCCGATCATCAACCGCATCGCCGAATACACGCCGGAGCTGACCGCCTGGCGGCAGGACCTGCACCAGCATCCGGAGCTTGGCTTCCAGGAGCACCGCACCAGCGACTTCGTGGCGGCCAGGCTGGCGGAATGGGGCATCGAGGTGCATCGGGGCATCGCCGGCACCGGCCTGGTGGGCGTGCTGAAGGGCCAGCCGGGCGCGGGCAGCATCGGCCTGCGGGCCGACATGGACGCGCTGCCGATGCAGGAGGCCAACCAGTTCGGCCATGCCAGCAAGACCCCGGGCAAGATGCATGGCTGCGGCCATGACGGCCACACCACCACGCTGCTGGGCGCGGCGCGCTACCTGGCGGAAACCCGCAACTTCGCCGGCACCGTCAACTTCATCTTCCAGCCGGCGGAGGAAGGCGGTGGCGGCGGCCGGGTGATGGTGGAGGAAGGCCTGTTCGAGCGCTTCCCCTGCGATGCAGTGTACGGCATCCACAACGACCCGAGCCTGCCCTTGGGCCAGGCGGCGGTGGTGGACGGCACCATCCTGGCGGCCTCCGACCGGGTGTTCATCACCATCAAGGGCTTCGGCGGGCATGCGGCCAAGCCGCACCTGGCTGTCGATCCGGTGATGGTCGGCGCGCATGTGCTGGTGGCGTTGCAGGCGGTGGTGGCGCGGCGGGTGGACCCGGTGGACAGCGCGGTGCTCAGCATCTGCCAGTTCCACAGCGGTAGCGCCAACAACGTGATCCCGGCCGAGGCCGAGCTTTCCGGCACAGTGCGGACGCTGCAGCCGGAGACGCGCCACCTGATGGAGAAGCTCATCGCCCAGGTGGCCGAGGGCACCGCCGCCGCGCATGGCGCGACGGCCACGGTGCGGTATGAGCGGCTGTACCCGCCGACCATCAACCACCGCGCGCAGACTGAACGTGCCGCCATGGCAGCGGCGAAAGTGCTGGGCGAGGCCGGGGTGAAGCGCGACCTGCCGCCGATCATGGGTGGCGAGGACTTTTCCTTCCTGCTGCTGGCCCGCCCCGGCTGCTTCGTGATGATGGGCCAGGCCGGGCCGGAGAAGGGTGGCGTGCCGGTGCACCACCCGCTGTATGACTTCAACGACGACATGCTGCCGGTGGGCGCCAGCTATTTTGCGCGCTTGGTCGAGCAGGAACTGCCGCGGTAGAGCAATATCCGTTCCGATGGAATCATCAGAACGGATATTGCTCTGCAAGCTATTGAAGCTACAGCACGAAATCCGCTCACACTGACTCAGTCTGAGCGGAGAGTTCTGTAGCCGACCGGTCGCCGCAGGGCCGCATGGCCCGCAGGCGTGAATCGGCCGGGCAAATGAAGAGGTACCGATGGGCATGCAAGCCGACCTGCTGATCGACCGCCAGCGGTTGAAGCGGCACCTGACGATCTGGCGTGCCGGCGCGGTGCTGGCCGTGGTGGTGTTGCTTGGCGTGCTGTTCGCCAGCGCCAGCACGCCGGCCGGGCATGTGGCGCGGGTCAGCATCAGCGGCTTCATCGGCGACGACCCGAAGCTGAACGCAGCGCTGGACCGGCTGCGACGTGATGCCAGCGTCAAGGCGGTGCTGGTCGCCATCGACAGTCCCGGCGGCAGCGTCGGCGGCGGGGAGGCGCTGTTCGCCGCGCTCAGCGCCATCCGCGAGCGCAAGCCGGTGGTTGCGCTGATGGGCGGCACCGCGGCCTCGGCGGCCTACATGGCCGCGTTGCCGGCGGAACGCATCTTCGCGCGGGAGATGAGCATCACCGGCTCGATCGGCGTGCTGCTGCAATCGGTCGATGGTTCGGAGCTGTTGGGCCGGCTGGGCATCCGGGGTGAGGCCCTGGTCTCCGGCCCGCTGAAGGACCAGCCCAGCCCGTTCCATCCCCTCTCGACCGAGGCGCGGGCTGTGTTGCAGGGCGTCATCAGCGACCTGCACGACCAGTTCGTCCGCAAGGTGGCCACCGCCCGGCGCATGCCGGAGGAGGTGGTGCGGCCGCTGGCCGATGGCCGCGTCTTCTCAGGCCGCCAGGCGCTCGGCCTCGGGTTGGTCGATGCCATCGGCGGCGAGCGTGAGGCCCGTGCCTGGCTGGCCGCGGAGAAGGGCGTGCCCGAGGCAATGCCGGTGCAGCCGGTGGAAACCCGCGGCCGGTTGGAGCGGCTGTTGCAGGCTTCGGCAACAACCGTGGTAAAAAGCGTGGTTTCTGAATGGCTTGGCGTTGACGGCTTCCGCCTGCTCTGGCAACCTTAAGTCGCTCAAAGGACTCACCGGCTTATAGCCATGACCAAAAGCGAATTGATCGCGCAGCTCGCGCAGGAAAACCCGCATCTGCGGCAGCCGGATGTCGAGGCGATTGTCGCCACGATCTTCGAGGAAATCACCGCGTCCCTGGCGCGGGGTGACCGCGTGGAGCTTCGCGGGTTCGGCGCGTTCTCTGCCAAGCAGCGGGAAGCCCGCACCGGCCGCAACCCGCGCACCGGCGCGGCGGTTGCGGTGGATGGCAAGGCAGTGCCCTATTTCAAACCTGGCAAGGAACTGCGCGAACGGGTGAACGGCGGCGCGCTGCAACCCGCCAGCGCCAAAGCAACCAAGCCCGCAGCGCCCAAGCCAGCTGGAGCCAAGGGGGCCGGGACCAAGACGACATGACCTGGCGCCTGGTGCTGTCGGCGCCGCTGGCGCTGCTTCTGGTGCTGTTCGGCCTGTCCAATCGCCACATGGTTGCCCTGAAGCTTTGGCCCTTCGACCTGGAATGGGACGTACCGCTGGCGGTGGCCGTGCTGCTGGCGGCGGCCCTGGCCTTCCTGCTCGGCGCCGGCATCGCCTGGGCCTCGTCACTGCCGCATCGGCGCCGCGCGCGCCGCATGGAAGCCGCGGCGCATCTGCTGGAGGCTGAGTTGAACGACATGAAGGGCCGTGAGGCCGCCGCTGCCCAAGCCAGTGCCACCCAGGTTGGCGTCACCCAGGTCGGCACTGCCTTGGCGTCCGCGGTCGAACGCTGATGCTGGCCCGCCCCGCTGCCGCCCCGGCCCGCCTGGTCGCGGCGCTGGATACACCCGACCTGACCCGCGCCGAGGCCTGGGCCGCTGCACTGGCGCCGCATGTGGGCGTGCTGAAGGTTGGGCTGGAGCTGTTCACCGCGCTGGGGCCGGAGGCGGTGCGGCGTATCGGCGCGCATGGCCCGGTCTTCCTCGACCTGAAGCTGCACGACATTCCCAATACCGTCGCCGGCGCGGTGCGCAGCCTGCTGCCGCTGCGCCCGGCCATGCTGACGCTGCACGCTGCCGGTGGCGCACCGATGATCGCGGCCGCGCGCGCAGCAGCCGAAACGGCCGGGGCGGCACGCCCGATCCTGCTGGCGGTGACGGTGTTGACCAGCATGGACGCCGCCACCCTGGCCAGTACCGGCGTGGCCGCCAGCCCGGCCGAGCAGGTGGTGCGGCTGGCACGCCTGGCCATGGCCGCCGGCGCCGATGGCCTGGTGTGCAGCCCGCTGGAAGTGGCGCTGATCCGCGCGGCCCTGGGCAACGCGCCGCTGCTGGTGGTGCCCGGTGTGCGCCCGGCCGGCAGCGCCCTGGGCGACCAGGCCCGCGTTGCCACGCCGCGGGAAGCGGTGACATCCGGCGCTGATTGGATCGTGCTCGGCCGCCCGTTGACCCAGGTGGCCGACCCTGCCGCCGCCGCCCGGGCCATTGCCGCGGAGCTGGCGTGAAGCAGGTAAAAATCTGCGGGCTGAACGATGCCGCGGGCTATGACGCCGCGGTGGCCGCTGGCGCCGACTATATCGGCTTCGTGTTCTACCCGCCCTCACCACGCGCGGTCTCGCCAGCCCAGGCAGCGGCGTTGGCCGCCCGGCACCAGGGCGGTCCGCGCCGGGTTGGCCTGCTGGTGGACGCCACCGACGCCGAGATCGAGGCGATCCTGGCTGCCGTGCCGCTGGACATTCTGCAACTGCATGGCGACGAAACCCCCAACCGGGCCGCGGCGGTGCGGCTGCGCTTCGGATTGCCGGTGATGAAGGCGCTGGGCATCGCGGAGGCCGCCGACCTGGCGCAACTGGCGCGCTACGCACCGGTGGTGGACATGTTCCTGCTGGATGCCAAGCCACCGCCCGGCGCCGCGCTGCCCGGCGGCAATGCCGCCAGCTTCGACTGGACCTTGCTGGCGGGGCAGGCGATACCGCGGCCCTGGCTGCTGGCCGGTGGGTTGACGCCGGGCAACGTCGCCGCAGCCATCGGCCTGTCCGGAGCACCGGGGGTGGATGTGTCGTCCGGCGTCGAGCTTGCCCGTGGCTTGAAGGACCCGGCGCGCATCCACGCCTTCATCCAGGCGGCCCGCTCGGCCACCTGAAGCGTCGTGGCAAGCGGTGCTTGTCGCGCCTTGTCGCCTGCCTGGTGTCTGCTGAACGACAACAAATGACACAGTAAACAGAAAATACTATTTCTATTCGACGAACTACATTACTTGAGGTCAAAACACGACGCATTACTTACCCTAGTAGCGTAGGTATACGCCGCCGCTTTGGTTAACTTCTGCCCAACCGGACCTGACCCGGAGCAGGAGCAATACAATGACTGCAGTGCTGAAGACTCAAATTGGCAGTGAGTGGACGGATGGCTTCGTGGCCAACCTGACGCTGAACAACGATGCCGCGCCGATCAACAACTGGACTGTTGCGTTCGATGCTGGCTTCGCCATCACCAACATCTGGAATGCCCAGGTACTGAGCCATGTCGGCACCCACTATGTGCTGCAGGGCATGTACTACAACGCCAGCGTGGCGCCGAACGGCGTGGTGGATTTCGGCTTCCAGGCCGCCGGTGGCAGTTCCGCCAGCATCACCAACCAGAGCATCGGTAGCGCCGCGGCGGATACCACCTCGTACCTGACCGTCTGGAACATGGATATCGGCGAGGCGCCGGTCGGCATCGACCAGGAAACCAGCTTCTCGATCGACCTGTCGCAGGCCAGCGCCACCGCCATCACGGTCAGCTATGCCACGCAGGACGGCACCGCCACGGCCGGGCTGGACTATATCGGCGCCCAGGGCACCCTGACCTTCGCCCCCGGTGAGACCCACAAGACCGTGGCCATCACCATCCTCGGCGACAACTTGGTGGAGGGTAATGAGACCCTCTCGCTGGTGCTCGGCACCCCCAGCACCGGCACGCTGCGCCACGGCACCGGCACCGCCATCATCCACGACGCCACGCCCCCACCAGAGTTCAGCGTCGGCAATGCCAGCGTGCTGGAGCCCGCGAGCGGCACCACCAACGCCGCCTTCACCATCACCATGTCGAAGGCGGCCGCGGTTGCGGTGACGCTGGACTACGCCACGGTGAATGGCAGTGCTCAGGCCGGTAGCGACTTCGCGGCCACCAGCGGCACCGTCACCTTCGCGCCTGGCGAGACTACCAAGATCGTCATCGTCCCGGTCAACGCGGATGCCGCGGCCGAGGCGCCGGAGACCTTCAGCCTGCGCATCACCAACCCCAGCCTGGGCAACGTGATCCGCGACATGGGCACCGGCACCATCACCGACCCGGGCGGCCCGCTGCCGAACCTCAGCGTCGGCGATGTCAGCCTGGCGGAGCCTGGCACCGGCACCGCCAATGCCAGCTTCATCGTCACGCTGAGCCAGGCCGCCACGGTGCCGGTGACGGTGAACTACGCCACGGTCGATGGCACCGCCAAGGCCGGCACCGACTTCGCCGCCGCGTCAGGGACGCTGACCTTCGCCGCTGGTGAGACCAACAAGACCGTCAACGTCGCGGTCAATGCAGATGCGCTGGTCGAGGGCACCGAGAGCTTCAGCCTGGCGCTGACCACGCCGAGCAATGCCGGCCTGAACAAGGCGAGCGCCAGCGCCACGGTGGCCGACGGCACCGCGCCGCCGAGCTTCAGCATCAGCGATGCCTCGGTGGTGGAACCCGCCAGCGGCAGCGCGGTGGCGACCTTCACCGTCACGCTGTCCAAGGCCGCGGCGATCCCGCTGACCATCGCCTACGCCACGCAGGACGGCACCGCGCATGCAGGCGTTGAATACACCGCAACCTCCGGCACGCTGACCTTCGCGGCCGGCGAGACCAGCAAGACCGTCGCTGTCACCGTGTTGCAGGACATGCTGGCCAACGGCACCTCCGGCTTCGCGCTGAACCTGACCAATGCCAGCCTTGGCAGCATCAGCCACAACCAGGGCCAGGGCAGCATCCTGGACAGCGGCGTCGCGCTGCCTAACCTGACCGTGGGCGACGCGACGGTGACCGAGCCGAGCCTGGGCACCGCCAATGCCAGCTTCACCATCAGCCTGGACAAGGCAAGCAGCGGCCCGGTGACGGTCAGCTACGCCACGGTTGACGGCACCGCTCAGGCTGGCAGCGACTTCACCGCCGCCAGCGGCAGCGTCACCTTCGCCGCTGGCGAGACCACCAAGGTGGTGACCGTGGCGGTGGCGGCCGATGCGCTGGTGGAGGGCACCGAGGGCTTCCAACTGGCGCTGTCCGGCGCCAGCGGTGGCACGCTGCTGAAGGCCACCGGCCAGGGCAGCATCCTGGACGGTACCGCCGCGCCGAGCTTCTCGGTCAGCGATGTCAGCCTGACCGAGCCGGTCAGCGGCACCGCCAATGCCAGTTTCACCGTGACCATGTCCAAGGCTGCCGCGGTGCCGGTGACGGTCAACTATGGCACTGCCAATGGCACCGCCCTGGCCGGCAGCGACTACGCCGCCACCAACGGCACGCTGACCTTCGCCGCCGGCGAGACCAGCAAGACCGTCAACGTGGCGGTCAACGCCGATAGCCTGGCCGAGAGCACGGAAGGCTTCGCGCTGACCCTCACCTCTCCCAGCATCGGCACGCTGCTAAAGGCCAGCGGAACCGCCACGGTGCAGGACTCGCCGGTGGCGCTGAGCATTGCCGACGTGACGCTGACCGAGCCGGCCACCGGCACCGCGATGGCCAACTTCACGGTCTCGCTGAACAAGGCCGCCACCCAGACCGTCACGGTTGACTACGCAACCGCCAATGGCACCGCGCTGGCCGGGCAGGACTACACCGCCGCCAGTGGTACCCTCACCTTCGCGCCTGGCGAGACCAGCAAGGTGGTCAGCGTGGCGGTGGATGCCGATGCGCTGCTGGAAAGCACGGAGAACTTCGCGCTGAACCTCTCGGCCGCGACCAACGCGGTCTATGCCAAGGCGGCGGCCACGGCCTCGATCGCCGACAACACCGCGGGGGCCAGCTTCTCGGTTGGCAACGCCCAGGTGACGGAGCCCGGCAGCGGAACCGTCAACGCCAGCTTCACCGTCACACTGGCGCAGCCGATGGCCACGGCGGTAACCGTGGCCTATGCCACCGCCGATGGTACCGCCAAGGCGGGCACCGACTACACCGCCACGTCAGGCACGCTGACTTTCGCCGCTGGCGAGACCAGCAAGGTGGTCACGGTGCCTGTGAAGGCGGATGTGCTCTATGAGGGTACCGAGGCCTTCGCGCTGACCCTCTCGGCGCCCAGCGCTGGCAGAATCACCCAGGCCAGCGGCACCGGCACCATTCTGGACGCCACCCCGGCGCCCAGCTTCAGCGTCGGCGATACCAGCGTGACCGAGCCGGTGAGCGGAACGGCCAATGCGACCTTCACCGTCACCCTCTCGGCTGCCGCGGCCATTCCGCTGACGGTGAACTACGCCACGGCAGACGGCACGGCGACGGCCGGCAACGACTACACCGCCACCTCCGGCACGCTGAGCTTCGCCGCCGGCGAGACCAGCAAGACCGTAACCGTGGCGGTGAAGGCGGATGCGTTCGTCGAGGCCAGCGAGGCCTTCGCGCTGACCCTCTCGGCGCCCAGCGCCGGCACCCTGGCCAGGGCCAGCGGCGCCGCCACCATCCAGGACCTGCTGCCGGCGATCTCGGTCAGCGACGCCACGGTGGCGGAACCCACCAGCGGCACCGCGACGGAAAGCTTCACCGTCACCTTGTCCAAGGCCTCCAGCACGCCGGTGACGGTGGCCTATGCCACCGCCGATGGTACCGCCAAGGCCGGCATCGACTACACCGCCACCTCGGGCACGCTGACCTTCGCCGCTGGCGAGACCAGCAAGGTGGTCACCGTGCCGGTGACGCCCAACGCCGCCATTGCCGGCAATGAACAGTTCAGCCTGGTGCTGAGCACGCCGACCGCGGCAACCATCGCCGACGGCACTGGCCTGGGCAGCATCACCTACCCCGCGCCCTCCAGCGCGCTGACGCTGACCGAGACGGTGCGCGACGAATGGGGCCAGGGCTTCGTCGCTGACCTTGTCATCGACAACAGCGGCCCGGCGCAGAGCAACTGGACTGTCAGCTTCGACTTCACCGGCAGCACGGTATCCGTCTGGAATGCCCATGTGGTCAGCCATGTCGGCAACCACTACGTGCTGGCGGGCCAGGACTACAACGCCAACCTGCCCGGCAGCGGCCAGGTCAGCTTCGGCTTCCAGGCCGATGGCGCCTCGGCCAACCTGACCAACCTGATGGTCACCACCGGCGGCATCTCGACCGGCGGCACCGTCACCGGCGGTGGCGGCAACACCGGTGGCAACACCGGTGGCGGCACGGGCGGCGGCACGGGCGGCGGCACGGGCGGCGGCGGCACCAGCACCCCGACCCTGGCGGTGCGGGACACAGTGGTGGCCGAGCCGACCGATACGGTGGGCACCGCGACCTTCAACGTCACCCTGTCGCGGGCTTCCGCCACGGCTGTTACGGTGGACTACGCCACGGTGGATGGCTCGGCGACCTTCGGCAACGACTACACCGCCACCAACGGCACGCTGACCTTCGCCCCCGGCGAGACCAGCAAGCAGGTGACAGTGACGATATTGCCGGACCCAGCGCTGACCTCGACCGAGACCTTCAGCCTGCACCTGAGCAATGCCAGCGGCGCCAGCATCCTGGACGCCAACGGCACCGCCAGCATTCTGGACAGCCTGCGTTCCGCCGAGAACCCCGGCTTCCTGCACACCGACGGCAACCAGATCGTCAATGACGCGGGCATACCGGTGCAGCTCAACTCGGTCAGCTGGTTCGGCTTCGAGGGCGCCAACTACTCGGCGCATGGCCTCTGGACCCGCGACTACCATTCCATGATGGACCAGATGGTGCAGTTGGGCTTCAACTCCATCCGCATCCCCTACTGCGACCAGATGTTCGACGCCGCCAGCAAGGCGACCGGGATCGACTACGCCAAGAACCCGGACCTGGTCGGCCTCAGCCCGCTCGAGATCCTCGACCGGATCGTGGACTACGCCGACCAGATCGGGCTGAAGATCGTGCTGGACCACCACCGCAACTCGGCGGGTGCCGGCAGCACGGAAAACGGGCTGTGGTACGACAGCAAGTACTCCGAAGCCGACATGACCAAGAACTGGGAGATGCTGGCGGATCGCTACGCCGACAACACCTCGGTCATCGGCGCCGACCTGCACAACGAGCCGCATGCCGCGGCCACCTGGGGCACCGGCGCCGCGACCGACTGGGACGCCGCGGCGGAACGCATCGGCGACGCGGTGCTGGCGCATGCGCCGAACTGGCTGATCTTCGTCGAGGGCATCGGCGGCTACAACGGCAGCAACTATTGGTGGGGTGGCGACCTGCAAGGCGCCAAGGACCACCCGGTGGACCTCTCGGTGGCCAACCGCCTGGTCTATTCGCCGCACGACTACCCCAACTCGATCTATCCGCAGACCTGGTTCAGCGACCCCAGCTACCCGGCAAACCTGCCGGCGATCTTCAACGCCAAGTGGGGCTACCTGTACGAGCAGAACATCGCACCGATCTGGGTGGGCGAATGGGGCAGCAAGCTGACCGACCCGAAGGACGTGCAATGGGCGGATGCCATCACCAAGTACATCCTCGGCGACACCAGCGCGCTGACCATCAAGCCCGGCGAGTTGGGGCCGAGCTGGTCCTGGTGGGCATGGAACCCGAACTCGGGGGATACCGGCGGCATCCTGAAGGATGACTGGCTGTCGGTGAACTACAACAAGATCGAGCTGCTGCAGCCACTGATGTACGGTCTGGTGCCGACCGACAACGGTACGGTATCCCATGCGTCCAGCAATGCGGCGCTGGGCCTGACCAACCAGGCGCTGAGCGGCGCCACCTTCAACGACGTGCTGTTCCAGAACAACGACGGCACCACCTGGTTCTGGGAAGTGCAGGGCGGCAGCATCGTCCACCAGGGCGCCGTGGCCTTCCTGGACCCGACCTGGAAGATCATTGGCTCCGGCGACACCAACGGCGACGGCAAGGCGGAAATCCTGGTGCAGACGCCGAGCGGCTACTTCGGCATGTGGCAGCTGGATGCCAACCTGCAGGGCCACTACATGGGCTCTCCGGGCAGCCTGGATGCCAGCTGGACCGCGTTGAAGATGAACGACTTCGACGGCGACGGGCAGGCCGACGTGCTGTTCCGCCACAGCACGGACAACAGCTACTGGACCTGGAAGCTGAACGGCAGCCAGGTGGTCGCCAGCACCAACCTGGGCACCGGGCCCACCGGTAGCAGCTTCGCCGGCGCCGGTGACTTCAACGGCGACGGCAAGGCGGATGTGCTCTGGAAGGCGGCGGATGGCGCACTTTCCATCTCCTTCTCGGACGGCCAGCACTTCACCACCACCAATGCGGTGGCGCCGCAGGCGGCTGGCTGGACCGTACAGGGCGTGGCGGACTTCTCCGGCGACGGCAAGACCGACCTGCTGCTGACGGACGGCAAGGGTGCCGCCCAGATATGGGAGATGGCCGGCAATACCGTGGTCCAGGTGGACATCCTGGACGCCGTGGACCCCAGCTGGTCGCTGGCTTCCGTCGGCGACCTGAACGGCGACGGCAAGGCCGATATCCTCTGGCACAACACCAGCGGGCAGCTTTGGGCCTGGAACATGGATGGCGGACACATCGCCAGCCAGGGCAGCGTCGGCTGGGTCACCTCCGACTGGCATGTGGTGGGGGGCTGATACCAACGGTCGCCGACCGTCGGTATCAGGGATTTATGGGCCCTGAGGCGCCGGGCGGGCCGCCTCCGCGGCCCTTGGCTTGCGCCCAACGATCGGCGGGCGCCGGTCGGCGCCTCGGCGCGAGCCGTCCGCTCGCGCCGGCGCCTGCGGGCAAGGGCATGGCCGGGGGTATAATATCCCCGGTCGAAGCCACCCCAAAGCTTTGACCTTTCGGCCGGCGGCGCTACATGAGGCGGGATTAGGGAACACCGCCTTGAACCAGTCCGCGCCCAATTCATTCCGCCAGGGTCCCGACAACCGGGGCCGCTTCGGTCAGTTCGGTGGCCGCTTCGTCGCCGAAACGCTGATGCCGCTGATCCTAGAGGTCGAGCAGGCCTACAATGCCGCCAAGGCCGACCCGGCCTTCATGGCGGAATGGCGCCTGCTGCTGAAGGATTATGTCGGCCGGCCCAGCCCGCTTTGGTACGCGGGCCGGCTGACCGAGCATTTCCGCGCCAGCGCGCCTGAGGGCAAGGGCGCCAAGGTCTACTTCAAGCGCGAGGAACTGAACCACACCGGCGCGCACAAGATCAACGCCGTGATGGCGCAGATCCTGCTGGCCCGGCGCATGGGCCGCAAGCGCATCATCGCCGAGACCGGCGCCGGCCAGCACGGCGTGGCCACCGCCACCGCCTGTGCGTTGTTCGGCCTGCAATGCGTGGTGTTCATGGGCGCCACGGATGTGGAGCGGCAGCAGCCCAACGTATTCCGCATGAAGCTGCTGGGCGCCGAAGTCCGCCCGGTCACGTCAGGCGCGGCGACGCTGAAGGACGCCATGAACGAGGCGCTGCGCGAC